>JAFTWZ010000018.1 GCA_017465055.1 Alistipes sp. | reverse complement strand
TGTTTGAATTTTATTTCGAGATTATTTGAGAGCTAATTTCGTGAAAATTTTCATTTGGGGTATGCAGGTAATAGTGGACTATTTCCAATTATCACAAATGAAAAGTTGCCGAAAAGAGCCTCAAAGAAGCCGAAACTATCTCTTGCTGCAACGAACAAACTCTTTCAATAAAATTCAAAACAGTTTCTTAAGCTCGTCGTAGAGCATATCGAGGGCGTAGGCCGTGGCGCGGCTGATTACCTGACCTCGGTCGTTGCCCGAGTTGCGCATCTGCGCATAAGTAGCCATTGGTGTGGCTAAAGCCATCCACACCGTGCCTATAGGCTTTGCCTCGCTACCACCTCCTGGGCCTGCAATGCCCGTAGTCGCCAGGGCGTAGTCCGAGCCTGTGATGCGTCGCACACCCTCTGCCATCTGCCGAGCAACCTCCTCGCTCACAGCACCATACTGCTCGATATCGGCCATCCTCACTCCGAGAATGTCGCGCTTCGACTCGTTAGAGTAGCTCACCACGCCTGCGAGGAAGTACTGCGACGCCCCAGCCATAGCTGTGAACTTCGAGGCTATGGCTCCTCCTGTGCAGCTCTCGGCAACAGCAAGCGTAAGGCCGCGCTCGCTGAGCCTCTGGTGTATGAGATGCTCGATGCTCTCGCCCTCGTAGCCGACGATGTTGTCGCCAATGATGGCGCTGAGCTTATTAAACTCGCACTCTATAGCCTTCGTAGCCTCGGCCTTATCTACGTCGTAGGCCGAGAGGCGTAGGCGCACGATGTTGGGCGCTGGGAGGTAGGCTAAGTGCATATATTCGGGCAGTGCATCCTCCCACGCGGCTATGCGCTCGGCAAGTATCGATTCGGCGATGCCGCGCGTTATCAGCGTGCGGTGTACTATGCTTCGCAGGTCGAAGTGCTCCGCAAGGCGAGGTACTACTACATCGTCCATAAGGTGCTCCATCTCGAAGGGTACGCCTGGTAGTGATACCACCACACCACGCTGTGGCGTGTCGAACCACATACCTGGTGCTGTGCCGTAGGCGTTGTGTAGCACCGTGCAGCACTCGGGTACGAGGGCCTGGCTGCGGTTAAGCTCTGTGAAGGCTATACCTCGGCGCGCTAAGAGCTGACGTATATGCTCGCCCTCGGCCTGGTCGTAGCGTAGCTTCGAGCCGAACATCTCGGCAAGTGTCGTCTTGGTTATGTCGTCCTTCGTGGGGCCGAGGCCTCCGGTGATTATCACCACCTGCGACTCCTTCGTGGCGCGCTCTACGGTGGTGACTATAGCATCGCGGCTATCGGCGATAGATATCTTCTCGCCTATGGTTATACCTATGGCGTTTAGCTTACGCGATATCGATGCGCTGTTTGTGTCGACAATCTGGCCTATGAGTATCTCATCGCCTATGGTTATAATCGTCGCCCTCATAATCCTCTCTATTTATCCTTTTTATCTTTCGATACTATCGCCTTTGCACCCCTCTTTAGCAGGCGTAGGCCATTCTCTCTAAGACCTGTGTTTAGCGCGACAAGCGAGGCTCCTACCTCGAGCATCGCCTTGATATCCTCGGGCTGCATCATACCTCCCGAGCCGATGATGGGGTAGTTGTGCTCGGTCTTCTCGGCTATGTATCGCACCACCTCTAAGGCGCGCTGCGTCAGCCTGGCTCCCGTCAGTGCTCCGCGGTGCTTGGTGGCCATATCGAGCGAGCCAGCTACGGCCTCTATGCCGTCAAGAGGGGTCTCTATTAGCACCTCGATGACTCTATCTATCTCCTCTTGGCTCAGGTCGGGCGATATCTTTATTAGTATGGGTCTGTAGTCGAGCTGTCCGCGTCGGAACTCGAAGAGAGGCTCAAGCAGAGCCATCAGCTCCTCGCGTGTGCGTGGCACGTAGCGCTTCGAGGCGGTGTTACACGCGGCGTTTATTACGAAGAAGTCGACATACTGATACATATTACGGAACACGCGCAGGTACTCTTTTACGGTGTCGTCGCGGTGCGAGGCTGTTAGTCTGCCTATGTTGCAGCCTATGACTAAGTTTCGGGTATGCTTGGTGCGCTTACGCACGTTGTTGAGCACATATTCGAGTCCGAGGCTGGGGTATCCCGAGTTGTCTATGAGTGAGTCTATGCTGCGCATACGGTGCAGTCGTGGACGTGGCGTGCCGGGCTGTGGTCGTGGCACTACCGAGCCTATCTCTACAAATCCGAATCCTGTGGCCGATAGTTCGTTGAGCCTGTCGCCATTGGGGTCGAATCCTGCAGCCACGCCTATGGGGTTGCGGAAGTGTATTCCGAATACTTCGCGCTCGAGCTCTTCGCTGCGAGGTGCGTGGCATAGCTTAAGCCACCACTTACCAGTAGGTAGCTTGCCGACCACGCCGAGCAGTGCCATCTTGATGTTATGCGCCGTCTCAGCGGGCAGAATCCATAGGATATTTTGAAATAGTGACCTTCTCATACTCTTCGTCTTAGACGAAACGATATACAAAGGTAGTAAAAATTACTAAACTTCCATCACTTGAGGCCTAAGAGTTTGTACGGCTTTGATGTAGAATTAGCATCTAATGATGCCAAAGGTAGTAAAAATTACTAAACTTCCATCACTTGAGGCCTAAGAGTTTGTATGGCTTTGATGTTATTATGAGGAAATTAGGGAAATTAAGGAGGTTAAGGAAATTAAGGAACTTAACGAGTGTAGCGTTAGCGACAACGTGGTTACCGCACAGCCCCTGCAGTCATAGTAACCCATCATAACTCATCGCAACTCATAGTAACCCTCTCACGCGCCAGCCTCACCCCTTCACACGTCAGTAACAACGCTACTACCGCACAACGCATCCTGCTCACTTCGCTACCCTTTAGCTCGCGCCAGCGAGCGAGCTACCCTTTAGCAGGCTTTGCCTGCGCTCTACCCTTTAGCGCCTTTAGGCGCGAACTACTCTTAACCATCCACGCGCCAGCCAATCCTTCACGCGCCAGCCACAGAGAGATGACAGAGAGAGCAGGAAAAGAACAGGGAGTTTAGTGAATTTAGGTAGGTTAGCGACAACGCTTTAACGCACAAACCTTCCTACTCACTAAACTCACTAACTTCCCTAAACTCCAAGCCCTAACCTGCTCTTACAGTACGCGGTTGTACTCGAGCATAGTGCGCACCTTGCTCCAGTTGACTACGGGATGGCGTACGCCGTCGATAAACATTATGGGACATCCTAAGGCCGAGTCGTCGATGTAGTAGTCGGCATATACCTTTGGCGATGTTGTCCAGCTTCGCTGCTCGGGATTCTCGTTTACGGCCCATAGCTCAATCTTGCGGTCACGAAACCAGCGCACCGCGGCCTCGAGCTTCTCGCCCGAGCGCATAGTGAAGAGTATCAGCCTGTGGCCTCGCTTGCTTAGTGCACGCAGTGTCTCCACCGCGCCCTCGACCTCGAGACCTACGGCAGGGTAGTCGTGCTCGACGCAGGTGCCGTCGAAGTCTATTGCTATGACGAGAGTGCTATCCATTGCTACCTATCGCTACGTTTAAATATCTGCTTAATTCTGTTCCAGCCACCACGTATAATCGATGGTTTCTCGCTGTCGCTGTAGTAGCCATAGCCATATCCGTAACCGTAGCCATATGAGTGCTTGCCCCCGGTCACGTCGTTGAGCACGATGCTCATATTGTGGAACTTCTTTTCGCGGTATAGCTGCTCGATATCTGGCAGGTGACGACGATCGAGGTTGCCCTGGCGGATAACGTATACCGTGAGATCCGTTAGACGGTCTATGATCATCGCATCGGCCACGGCCATAGCAGGCACGCTATCGAGGATAATGTAGTCGTAGCTCTTGCGTAGCTCGGCAATGAGGCTGTCTACGCGCTGCGACATAAGCATCTCGGCGGGGTTTGGTGGCTGAGGGCCTGCGAAGATAAAGTCGAGGTTCTTGTCTATCTCGCTGTGTGTCACGATGTCGTCTACCGAGCTTATCTTGTTCATCAGGTAGCTTGTCAATCCTCTGCGGTCGTTGCGGTGGCCCATTGTCTTCGAGAGGGTGCGTCGGCGCAGGTCGAAGTCGATGATAAGCACACGCTTGCCCGATGCGGCCAATGTCATTGCCAAGTTCGACGATACGAAGGTCTTGCCGCTATGAGGTATCGACGAGGTGAACATTATCACCTGTATGGTCTTGTCTACCGACATAAATCCTAAGTTGGCACGTATCATACGGAACGACTCGGATAGCGCATCGCGGCTATCTTCGCGCACTACGATGCCGCTGTCTGTGCGGCCGTCGTACTTAGGTATGTCGCCGAGGTATGGTATCGAGAGCACCTCGTCGAGGTCGCGGCGCGAGCGCACCGTGGTGTTCATCATCTCGCGTATGTAGAGTATTGCAAATGGTATCGCCACGCCCATAACTAATGCCACGAGGAGTATCATCGCGCTACGAGGACTTATAGGGCGGTTGCTACCATACGCACGGTCAATGATGCGGGCGTTGCTCTCGGCCGTCGCGCCAAGCAGTGCATTCTCCTCGAGCTTGGTGAGCAGGTAGATGTATAGCTCCTCCTTAACCTTCTGCTGTCGTGCCTTCGAGAGCAGCTCCATCTCCTTTGTTGGCGAGCTCTGCATACGCTTGTCTGCCAAGTTCTGCTCCTTGCGGATATGCTCGACCTGTAGCTTCAGACCCTCAATATGCGACTCGAGCGAGGTAATTACCGCGCTACGTAGATTGGCAATCTGGTTTCCGAGGTCGATGATTATGGGGTTCGACTCCGACGATGCCGATAGCAGACGCGTGTAGTCCAAAACGTTGCGATTGTAGAGGTCTATCTGCGAGCTGAGGGCCTGCGTAGCGCCACTCATTGTCACCGTCGAGGCAGGTATCAGCGAGAATGTCTTGCTATCGTCGTTGAGGTAGTTGAGTATGAACTGTGCCATCTCGAGGTTGCCCTCGAGCGAGAGTATATCCTCCTTGAGACGCTTTAGCTCCTCGGCGCTCAGCGACGCCTCATCCTCGGGACTGTAGAGTCGGTTCTCCTTCTTGAACGCGGCTATCTCGCTGTCGGCGAGGTTCAGCTCCTGGCCTAAGGTCACCAGACGCTCGTTGATAAACTCCTCTGTGAGGTTCGATATCGCCTGCTTATCCTCTATGGCGTCGATGTTGTATGCGTCTATTATGCCGTTTATGACATTCTCGGCACGCAGAGGCACCTGGTCGGCCATAGTTATTGTTATCACCGATGCCTGCTTGTCCGATATCTCGCAGCGCAGACGTCGGCGATATGCCTCGGTCACCTCGTTCAGTGGGCTGCGTGTAACGGCTATCGATAGCTTCTTGTTCTTCTCGAAGTAGGGTGTTGTTATGGCTATGATGTCGCCTGCGGGTGTCGACACTGTGTCGTTCAGCGCTGCGGTTATCACCACATCCTCAAACTCCTTCTCTCGGTCGGGGTCGGCCATAATGAACTCGCTTAGGCGTATGGTGCTATCATCTACAATGTCGTATTTGAAGCTCACGCCCTCCGATTGTCCGAACGTTAGGAACTCGATGATTACAGGTGCGCGGCCATACATATCTATAGTTCGTATTCCGCTTTTATCGAGATATCGAGTTGTGAGGTCATACTTCTTAACGACCTGCTCCATCAATCTTCGCGACTGGAATATGTGCACCTCGTTGTCTACTGAGCGGCGTCCGAGTCCTCCGATGATATCGTTGAACGCTGTAACCTCTGTTCCCGAGCCTTTGCGCGAGTCCTTTACGAGCACTGTTGCTGTGCGCTGATAGGTAGGTGCTGTGCAGCTAAGATAGAATGCGGCCACTAAACCACACAATATTACCGACAATAGAAACCAGTACCAGTTCGATAGCACCAAGTTTATAAGGTCGTGAATCGTGAGGGTGTTGGTCGACTTTGAGTCTACACTCTCCATTGACTCTGGATACTCTGCCATATCTCGATAAAATTATTATTTCTGGGGTTATATACTATATATAATATATTGGTATGCTATTTTAACACTGTCAGTACGAGTGTTGCGAGCGATATTGCTGTTGAGGCGAGCGATATCCAGAACGAGCGGTTCTGGTTAATCTCCGCAGTTGCAGCCTTGTACTTGTTTGGGCTCACTATTATTACGTCGTTCTGCTCGAGGTAGAAGCAGGGCGACGAGAAGCACTCGGCGCTACGCAGGTCGAGCTTGGTTATCACGCTCTTGCCATCGCGCTCGCGCACCACAGCTACGTTGTCACGCGAGCCGTATATGGTCATATCGCCAGCCAATGCCAACGCCTCGAATATCGTTATCTGATCCTTGTTTATGTTGTATCTTCCGGGCTTTGTCACCTCGCCCACAACCGATACTGTCAGCTCGGCGAAGCGCACGTTGACGTGAGGGTCCTGAATGTACCCCTCCTTACGGATTATACCCTCTATCTCGGTGGCTAACTCTTCGCGTGTGAGGCCTTCGCACTTTACCTTGCCTATTATTGGCATCGTAATATATCCCTTGTCGTCTACGGTGAGCACCTGTAGACTACTCTCTGTTGCTGCTGTTGCTGACGACGTACCTGTCAGAGCGTTGTAGCTTGTCGACGAGTTGAATGGCATTGCCAACTCGGGGTTTTTGCTGTTTACCACTACGGTTATCTGGTCGTGGGGCTTGATGCGTATCAGGTAGTTTTCGGGGAGAGTTATCTCCGTGCCGCTCTCTATATCTTGCAGATATAGTACGTTTTGCTGTGCGTTGCAACCCACCAATACCATCGCCACAATCGCTAATACCACTCTGAAGTATCTCATCTTGAATCGCTATTTAATCTGTTTTTTACACCATTGTTAGCGGATTATCCCTTTTGTTTATTATCGCACGATAATCCAAATTGGCGCAAATATACAAAAAATATACGAAACGCGAAAAATAAAGTATCGAAATGGGTGCAACCTGCACCACTCTTAGGGGTAAAAAAGTGAGGAGCCCCCGAATGGAGACTCCTCTATTACAACACTAATTAACAAATCGTGAAAGCAAATAATATTAGCGTTGCAATGTGTTTTGTTACTACTCGCGTAGTATGATTGTCTGTGATTACTCAATAGTCAACTCAGCCTGTGCAGGATCGGTGCTGCGAACACCACCATCGCAATACTGAGGAGCTGTAGCTGTCGAGTTCTCAACTGTGCAGTTCTTCAAAGTTGCAGGCTTAGCATTGTAGCCAATGATTGTACCTGCCTGCTTCTCGGTAGCAGCAACAGTTGTGTCGATAACCTTGCAGTTCTCGGCAACAAAATTAGTAGTCGATGCCTCTACAAAGCCAGCGATACCACCAATCTTCTTAGCGCCGCTGATGTTGCACTCCTTAACTGTGATGTTAGTCAAAGTTGCATTACCCTGAGTGTAACCAGTGATTACACCTGCGTAAGTTGCACCCACAGATGTTGCCTTCTCAACAACAAGGTTGCTTACGTTGAGCGTACCACCTGTGTAGCAGAAGAACAAGCCAGCAGCACCAACGCTGTTGTGTGAGCAGGTTGCAATCTGCACGTTCTTGATAGTGTGGTTCTGACCGTCGAATGTGAGACTCTTGTCGTAACCAGCAGCGATAGCCTTAAACTCAGCACCCTCCATATCAATGTCAGCAGCAAGCTTAATTACTGTACCATTAGCAGCAGTTACGTTAGAGAAGTACTCGAGACCAGCCTTAGAAGAGATCTCGTACTCATTCTCGTTTACGAGATACAAACCATGGTCGAGCAATTTCTTACCGTCTACATAAAGAGTATTATCCTTGATATCGCCGCGCCTGATATTCTGTGCGAACTCTTCGTGTGCCTTTGAGCTACAATTAGTGAAATAAACAGTATTGCCAGTATCGCCGAAATCGATGTTACAACCATTGTCAAATACGCACTGATCCATAACTCCATCCTGATAGAAACGAAGCTTACCATAGCCAGACTTGTGGAAGTTACAGTTGTAGAACTCTACCTTAGCCACTGTACTTGCAAAGCTGTTCCAACCTGTGAAATCACAATTCTTGAAAACAATATGACCGGTATTGTTACCGCCATCGAAGTGTACGCCGTATGTGTCGCCATAGAATACACAACCCTCAAACAATAGCTCCTTATCAGCAGGTATGTAGCAGTTGCGCAAACCATTAGAACCGTTGAAAGTACAACCTAAGAAGGTGCCGTTAACTGTGCCTGTAGCAGCATTACCGCCATTCTCAAAAGTTGCACCGCTAATAGTAGCACCATTGATATTCAAGTTTTTGCTTGTAAATACAACACCCTCATCACATACTATAGTTACTCCTGTCGCAATATTCTCTGGTATTTTGTACTCACCAGCAGGAAGCTGTACAGTAGCATTCTCAGTTGTAACGGCTGCGTTAAGTGTGGCCTGAATATCCTCAGTCGTCTCACCCTCGATAGGGTCAAGACCCTCGACATCCTTAGAACCACCAGTAACGGTTACCAAACCAGCATACTGCTTAGTATTAGAGTCAACCCAAACAGCATTATCCTTATCCTCAGCTACCTCAGAAAGGTCTACGTTCTGAAGAGTGATATCTGCACCAGCCTTGCTATTAACCATAATAGCAGCCTTCTTCTGCGACTTAACCTTAAGACCATCGATATTCAAAGTAACCTTTGCTGGAGCATCTATGTACTGATGCTCAATCTTGATACCACGGTCAGTATTCTTAGACTCGTGAGCCAAGAGAGCGCAATCCTTAATATTTACAGTCTGGCCCTCTGCTGTAATCCACAAAGCATATGCCTCACTGTTATCTGGGTGAACGTCTGAGATAACAACGTTTGTAAGGTCTGCGTCAGCAAGCAAAGCGATAGCCTTATCAGAGGTTACATTCTCGAGAACAACATCGTTGTAGAAACGGATGTCGTGACGATTCCAAGGACCATTGTTGTAGCCCGAGTTGGTAAGCTTAACGTTCTTAATAACCCACTTAGCATTGTCGTTGTTGAAACGAATATAGTTCCAGTCGCTGTTCTTGTGGTTGAATGTAAGTGTATAAGCATTATCATTAGCGCCTGTAGCGGCAGCTGTAGCAACCTTAGCACCATCGATAGTGATAACGTTTGTGTTGTTGCCACCGAAGTAGTATGACTCAACGTGTGCAGATACGTCAACGGTAACGTCGGCAGCAAGAGCGATGTTGAGAGTGTGGATATCTGCCTTAAGAATCGTTGCAAAAGCCTCGTTTGTAGCTACGGTAGCATTTACAGTGTTGTTTGTCTGAGAGAAGTTAAATATAGTAACATCAGTGTCAGTCTCATACATATAGAGACCCTGGTCACCTGGCTGGCAGTTAGTGAATGTTGAGTTCTTAATCTCAATCTTAGTAGCTGCGTTTACAGTACCAATAGCCATACCTGGCTTCTTTGAGAGGTTGTTGAAACGTGACTCGTTAACCAATACCTCTTCAACCTCTGTACCGTATGCCTCGTGAACCTTGATACCACGATCGCCGTTGATATCGCAGTTGTTGAAGTGAACGATACCATTGCTTACCCAAGCAGCATACTCCTGACCTGCATTTGATGGCCAAGTCACCTTATCGTTGAAAGTACAGTCGTTGAAAACAGCCTTTGCACCATCCAATGCAACGGTATTGTCGATAACGCAGTTGTTAAACTCTGTCTCGCCTGCAAACTCAAGATATGTGAACTCCCAAGCAGTCTCACCTCTCTCTGCGTGGTACTCTGACTGGTCAACAACAGTAAGGTCGTTAAGGATGAGCTTACCGCCATTAGCCAAACGGATAGCGCCTACGCCAGTACCTGTGGCGATGAACTTGTAACCGTTACCATTGATGGTAAGAGTCTCAGTAATAGCGTCGGCAGGAATGAGTGGGTTAGAGCCATGACCAGCACCTGTCTCCCAAATGAAGTCACCCTCGAGGTTGATAACGTAGTGCTTGTTCTTAGCTGCCTCGGTAAGCTCGTCCTTGATATCGCCGTCAACCTCGACATCTGGCTTGCCAAAGCCTGGCTTAACCTCTACGTTAACATTGTTACCATCAGTGAGGATGTCGCCCTTGATAGTAGTGAGGTAGTTGCGCTTAGCGTAGATATCAGTAGTTAGTGCGCGAGTAACAATCTCGGCGTCGTTCTGATCGTAAACGGTAATCTCGAACTTAACAACGTCGTTCTCTGCAAAGAAGTAGTCAGAGAAGATAGTGTGCTCGTCGCCAGTCTCGTAGGCGTATGTAGCAATCTCGTAAGTTGAATGATCCTTGTCAATAGAGGCAACGTCGGTCTCAACGGCCTTGCTTGTGTAAGCGTTGAACGTTGAGCGGTGAACTGTAGTGTAGTTAACAGCTGCCTTCTCTACCTTAATACCAATCTTAGCAAGCTCGTCGTAGTCAGTTGCAATGACGCGAAGCTTAGCAAAAGGACGATAGAGGTCGATGTTGATAGACTGTGAGCCGTTGTAATCGTCTGCAGCATACGATGCAGTGAAAGCATCACGTGTCTCGTCCATAGCCTTCCAAGAACTCTCGATTACACTAACGGCCTCAAGATTTGTTGTGTTGTAGTGGTTGTCAGTGTCATCCTCGCTGGTAACAACGTCTGCCCATACAACGAACTGATAGTCGCGACCAGGAATAAGGCGAACAGGGAATGTTACAGATGTGCCATCGGTGTACTTAACCTGGCGCTCTGTAGACTTGGTAACGGTGTTATCCTCTGCACGATAGTACACCTGGAAGATGTAACGCATAGTGTAGTCATCAGACTCCAAAATGCCATTCTCGAATACGCCAATGCCACTGTTGTTGGCACGGGTCTCATTCTCGGGGATGTTTACGGTGACAACCGTATCCACTACGCCACCGACGTTGACGTCGAGACCCTCAGGCTCTGTCTGGCACGATGCCAATCCAAGCACCAATGCCGTTAAAGCTAAAAATTTTTTCATAGTGATTTGTTAATTGGTAAATAAAAAGGTTTTTGTGTTGCTTCTCGTTTTTTATAAATAGGTATGTGCCAATATATCGTACTATATACCGCTTGTTGTGCTTAGCCTAAACTAATAGGCACAACAAGTCGTGACCCATAGCCCGAGGGCGGTGGGTCGAGTGGAAAAATAGTACAATACTGATTGGTTAGCGGATATCCGTAACTTGCTGATTTGTAGGGCAAAACCCCCCCCCGATGCGAAATCGGGAGTAGACAAATAGGATATGTTGCGCTATAGCACATTTCTGAGTTTTTTATATTGCTTTCGATATGACAAATATAGAAAATTTTATCGAAACAGCAACCCCAAAATCGCAATTTTTTTCAGTGAAATAGTCCAAATTTTCACAACCCAAAGGGTAAAATGGTTTAAAATTGGACAAAAAGTCTATATGAGGGACTATGGGCCTCTATGAGTTGCTATGAGTTACGATGGGTTATAATGGGTTACGAGACAACAGAGACAATAGAGACAACAGAGACAACAGAGACAACAGAGACAACATAGAAAGATGATACCCGACTTCGTTGTTGTCTCTTTCGTCCCTCTCGTCTCACTCGTCTATGTTGTCTCTAAACTCTCTTTAGCGCCAGTGAGCGAGCTATCTTTTCTACTACTCTTTAGCAGGCTCTGCCTGCGAGCTACCCTCCAGCTACCCTTTCGCCGATTTTTCTATCCTACGAAATTTGGGCTCAGTCTGAAATTCCGGTGGGGTAATAAATGATATTAATACGTCATCGCGAGGAATTGCATCTAATAGTAGTAGTGATACCCACTTGGGTCTATGCAATTCTGTGGCGATCTTCCTTTGTTTATACTTCCGCACTGATACGTAGGAGATGAAATAGTGCTCCGCGCGTCACACACGACTATCAATCACACTCCGAAAGGCCCTATAAACAGCGGAAGACCCCCACGTCGGAGCATAGTGGCGTTATCTCACTCCACAAACTCATACTTGCTCCTCCTCGGGGTGACGATATTTATATTTCGTTTAGCTACTATTTTTATATTATTTTTTTTCAATCACCACCAGAATTTCAGACTGAGCCATTTTAACTCATAGAAACTCATTATGAGCTCCCATAGTCGTTTTGCCCCCTCGCAATCCCTGTTCCACTAATTGTTATCAAGCCACTCGAGGAAGTCGGAGGTGCGGCTACGGCTAACTACCACCTCATCCTCCGAAGGAGGGGTAAGCTGCAGGCGCAGGCGCGTGCCGAGGTGCTTAGAGATATTCTCGATAGAGTTGATCGAGACGATGCAGCTACGCGATACTCTAAAGAAGAGCTTAGGGTCGAGCATCTCCTGCACCGTGTCGAGCGAGTAGTCGAGAAGTCGGCGCGTGCCATTGCGGTTGACGGCGTAGGTGCTCTTATCCTCGGAGTAGCAGTAGGCGATATCCTCTACGGGGATGATGATTATCTTCTCGCCCATCTTCACAATAAAGCGCTTCTTATACTCCTTGTCGCGCGAAGCTCCAGCCCTCGATACTATGTCGAGCAGTGCCTCGAGGTTGGGCGTCGTGCGCTGCTCCATACGCTCCTTGCAGCGCTCCCACGCGCGGCAAAGGTCGCTCTCGACAATAGGCTTAAGCAGGTAGTCGACGCTATTGATGCGAAAGGCGTTGATGGCATAGTTGTCGTAGGCCGTGGTGATGATAACCTGGGCATTGATATCTACCTTGTCGAAGATATCGAAGCATATGCCGTCGGATAGCTCGACGTCGAGGAAGATGACATCGGCGCCCTCGGGGTTCTCCTCGAGCCACTTAATGGTCGAGCGCACCGAGCTAAGGGTCATAACTATGCGACTATGGTCGCAACACTTATCGATGAGCTTCTTGAGGTTAATCTGAGCAGGAATCTCGTCCTCGACAATCAGTACCTTAATCATACTATTGGAAGTTTTACTATAAATTCGTTTTCGGTCTTTGTTACGCTGATATCTCGCTTTGTGATGTCGAGATACTGACGACGTATGTTCTCCAGTCCTAGGTGTGTCGATGGCTGTCCGTGGGTGCGTTGCTGCAGGTTGTTGACAACGATAATATGGTCGTGCTCGACGCCTATATATATATGTAGCGGCATATCTGCACTCACGACGTTGTGTTTCGTGGCATTCTCGACAAGCAGCTGCAGCGCACACGGCACGATATAGCGGTCGTGGTACTCCTCGGCTACCTCTATCTCAAAGAGCATACCCTCGGTGAAGCGCTCCTTGAGCAGATCTAAATATTTGTGCGTAAAGTCCAACTCGTCGCTAATCTTGACCAGCGGATTCTGGTCGTTCTTAAGCATATAACGGTACATATCTGCGAGCTTGTGGATAAAGTTGCTCGCGCGCTCAGTCTCGTGCTCCTGGACTAAGTAGTCGAGGATGCCGAGCGAGTTAAACAGAAAGTGTGGGTTTATCTGTTGCTTGAGGCGCTCGTACTGATACTCGCTACGGTGCTTAAGCTCGCGCTCCTCGCGTAGCTCGCGGCGTGAGTCGAGCGAGAGGGTGACTACGTAGCATATGGTGATGGCTATAAGGTCGACAAGCAGGGCCGCTGAGAGCGTACGCACAAACTCCTCGCCCGAGGTGGCAACGTTGTTAAATAGCGGAATGTCGAAGTGTATGAGCGACGCTACGACGATGGGGATTATCAGCGTCACAATGGCCAACACCACCGTTGCAGCACGGCGCGACCTCTTGCCGCCCTTGCGCATACTCGTTATGCGCATAGCCAAGATTATGTTGCCAGCCAGGAGCGTAAGTAGTGCCCAGCTGTTGCCCAAGATGCTTAGAATGCTGTCGAGAAGCATTCCCTCGGTGAATATCTCGGCGCGATCCATCGCCACGTAGGCCATACGTACCACGAGGATTGATAGCGCTGTGAGGATTATATTCCGTGGCGACATCGAGAAGCCTTGCACCTTGTTGCGATAGCGGTGCGAGGCTTGCGTTATGTAGTTTGTCGCGAGGCCTAATGTTGTGGTAACCAGGAATGTAGATATTGCCGATGCTATTGTCGTATCGTCGACAATTAGTAGTATAGGCTCGCGCAGCCACGAGCCAATGACGTAGCCGAGCAGAGTCGCTACCAACGCGAGGATTGCCATCATCTCGACGCTGGCGTTGTTGCGCATAGCCACGAAGATAATCATAGTGATGGTAAGCACCGTCAGCGGTATATCGTCATAGTAGTCGAGCGCTCTGCTTATCACTGCCACGATAAAGTGGAGCAGTGCAAATAGCATAATTATGGCAATATTGTTTATGTTTCGCATTTTTATCATTAACGCAAAATTACGAATAAAAACGCAAACTTCAAAATATTCCTCGATATTAGCACGCTAATCTCTATTCGACTGCTTATGTGGAGAATTAAAGCGGTAGATTGTCGTTCATTTTTATGAGATATATCGCCTCGTAGCGTAGAAGTCATAATGACCAATTAGTGTGCGATATTGGGCATAGGATATTTCTCGCTTTTCGGCGCTGAATCGTAGGGTGCTCGGCCGATATTGCGTAACTCTACGACGCTCTACGTTGTTGCATATTTTTCGCTGTTATTTGACTATAGTCAATAGGTAATCTTAAGCGGCTCATATTTAGCGCATCGAAAGGTTTCGGCTTGAGGGCAGCGATGCCCACTGAATGCTATATGACCATTCGGGTGGTTATTCTCGCAATTCATCCCAATTTTATGCCAATTTAGTAGAATATATTTGCAAGTTTCGCAATTTTTTACAAAATTTGTAGTGTTGAGGCTGTGTAGTTATTAAAATTATTTATTAATAACCTTCTCGGTCTATAGCTTTTTCGAGCGACAACGACGGACAAAACAAACAAACAAATATTAAATTTTTATGCAAAAACCTAATCTTTCATTTTGGCAGATGTGGAATCTGAGCTTTGGATTCTTCGGCGTACAGATTGCCTACGCCCTACAGAGTGCAAATATCAGCCGCATCTTCGCAACGTTGGGTGCCGATCCCCATACGTTGAGCTTCTTCTGGGTGCTGCCCCCATTGATGGGTATGATAGTGCAGCCTATCGTGGGCTCGCTGAGCGACAAGACGTGGTGTAAGTGGGGTCGCCGCAAGCCATACCTCTACGTAGGTGCTATCGTGGCCGTTATCGTTATGGCGCTCTTGCCTAACTCTGGTAGTTTCGAGATGACCGTTAAGGCGGCGTTGGCTTTCGGCGCTGTGATGCTTATGTTGCTCGATACCTCGATCAATATGGCAATGCAGCCATTTAAGATGATGGTCGGCGATATGGTCAACGATGAGCAGAAGACCAAGGCGTACTCTATACAGAGCCTGCTCTGCAACGCTGGCTCGCTTGTCGGTTACCTCTTCCCCTACATCTTCACTTGGCTGGGCGTTAAGAGCGTAGCTCCCGAGGGTCAGATTCCCGATACGGTGACCTGGTCGTTCTACATCGGTGCTGCCATACTTATCCTCTGCGTGCTCTACACTGGCTCGACGGTCAAGGAGTGGAATCCCGAGGACTATGCTAAGTACAACGGCATCAAGAGAGAGGATAAGGAGGAGAAGCAGAATCTTCTTCAGCTCCTTGTTCACGCTCCTAAGGCCTTCTGGCAGATTGGTCTTGTGCAGTTCTTCTGCTGGTTTGCGTTCCTCTATATGTGGACATATACCACCGGAGGTATCGCCGAGACTGTTTGGGGTACTATCAATCCCGAGACTCAGGAGTATCAGGCTGCTGGCGACTGGACAGGTGTGTTGTTCGCCGTTCAGGCCGTTGGCTCAATCCTCTGGGCTATGGTTATCCCTATGTTCCGCAGTCCAAAGGTGGCATACTCGGTGAGCTTATTGCTCGGTGCCGCAGGTTTCATCTCGACATACTTCATCCACGACCAGTATATGCTCTTCGTGTCGTTCCTGCTTATCGGCTGTGCGTGGGCTGCAATGTTGGCACTGCCATTTGCGCTGCTCACCAACTCGCTCTCGGGCAAGGCTATGGGCTCGTACCTCGGCCTGTTTAACTGTACAATCTGCTTGCCTCAGATCGTGGCATCGTTGGTCGGTGGTCTAATCCTCGGCCTTGTGGGTGGCAACCTTGTAGATGGCGTTCAGGCTGGACAGATTGCTATGCTTGTCGTAGCTGGTGTATCGCTTATCTTGGGTGCTGTAGCGGTATTTGGCATCACCGTTAAGCGCGAGGAGTAATACTCTACAGAGATACTGTGCGTAACCAGGGCTGTCGACGATGGCCCTGGTTAGGCCGCTAAAAAAAGAATCGACAAATCGATACATAAACAAACACATTTACTAACTATTATTAACTAACACTAAAACACTATGAGAAAATTCTTAACTATGTGTTTGGGTTTGGCTATCTTAGCGATGGCAATTCCCGCCCAAGTATTTGCCCAGTCGGGTAGATACGAGGTCAAAGGTGTGGTAGTTGATGCTACCGGAACGCCGGTTATCGGAGCCTCTGTAGTCGAGCAGGGCACGACTAACGGTGTCACCACCGATGTTAACGGTCAGTTTGTGCTGAGTGTTAACAGTAGCGAGTCTGTGGTTGTTGTTAGCTTCATAGGCTACGAGTCACAGGCTCTTGCAGCAAACTCTGAGTTGTTGCAGCGTGTAGTCCTTGTTGAGGACTCGGCTATAATTGATGACGTTGTTGTCATCGGTTATGGTGTCGTTAAGAAGAACGACCTTACTGGTTCGGTATCTACCGTTAAGGCCGACCAGACTAACAAGGGTCTTGCAACATCTCCAACCGACCTTCTTCGTGGTAAGTCGGCAGGTGTTGTTATCACCTCTGGCGATGGTGCTCCAGGTTCTGCAGCACAGATTCGTATCCGTGGTGGTTCGTCACTTAACGCTTCGAACGACCCATTGGTCGTTGTCGATGGTCTTCCTATCTCTAACTCAGGTATCTCGGGTATGGGTAACGCTTTGGCATCAATCAACCCATCGGATATCGAGTCGTTCACCGTGTTGAAGGATGCATCGGCTACAGCTATCTACGGTTCGCGAGCATCTAACGGTGTCATCATCATCACTACTAAGAAGGGTTCAAAGTACGACTCATCAGTACCTAAGGTATCGGTTGATTTCACTGCATCGTTGAGCCAGAACGCTAAGTATGTAGACGTTATGACTGGCGACGAGATGCGTCAGACTTTGGAGTGGTACTATGGTACTCAGGATACTGATGCTTACCGCTCGGCTACAAAGTACACCGACGCTAACGGTAACTACATCAACACCGACTGGCAGCGCGAGATTTACCAGCTTGCACAGTCTTACGAGGGTAACGTATCACTTACTGGTAACGTGAAGATGGGCGAGAAGAACAACCTCCCATACCGTGTCTCTTACGGTTACCTCAACCAGGATGGTACGTTGAAGACATCTAATATGTCTCGTCACACCCTCTCGTTGAACCTCAACCCAACACTCTTGGACAACCACCTTACTATTAGCCTTAACGGTAAGGGTATGATTATGGATAACCGCTTCGCTAACACAGGCGCGGTATCTCAGGCTGTTCAGTTCGACCCAACTAAGCCAGTATACCTCTCAGACGAGGAGGGTGGCATCAATGGTTACTACACTTGGCGTGGTGTTGATGGTAAGCACAACACAATGGCTAACCAGAACCCTGTAGCTTTGCTTGAGGATAAGTACGACTTCTCGCACGCTAAGCGTTTTGTAGGTAATGCTCAGATCGACTATAAGATTCACGGTTTGGAGGATCTTCGTCTTAACCTTAACCTCGGTGTTGACGTATCTAAGTCAAAGGGTACTGTAGACGTAGCTCCTGGTGCTGAGCAGTCACGCCACTCTACTGCTGAGGCAGGTTCGGGTTACCACACCGACTACTCACAGCTTAAGCGCGACCAGACTTTGGAGTTCTACGCTGCTTACGCTCACACTTGGGGTGACCACGCATTCGACGTTATGGCAGGTTACTCTTGGCAGCACTACTACTATCAGAACTACAACGCACAGTACCGTGTAGCTGACGTAGCTCAGTGGGATGTTGACTCTAATGAGCCTTATGTTCCTATGGAGCAGATGATCCCATCAGTGGAGGATCCTGAGGTTATGGTTAACAACCCAGCATACTACCTCTCAGAGCCTAAGGTATCTAAGGGTGAGTACTTCCTCGTATCGTTCTTCGGCCGTGCTAACTACTCTTACGCAAACCGTTACTCAGTAACTGCTACATTGCGTGCCGATGGTACTTCACGCTTTGCTAACAACAAGTGGGGTATCTTCCCATCAGTAGCTTTGGCTTGGAACGCTAAGAATGAGTCATTCTTGGAGGATGTTGATGCTGTATCAGCATTGAAGGTACGTTTGAGCTACGGTCAGACTGGTCAGCAGGATGTTGGTGGCCTCTACGACGCTCTTCCTACCTATTATAATAATACACTTGGTTCATACTACCCATTCGGTGGTTATACCGAGGGTAACGGTCTTGTATTCCCAATTAAGCCTGTTGGTTACAACGCCGACCTTAAGTGGGAGACTACTACTACTTACAACGCAGGTCTCGACCTCGGTTTCCTCGATGGCCGCTTGACAGCAAGTGCTGACTTCTACTATCGTGAGACTAAGGACTTGTTGAACTTTACTCCAGTTCCTGCAGGTGCTAACCTTACCAACTACCTCAACGCAAACATCGGTGACTTGAAGAATATCGGTGTCGAGGTTGAGCTTAACGCTGTAGCTATCCAGAACAAGGATTGGTACTGGAACATCGGTGCTAACGTAGCTTGGAACCGCAATGAGATTACTCGTTTGACCAACGACGACGAGGCTGAGGGCTACTACGGTGTTGACACTGGTGGTTACTCAGGTGGTGTTGGTGGTACTTGCCAGGTACACCAGACTGGTCAGCCTACTAACTCGTTCTACGTATACCAGCAGATTTACGACGCTAATGGCAAGCCTATCGAGGGCTTGTACGTTGACCGTAACGGCGATGGTACTGTAAACGAGAAGGATAAGTATGTATACAAGAAGGCTGCTCCAGATGTGACTATCGGCTTCAATACTCAGCTCTCTTGGAAGGCTTTGACATTGGCCGTAGCTGCTCACGCAAACATTGGTAACTATGTTTACAACAACATCGACTCTAATGGTGAGCTTCTTACCGACCTTTGGACAAATAACTTTACTAACAACCGTGTAGTTACTGCTCCTTCTACCAACTTCCGTTCATCTGGTCAGTACTTGTCTGACTACTACGTTCGCAATGCATCGTTCCTCAAGATTGATAACGTCACTTTGAGCTATCGTTTCAACCTCGGCAATGCAATGGATCGTGACCTCACTCTCGACTTGTTCGGTACTGTTTCAAATGTTTGCACTATCACTGGTTACAAGGGTATCGATCCTGAGATCGCTGGCGGTATTGACAACAATATGTATCCACGTCCACGTACATACATCCTTGGCGTGAAGTTCAATTTCTAATGGTCTAAAATCGAATTAGTATTATGAAAAATATCAAAGTTTTAATGTTGGCTGTTGCCGGAGTCTTTGCTCTTGGCTTTAGCTCGTGCGTTAACGATTTGGAGACCACTCCTATCGATCCTAACGTACAGCTCCCTCAGGACGTATTGAAGGACGAGGCAGCTTTCGAGGCTCTGCTCGCTAAGTGCTACCAGGGTCTTGCTTGCTCATCTTCTGACGGTGCTAATGGCGGCCCAGATATCAACGGTGTTGATGGTGGTTTCGGTCAGTACCTCCGTGCTTACTTCAACTTGCAGTGTTTGACCACTGACGAGGCAGTATGTTGCTGGAATGATACAGGTCTTCCAGATATGCACAATATGAATTGGCAGGCATCTAACCAGTTCATCGTGGCTATGTACTATCGTATCTTCTATCAGGTGAGCCTTTGCAACGAGCTTATCCGCCAGGTGAACGCAAACCCTGCAGGTGTTAAGTTCGAGAATAAGGGTGCTTTGATTGCTGAGGCTCGTGCTTTGCGTGCTTTGTCTTACTACCACGCTATCGATATGTTCGGTAACGTGCCTTTCTCTACCGAGAACGACGCTGTAGGCGCTCAGGGCCCACGTCAGATCAGCCGTGCTGACCTATTCGAGTGGGTTGAGAAGGAGTGTAAGGAGCTTATCGAGGGTAACGACCTCGCAGCTGAGGGTACAAACGTTTACGGCCGTTGCGACAAGGGCTTCGTTAAGATGATTCTTGCGAAGTTGTATCTCAACGCCGTGGTTTACGTAGGCGAGGATCGCTACGCTGACTGCGCTGCTATCTGCGAGGATTTGGTTGGCACATACAAGCTCCACGACAACTTCGCTGACTTGTTCGCTGCCGACAACGACCGTTTAGCTGTAGGCACAGAGGAGATTATCTTCGCCGTTCCACACGATGGTATCAACACCACATCTTATGGTGGTACTAACTTCCTTATCTTTGCTGGTACAGGTGGCGATATGAACTCTTCAGAGGCTGGTATCTCTTCTGGTTGGGGTGGTTTGTCAGTTACCAAGCAGGTATCTGAGCGCTACACCGATGGCGATGCTCGTGCAATGTTCTTCACTGCTTATGGCACTGAGATTCCTGATCGTGAGGTCTTCACATCTGGTGGTTACAAGTCTGTTAAGTTCCGTAACGTTAACCACGACGGCTCTGCAGCTCAGAGTACAGGTTTCGTAGATACCGACTTCCCATTGTTCCGTGTTGCCGATGCTCACCTTATGTTGGCTGAGTGTGCTGCACGTGGCGCAGCTGATAATGCTAAGGGTCTTGCATCGCTCAACGCTGTACGTGAGCGTGCTGGTGTTGCTACTCTTACCTCTTATACTGCTCAGGATGTTCTCGACGAGCGTTCACGCGAGCTTATGTGGGAGGGTTGCCGTCGTTCGGACCTTATCCGCTTTGGTCAGTTTACTACTGCTGACTACTTGTGGGAGTACAAGGGTGCTGTAAAGGAGGGTGCAGCTGTTGCTGACCACCGCAACCTCTTCCCATTGCCACCTGCCGATGTTAACGCTAACAGCAATCTTAAGCAGAACGCAGGTTACTAATAGTTAGTCACGTTAAACGAATAAAACTAACAGAAATGAAAAAGTTATTATATAGCATTTTGGCTCTTTCGGGTCTTGCGATGGCGTCGTGTACCCAAGAGCATATCGATGTGCAGTACATCCCAGAGAATGCTGTCGCTCCTACATTGGGCACAATCGAGGGTTGCGAGCTCTCAGAGGGTGGCAACGACATCGTTGTTGAGTATACCAAGGCAGACTTTGGTGTAGCTACTGCTTCGGCTCATAACCTCTACATCGCTAAGTCTGAGGATATGGCCGATATGAAGAAGGCTAAGGCTACCTTCGACGACACTACTATCACATTCACTCAGGCCGATCTTAACGTCGTAGCTTTGGATTTTGCCGAGGCTGGCACCGAGGTAGACCTCTACTTCGCAGTTGTTGCAAACCTTAACACCGATAAGGGTGCAGCTGTTGCTGGCACTGACCTTCGTTCGAACGTCGTTAAGGCTACCTTCAAGTCTTACGTTGCTGACGTTCTTCCTACCGAGAAGTTCGACAAGGTATGGGTTATCGGTAACTACTGTGGTTGGGATCACGCCAAGACTCAGTTCTTGTTCGACTACACCGCTTCGGGTAATATTTACTCTGGTGTTATCGACTTTGCTGATGCTGAGGGCGTATCGCTTGCTAACACAGGCTTCAAGCTCACAGGTATCGCAGGTTGGGACGACACTTGCAACTGGGGTGAGGAGACTAAGGCTACTGAGGCTGATGAGCCTGCTTCTATCCAGCTTATCACCGGTGGTGGCTCGCAGGATATAATGCGTTATGCTAAGCGTTTCTACGGCTTCGAGTTCGACAAGACCACTTTGGTATTGAAGAAGGCTTGGGGTGCTGATCAGATCGGTATCATCGGTCTCAACGGTGATTGGGATAACGATATCGTTATGGAGTACAATCCTAAGTGGACTCGCTTCTATGCTGATGTTGATATTACTGCTGATGGTACATTGAAGTTCCGTGCAGATGCTGCTTGGGATCTCAACTGGGGTGCTGCCGCATTCGGTCTTGAGGGTGATGCAGATGGCAATATCAAGGTTACAGCTGGTCAGTATCGTGTATACTTCAACCCTGTCGCTGGTATCTTTGAGCTCAACGCAAAGAACTACGGTACTGATGAGGATACAGGTGCTGGCACTGGTACTACTCCAGAGCCAGAGGGCCCTGTAACTGAGCCAGATCGTTGGGGTGTTGTTGGTACTATCACCGAGTGGGGTGGTAAGGCAGACCTCTATATGAGCGAGGTAGGTGAGAACCTCTTCGTACGCAATGGTGTTACAGTTACTGCTGACGATCAGTTCAAGATTCGTTTCAACAACGATTGGGCTGTTAACTATGGTGCTGCTGGTGATGTAGAGCCTTTCGCAGTAACCGTTGGTGAGGAGCTCGTTTTGGCTGCAGGTGGTAAGAACCTCTCTGCTCCTGCTGGCACTTACGATATCTACTTCAACATCGTTGACTTCAAGATTTGGGTTATGAACGAGGGTGAGACTCCTGGTGGCGTAGAGGTTAAGACCGTAAAGATCTATGGCGATGTATCGGCTACTGGCTGGACAAACTGCAACGCTTGGATATGGGACGATGGTGGTGCTAACTATACTGGTGGCGCTTGGCCAGGTCTTGCTCTTGAGACTGCTGAGGTTGATGGTAAGACTTACTACGTGTTCAACTGCGCTCCTGAGATGATTGGCAAGACCGTATCGGTTATCTTCAACAACGGCTCTGAGCAGACTGTAGATATCACTGGTGTAGCTCTTAACGACGACGTAATCATCACTCTTACTGAGAAGGACAGCGCAGGCAAATGGCTTGCAACTGTTAACGGTGAGGCACCTGTAACTCCAGAGCCTCCCGCAGTTAAGGAGTACGGCTTGGTTGGTACTTTGACCAACTGGGGTACTGATCCAGATATCAAGTTCACCGACGCTGGTAACGGCTGCCATACTCTTAAGGGTCAGGCACTCACTCCAGATGATAAGTTCAAGATTCGTCTTTATGGTCAGTGGGTTGACACAGACAACTACGGTCTTACTGAGGCTGGTGCTGTAGAGATCAACGCTGCTACTACTCTTATCACAAGCGGTGGCTCAGCTGATATGTATGTAGCTGTTGCTGGTACTTACGACTTGTATTTCTACCCTGAGACTCTTACTCTCTACGTTATGACTGAGGGTACTGCTCCTGAGGTAGAGGCTCCAGCTGATATGTGGACTATCAAGGGTGACGTAAACGGCACTGCTTGGGGTTCAGACATTGCTACTGAGCTTGTTGATGGTTTGTACGTTGCTAAGAACGTTACTTTCCAGGACTCTTGGGGCGAGGGTGCTAACTTCAAGGTGCTTAAGAATGGTGCTTGGATGGGCTCAACAGCTGGTGGCGTTCACGAGCTTGGTGCTGCTATCGCAATATCTGAGGGCGGTGGTAACATCACTATGAATGTTACACTTGACACTCCTTATGACATCTACATCGACGGTGCAAACCTCAATGTTTATGTTGTAGAGGCTGGTGCAACTCCTGCAATCTAATCACACTCTATACAATATCGCGTACACGTACGTACGCGATATTGTAACCTTTGGTTGGGCGGCTTTGATCGGCCTCCCAACCCCTAACAAACGAATACCGACTATGAAAAAGTTACTTTGGGCAGTGCTGCCCCTTGCGATGCTTATGGCGGTGGCTTGTGGCGGCGATGAGGATCTTAAACTGCCCGATAATGGCGACAATACCGAGAATCCTGGTGATGACCCGAGCGATAAGCCAGAGCCTGAGCCAGAACCAGAGCCTGAGCCCGATGTGGAGAAGTTCTACAAGGGTACGACAATGTCGTTTGCCAACTATATGATCGACTTCGGTCTGGAGTATCGCGAGAGTGGCGAGGTTACAAACCCATATAGCTCGATTAAAAATCACGGTGCGAACATCGTACGTCTGCAGCTCGACCGTTTGGCTTTCCCTGAGATTAATGGCGTCACGATCGACTGGCAGCAGATGCCACGCGTGGTGGAGGATGCCAAGATGGCGCTGGCCGAGGGTTTGGATATTATGCTCACGCTAAAGCCCGACTACGACAAATACTCCTCTACGGGAGCTACGCACAACAACATTCCCGAGGATTGGAAGTCGATGGATGAGGTGACGCTCGGTGGCAACATATATAACTGGGTACTCGAATCGCTCGAGACGCTCCACGCAGAGGGTATCGACCCCAAGATTGTAGCCGTGGGCAACGAGGTGAACATCGGCTTTATGCTCAACGGCTCGCACGATGGCGCACGCACCGCACGCCTGCTCAACTATGGACATACGGCCGTGCGCGACTTTGCGCGTAAATACGACCTTGAAATCCTCTCGGCCTTGCATATCGCCAACCCCGCAAAGCTCGGCTATCTCGACACTTATACGCTGAATGGCTGCACGAACTACGACATCATAGCTCTGTCGTGGTATCCTGGCACAAACATAGGCCACTCGATGGGCTCGTACGTTAGTTTCGAGGCGTTGGGCAAGGCTATGCAGTCGAAGTATGGCAAGCGCATAATGGTGCTCGAGACTGCGCACTCGTTCACTACGGGAACGGTGAATGGTCAGTGGATGGGCGACTGGTGCGACAACTCGTACAACTATCCCGACTGGAACGATGCCACAAATGCCACGAACTACACCCCAGCTAATCAGCGTGCGTGGCTTAAGGCTCTGGCCGAGGATGTTAAGGCTGGTGGCGGAATAGGCGTTATCACGTGGGGCACGGAGTCGCTGCCCGACCTCCTTTCTGGCAAGGCTCAGGGCCACGGCACGGGCCTGTATACCTACCCTGCGGCGTGGGGCTACGGCTCGACGTGGGAGAATAACTCCTATTGGGACTTTACCAACCAGAATAACCTCCACGAGGGTATCGACTGGATGATGGATATAGAGTAACCGAGAAAATTACTAAAACACAAACAATATGAAAAAGACTCTTTCACTATCGATGCTCTGTGCTGTGCTCGTTGCGCTGTTTGCTGCGGGATGTGCCCAGACGGAGGCTAAGTTCGCTCGCGGTAATGCCGCAGCGGTCGTGCCTATGACCATCAAGTCGGGCACTACGTCACACTACCTTACCGACTACTATCCCCACTGGGAGGGGGCCGATAGAGTCACAACCGCAGATGAGCGTCTCGCTCTTGCGTCACGCGCCGACAACTGGACGGAGTTTGATGTAACCACCTCGGCCGACGTCCTGGTATCTACCATCGATGTATGGCACGGCGATGAGGCCCTGGCTATCGTAGTGCTTGGTGGTAAGCGCGACAAGGAGAGCTATATGTCATCTACCGAGGTCAAGGATGGCCGCATCGTCGTAGAGGCTACGCAGCCCATAACCGAGGCTATAGCCTTGTGGCAGAACAACCGCCTCGACGATGTACGTATTGAGGGCCGTACCATCAGCGTTGCAATTCCGGAGTATGCTAAGGACTACTCTCGCTCGGTAATCCGCCTCTTTGCCGCTTCGGAGCGTGGCCGTTTCAATGACGTGCTGCTTCCTTTGGAGCAGGGTGTGGTTGTTACCGATGCTGCCGACATTCGCCGTCAGGATAACCAGTCGCAGATTCTCTACTCGCTTATGATTGACCGTTTCAACAACGGCAACACGGCAAACGACTGGAAGATTAACTCTCCCGAGGTACTCGACAAGGTAGACTACCAGGGTGGCGATATCGCAGGTATCACCGCCAAGATTGAGGATGGCTTCTTTACCGACTTAGGTATCACCACAATCTGGATTTCGCCTATCACGCAGAATCCTTACGACGCTTGGGGTCAGAATGTTAACCCCGACACTAAGTTCTCGGGCTACCACGGCTACTGGCCTATCTACAACACTAAGGTCGACGAGCGCTTCGGTACCGATGAGGAGCTTCGCACGATGCTCGCTACGGCACACGAGGGTCAGATGAACGTAATCTTAGACTATGTGGCTAACCACCTACATATCAACT
Source organism: Alistipes sp. (assembly GCA_017465055.1). Taxonomy (GTDB): domain Bacteria; phylum Bacteroidota; class Bacteroidia; order Bacteroidales; family Rikenellaceae; genus Alistipes. The sequence continues at coordinate 58,350 of JAFTWZ010000018.1, read as the reverse complement.
CTCCAGTGCTCCAGGAGCACCCCGACTGGACTACGGAGCTCTACTTGCCCGATGGTCGTAAGAATATCGGCCAGTGGGATGGCGAGACACGCTTGACAACGTGGTTCGACGAGCATATCCCTACGCTCGACACTCGTCGTGAGGAGGTGTGCGACCCTATGACCGATACGGCACTCCACTGGGTGCGTAACTTCGACTTCGATGGCTATCGCCACGACGCTTGTAAGCATATTCCTCTCAACTATTGGCGTATGCTCACCCACAAGATGAAGTCGGAGATGCCCGATCGTGCTCTTTGGCAGATTGGCGAGACCTATGGCGACGTAGAGCTTATCGGCTCATATGTTAAGTCGGGTATGATCGACTCGCAGTTCGACTTTAACCTCTATCACACCTCGCGCGACGTCATTGTCGACGAGAGCCGTTCGATGCGCGACATCGTAGCTACTGTCGAGGAGTCGGAGGCGGCCTATGGCTCGCACCACACTATGGGTAACATTACGGGTAACCACGACAAGCCACGCTTTATCTCGCTTGCTGGTGGCGATATGTCGCTCTGGTGTCCAGACGATAAGGCCGAGGGTTGGCATCGCGAGGTTGAGGTAGGAGATATGGACAAGGGCCACGCAGGCCTGCAGCTCCTGAAGGCTATTATCACCACCGTGCCAGGTGTACCTTGTGTATATCAGGGTGATGAGTATGGCGTGCCAGGTGCTAACGACCCCGATAACCGCGATATGATGACCTTCGAGGGCTATAACGACTATCAGGTTAAGCAGTATGAGATGACTCGTGCACTCTTCAAAGAGCGTCGTGGCTCTATGCCTCTGATGTATGGCGACTACCTCACGTTGTATGTCGACGACGCTGCTTGGGTATTCCTCCGCCACTATATGGGTCAGTGGGCTGTTGTAGGTATCAACGTTCGCGACGAGGTCAAGAACGTCTGCGTCGAGCTTCCATCGTTTGCAAAGTGTGGCGAGCTTGGCGTAGCCGTAGCTACCGAGGGTGGCGAGGCTAAGTGCCTCGGCGATGGTAACATCGAGGTGACTATTCCAGCACGTGGATATGTTGTTGTAAACAAATAATTTAAACCAACTAATATTATGAAGAGAGTTTTAGCATTTTTGGTTGCTGTAGCAATGTTTGTTGGCTGCTGCAACTGTGGTAAGCAGGAGGCACAGTGCTGCCAGAAGTTTGATAAGTTTAACTCCGTAGTCTACGAGCTTAACATCCGTCAGGCTACCGAGGAGGGTACATTTGCTGCTGCAGAGAAGTATCTGCCCGAGCTTAAGGAGATGGGCGTAGATATCGTATGGCTTATGCCTATTAGCCCTATCGGCGTTGATGGCCGCAAGGGTACTCTCGGCTCATACTACTCGATTATCGACTATAAGGCTATCAACCCCGAGTTCGGTACTTTGGAGGACTTCCAGCGCTTCCTCAACACCGCCCACGACCTCGGCCTTAAGGTTATCATCGACTGGGTGGCTAACCACACCTCGCGTGATGCCAACTGGTGGAAAGAGGGTAAGAAGGATTGGTACGTTATGGACGAGGCTACGGGTCTGCCTATCGTAGAGTACGACTGGACCGATATCGCTAAGCTCAACTACGAGAATCAGGATATGCGCCTTGCTATGCTCGACGCACTTAAGTATTGGATCGAGATGGGTGTTGATGGCTACCGTTGCGACGTTGCGATGAACGTGCCTGCCGACTTCTGGGCAGAGGCTTGGAAGCAGGTGCGCCAGATTAACCCCGATGTATACCTCTTGGCCGAGGGCGAGGAGACCTGGTTGCACGAGTGCGGCTTCGAGGCTACCTATGCTTGGGAGCTACACCACATCTTCAACGCTATGGCTAAGGGTGGCAGCGAGACTAAGAACGTCGCTGGCGATGGCACTATCAAGACTGAGGCTAAGACGGTAGCCGACCTTAAGGAGTATATGTCGCGTGACGATGTTAAATATCCTGCTCCTGCTATGCGTCTTATGTTTACGTCGAACCACGACGAGAACTCGTGGGCTGGTACCGAGTTTGAGCGTATGGGCGATGCTCACAAGGCCTTCGCAGCACTCACATTCGTTATGCCTAAGGGTCAGCCACTGATCTACACAGGTCAGGAGATTGGTCTTAACCGCCGCCTCGAGTTCTTCGAGAAGGACTCTATCGTAGAGCTTGTCGATACGGAGTATGGCAAGGAGTACCGTGACTTCTACAAGAGACTCACCTCGTTCCGCCACAACAATGCAGCTTTGGCTGCTGGTGCCGATGTGGCTCCTGCTCAGTTTGTTGAGGATGTTCCCGAGAGCGTATTGGCCTTCGTGCGAGAGAAGGGCGACAACACGGTTCTCTGTGCCTTTAACTTCTCGGCCGAGCCTACCTCGTTTGTAGTCTCTGAGGCTATTGCAGGCGACTACACTCGCGCTTGTGGCCAGGCTAAGAGCCTCAAGCCAGGCGACGTCGTAGAGCTTCCAGCGTGGGGCTTTATGCTTCTTTCAAAATAGTTAATCCTACAGGGTGCGCTACCTTTTGATGGTGGCGTGCCCTATTTTTTTTCGACGGTTAATGATGTATAAGAATCCCGAGTGGAGCTATTCGGCTGTGCTCTATGAGCTTAACGTTAGGCAGTTTACCGAGGAGGGCACGTTGCGTGCCGCTGCGGAGCGATTAGCGTTTCTACGCTCTATAGGTGTCGATGCCATATGGCTTATGCCTATATACCCTATAGGCGTTGAGGGTCGTAAGGGTAGCCTCGGCTCGTACTACTCTATCCGCGACTACAAGGCCGTCAGCGAGGAGTTCGGCACGGAGGAGGATTTGCGCCACTTTATCACCACGGCAAAGGCTCTCGGTATGCGGGTGCTATTAGATTGGGTGGCTAACCATACGGCGCGCGATGCACGCTGGATTACGGAGCGCCCTGCCGATTGGTACGAGCGCGATGACAATGGCGTAGCTAAGGTGCCCTGGGACTGGAGCGATACCGCTAAGCTAAACTATGCCAATCACGACGTGTGGCGCGGACATATCGACGCTATGCGCTACTGGGTCGAGGAGTTCGACATAGATGGCTTTAGGTGCGATATGGCTATGTTGGTGCCTATCGAGTTCTGGCAGGAGGCTGCCTCGGAGCTTCATCGCCTACGCCCCGATATCTTTATGCTGGCCGAGGCCGAGGAGGATAACCTCTTCGATAGAGCCTTTAATATGAGCTATCAGTGGAACATACACCACATAATGTGCGATATTGCCAAAGGTCAGCGCCGAGTGTGGGATATGCGTAACGCTATATATGCGGAGAGGGCGAAGTATCCGCGAGAGGCTATGCGTATGAGCTTTACCTCGAACCACGACGAAAACTCGTGGAGCGGCTCGCACCAAGAGCGTTTCGGCCGAGCGTTGGACGTAATGACTGCTATGACCTTCCTTATGCCCTCGACTATGCCGCTGATATATACAGGTCAGGAGGTCGGCTACGACCACTCTTTCGAGTTCTTCGAGCGTGACCCTATCCCCGCATCGCAATATGTAGAGTGTGCAGCTACGGAGCTATATCGTAGGCTCTGCGCATTGAAGCATAGCGAGCGAGCGTTGGATGCTGGCGAGCGTGGTGGCGAGTTTATCGAGATTGAGAATAACGCTAAGGACTGCATTATTACCTTCGTACGCGAGGTGCGCGGTAGTCGTGTTGTGGCCATCGTTAACCTCTCGCCATACACCATCCACGCCGACTTTAACACTGGTATCTACGCAGGTAGCTACCGCGATGCTATAACGGGCGAGCCTTTTGTGCTCGAGTCGCACGTAGAGCGCGATTTAATGCCCTGGAGCTATAAAATATTGGTAAAATAGGGGCGGTTCTACACTGTGAAGCACCCCGCAAGTGATTACTAAGATATGAAAAGAGTACTTTCCATTCTGATGTTTGTGGCCATAGCCGTTAGTGCTACGGCGGCAAAACCAAAATTCGATATTAAGCACGTCGAGCCACTCTCGTGGTGGGTGGGTATGAACACGCCGTTGCAGCTTATGATTAATGGCGAGGGTATCTCCGCCTTCGACGTTACAATCCTCCCCGAGGGTCAGGGTGTTGCTGTGGCCGAGGTACATAAGGCCGATAGCCCCAACTACCTCTTTGTCGACGTTACTATTAGCGACGATGCTGTGGCTGGCGAGTATACGCTGCGCTTTAGCGATGGCAAGCGTCGCTACGATCGTAGCTACGTTATCGCCGAGCGCGCGGAGGGCTCGCACCTTAGAGAGAGCTTCACTACGGCCGACTTCGTATATCTTATTATGCCCGACCGCTTTGCTAATGGCGACCCCGAGAATGACTCTACGGATGACACCGTAGAGAAGGTTATGCGCTCAAATCCTGGCCGCCGCCACGGTGGCGACCTTCAGGGTATGATCGACCACCTCGACTATATTGCCGACCTCGGTGCTACGGCCATCTGGTCAACGCCACTGTTGCTCGACAACGAGAATGGTGCGTCGTATCACGGCTACTCGTGTAGCGACTACTACCTTATAGACTCACGCTACGGTAGCAACGAGCTATTTAAGGAGTATGTCGACCAGTGTCACGAGCGTGGCCTTAAGGTTATTATGGATATCGTGCCAAACCATAGCTCTACGTCGCACTGGTGGTATGCCGACCAGCCTTTTGAGGATTGGACGCACCAGTGGGATAAGTACACGCAGTCGAACTGGACCTTCTCGACAAATATGGATTTCAACGCCTCGAAGTCGGATCTCTACCAGATGGAGAGTGGCTGGTTCGACCGTTCGATGGCCGATATGAACTTAGACAACCCCTACCTGCTTCACTACTTTAAGCAGTGGGCCGTATGGTGGATCGAGTACTCAGGCCTTGACGGCTTCCGTGTCGACACATACCCCTATAACGAGAAGATGCCTATGAGCCAGTGGTGTAAGGCTGTTATGGATGAGTATCCAAACTTCAATATCGTAGGAGAGGTGTGGACCTCGTCAATACCACAGCTAGCCTACTGGCAGGGTGGCAACGCCAATAAGGATGGTTTCGACTCGCATCTAAAGTCCATTATGGACTTCCCGCTCCACGACGCTATACGTGCCGCTATGACCGAGAGTGGCAACTGTGGTTGGGGTCAGGGTATGACGCGTGTCTATGACGTTCTGTCGCACGATTTCGTCTATCACGACCTTAGCAATATGATGATTATGGCGGCCAACCACGATACTGATCGTATTGGCGATGTCTGCGAGGGCGATGCTCGTCGTATGAAGATTGTACATACGCTTCTCGCTACGCTTCGTGGTATGCCCCAGATGCTCTATGGCGACGAGTTGATGTTCCGCTCAACGGATCGCTCTAAGGGACACCCCACGTTACGTGTCGACTTCCCAGGAGGCTGGCCAGGCGATAGAATCAACCTCTTCGATAGGGCGCAGCATACGGGCGCGGCCAAGGAGGTCTACGACTACACTCGTCAGATTATGAACTGGCGTAAATCTAAGGATGTTATTCACAACGGTAAGACGCTCCACTTTATCGATCGTGATAATACCTATGCCTACTTCCGCTATAACGATGACGAGGTTGTCTTCGTCTATATCAACAATACGAACAACGAGCGCGTGGTGCCCTGGGAGCGCTACAGCGAGATTAGCGAGGGCCTCGACGAGGGTCGCAACGTCATCACTGGCGAGAGTGTTGCGATGAGCGGTCTTAAAGTCGCGCCTATGTCGGCATTGGTTGTAGAGTTTGCTCGATAACGTCAGTTATATCCCAATGGTATATGGGGTTGGCCTAATTGTGATAGGTTGACCCCGTTTTTTTTGATTTTTCGGAATGTTTTTGTATATTTGTGCTATTACAACTAAACTAATTTAGGTTATGAAGAGATTGTTTTTAATTCTGGCGGGTGTCGCTGCTGCCGCCACTCTCTCGGCTCAGGAGCCAGAGAAGAGCCTCGCTGAGGTGCAGATAGAGTATGACCGTATAGTGGCTGAGTATAAGAGCTCGTTGGAGATGGCACGCACCGAGGAGCGCCGTATAACCAACGCTGCCAACGACCGCCTTGAGGAGGCTAAGCTCAAGTTCGATAATATCAAGGATGAGTATAAACTCGTTCTTGAGGAGCAGAAACGTAAGGTCCGTGAGGCAAAGAGCAAGTATGACAACGCTAACTTGACATATAAGCAGGAGGTTACGCGTACCAAGCAGGAGATTGCTGCGGCTAAGGCTAAGACTAAGGCCGTCGAGTCGGAGTATAAGAGTGCTATGGCTGCGGCTAAGGCCGAGATTGCTCGTGTCAAGGCCTACGAGCACGAGAAGAAGCGCGAGAAGTAGGATTGAGCGTTTCGCTATAGAGAAACGAGAGTGGTCGCAACTGTTGGCCACTCTCGTCGTATATATAACATATCACTATGTAACAACACCCTCTATCCTCGCTTTCCGGCCCTGTATATCTGATAGCTATTTACTAAGTTCTGCCATACGATGTAGGCTGTGGGCGCTACGGAGCTAATTGGGTTGAGGAAGTTGAGCGACATCCATACCGCTAAGATGGTGTTCTTCTGACCTACGCTCTGACCACCAGCAACCCTGTCGCCATACATCGAGCCGAGCAGACGGCCTATGCTAAACTGCAGAAGACAGAGCACGAGAGCCACAATGGCAAGCTCTACCTCGATAAATGGGTCGGCCTCCGTGTCGAGAATAAAGGCGGTGGTACGCCCCAAGACCAAGACAAGTGAGATTATCCATAGGTAGAACGATAGCGATGAGCGTGCCGCGATAAATCCCGCGCCTTTGGGCCACGCCCAGCGCAGTAGCTGTGCTGCGACAAATGGTGCAACGAGCGTAGGCACTACGCGCCCCGCAATCTCGGCAAATGTGCAGCTACCATTGCCGAAGGCGTGGAGCAGGAAGGGTGCGATTATGGCGGTAACGATGTTGCATATGAGGCTATATGTCGCCATAGTGTTTATGTCGGCGCCGAGCATACCACCAATGACCACTGCGGCCATAGCTATCGGTGCCATAACGCATATCATAGCTCCCTGGGCTACGCACTCGCCCAAGAGTGGTAGGGTGGCGTAGTATACGATAATCGAGCCGAGAAACTGCACTAAAAGCATCCATAGGTGTATCAGTCGAGGACGCATCGCCTTGATGTCGACACGACAGAAGGTGACAAAGAGCATCGCCGCGATGAGTAGCGGCGTGAGCATATGTCCTGTGGCCTCCTCTATGACGCCCAGTGGGCGACATAGGAGTGCCCCTGTTACCATAGCAATGGGCATCACTATGCTGCGTATGTTCTGTTTCGATAGTGCCATAATATGCCTAATTTTTAGATAGGAACTTAAGTATTGCTGTCATCAGCTTTGCGCGCTCCTCGTCGTCGGTAATTGTCTCGAATGGGAATCCGAGGTGTACCGTGCGGTTGTCTGGCCCGTTGTGGGCTATGGCTGCCGAACTATCGGAGTGGGCATAGCGTAGTATGGTGTAGCTCTTCTTACCCACAGGAGTCACCACCTCGGGTGACTCTACAGAGTATACCTCCTCCGAGGGCGTAGTGTTGAATGTCAGCGTGAGCCTCTTTCGCGAGAACTTTGTCGATGGGGCGTAAACCTCGCCACTACGCGAGGCCATACCTCCGCCAAACGAGCTGTGCAGGGTGTTTTTTGCGAACTCCTTATCCTCGTCTGTCGACATTGGGCCGTGCCATAGGTCGTCGAGTATGTAGCTGCCACTTAGTAGAAGGTTGCCGCCCTCGGCGGTGTAGAGGCTTAATGCCTCTTGTAGCTTGTCTGATATCGCCTCGTAGTGGTATCCCGAGACGCCACGTCCTATGGTCGTCGTGCGCTGCTTGCCGACTATAAGGTCGACAATGGGGTAGTCGCCGAGCGATATGCGGCCCTCGGCTACGGCCTTGTGCGATGCCGAGGTGTAGGAGTATCCGCTCTGGGCTATCGCCTCGCCGTGAATGGCGGGATAGTCGAAGGTGTTGCCAGCTATTACTCGAGTCTCGTAGTCGCTGTACGAGGTGCCGAGCGCATGGCTGTCGTTCTCGGAGTAGGCCAGCGAGCGGTCGAAGATGACTTGTTCGCCCGTAAACGATATATCCTCGATGTAGGCCACGCCGCTGTCGTAGCGGTTGAAGAAGCCTGCTATCGAATCCGACTGCATACTTATGGGGGCTGCCACGCGGTCGAAGCCGTTGACTATCATCACGCACCCCTTACTACGCTTGGCCGCGTAGGCCGACAGGGTCTCCGAATCGAAGCTCTCGCCACCCTCGTTTACCGCTGTTATGCGGTAGCTGTACCTACGCCCCTGCTCCTGGGCTACTACGGTCGAGGTGCTATCTATGCGCCTGCCGCAGTCGAAACCTCCGTCGTCTATGCGCGTGTAGAGGATGTAGTAGTCGGGCATCGCCGTAGGTTCTAAGGGGTCGGCTGTAGGTAGCCAGCTAAGGTGCGCTTCGCTGCCGCAAAGCTCTATGGCAAAGCTGTTTACGGGGAGTGGCTGCACTACATAGTCGGTGCCATATTGACTCGATAGATAGCGTAGCATACCCTTGTATACTGCTCGGCTGACGTCGAAGCGGAACTTGGGGTCGAGGCCGTAGCGCATATCTGCAAAGTTTTGGTGCGAAAGTAGCTCCAGAAGCATCGTTGGGCAGGCTGGTATGCGTGCCTCGTAGTATGCTCTGTCCCACATTCCGCGACGCGTCCACTCGGGCTCGTAGGAGTGGCGTAGGTCGCTGACTATCTGTGTCATCACTATGTCCGTTAGGTCGCGCGAGCGTAGACGCGATACGCCCCCCTCAAACTTGGCTTTGTTCTCCTTTGTCGAGTATATGCCCAACGTGCCAATGATGTCGTCGTTGAGCCTTACGCCAGCGTCGGAGTGAAAGGCGAAGGCGAGGTCTACGGGGATGCTCTTGCCATCCTCGCCCTTGAGGCGCTGGCTGCCGCCCATCAATGCGTTAACCCAGTGTGCGCGCGACATATAGTCCTCCTTGTAGTCATCCTTACCCTCCTTAGCGGCATATACGTCGGTCTCGAATCCCGACCACTGTAGCCAGTAGCGTGCACCCTCGGTAAAGCGTGGATAGGAGCTTGTCCTCTCCTCGTACTCCTCCTCTTCGTCGCGCAGCTGGCTGTGTACGCTGCGGCGTATGTTGCCCATTCCGCCACCTATCTTCACAGCATCGGCCGAGACTGTGCCCTTGTGCTCCGAGACGTTGCTTAGCGAGACGATAGCTTTGTGGTCACCAGCCTCGAAGTAGAAGTCGCCGAGACATATCCACATACGGTCGCCCATCTGCTGGTTAACCAAAAACTCGCGGTCGCCACCCGAGGCGTGTACGGTGTAGTGAGCATCGGGAATGGAGCGTTTTGTGGTTGTGTATGAGACGTAAACGCTATATATGCCAGCCTTCTTGATTGTCGCGCCCCACGAGGCTGAAGAGCTCTTCTCACCTTTAGTCACACTCTCAACAATACGCGCCGTACCATCTCTGAAGGGGTTGTGCCCCGAGGCGTAGCTCTCGTAGAGGTGTGCAAAGCCTACGCCCCCCTCCTGCCAGCGCTTGGCGCCGTTCTGCTCGTCGTAGCGCGTGTCGTCTATGCCCTTATCGTTGTCGACAATAATCTCGACCCTCTGTGTGCTACGCTCGCGTGGCAAGAGTACGTTGGCACCTGCCCTCTCGAGCATAGGCACAAGGAATGGGAGCACGTAGCTCTGGGTGTATAGATCCTCGACGCTCTCCCACAGTCGTGGTCGCTGCCACGACCACATATCGCGCTCCTGCTTAAAGTAGCGGCCGTGGCTCTGCCATAGGGCTATATGTCTTGAGCGTAGTCCCTTCGATGGTTGCGAAAGGTTGCTTTGACGCGTGATTAGCGGAGTCTCGACGCTATGCGTGAAGCTGCGCTGCCCCTCGTGCGAGAGGTAGTATTGTGGTATCAGGTCGTCGATAAGCCTGCCGCCAGTGTATATTAGTAGGGTATAGCCTCGGTACTTGGCAGGGAGCGCCTTGCGTACGGCGCTGTATATCTGCTCGACGCTCTCGGGGCGCATAGGGTAGTATGCCATCTCGGCCGAGGTGCGTATCTCTATGGATTGGCTCTTGCCGCGACTCTTAATACGCGCGCTCTCGACCTTGACGTAGCTGCCTGCCACCTCATCGAGCGTTATGCGGCGTAGCACGGCAGTTACCGAGTCGCGCTCGCTGGCTCGGAGTGTGCTCTGCGCCGAGAGTGGCGTTATGGCTGTGGCTGTTGCAACGATTGTAGCTATGGCTAATATTATAAATCTCTTCATACTCCTGTTGTGTTACTAATTGGGCTTCAAAGATAGTTAAAAATGGGATAATGGCTCGACGATTTCGAAATTTTTATTACCTTTACGCCGTTGTTTATCTAAATGAAACGTATATATGAAATGTGCAATTATAGGCCACGGTAAGATGGGTCGCGAGATTGAGCGTATCCTTGCCGAGCGTGGCCACAGCGTAGAGCTTATCATAGACGAGGCTAATGCCGACGAGCTGACGGCAGAGAGTGTTAAAAAGGTAGATGTAGCCTTCGAGTTTACCACGCCCGATACGGCGGCCCAGAATGTCGAGCGCGTATTGCGTGCTGGTGGCCGCGTGGTGTGCGGCACGACAGGATGGCTCAAGAGCCTCAAGGCTATGGAGAGGCTGGCCGAGGAGCGTGGTGGCGCACTATTCTACGCCTCGAACTTCTCGATAGGCGTCAATATGATGTTCCGCCTTAATCGCCGCTTAGCCGAACTTATGAACCCCTATTCGCAGTACGATGTGCGCATCGAGGAGACGCACCATATGTGGAAGAAGGATGCTCCGAGCGGCACGGCAATCACCTTAGCCGAGGGTATCATCGAGAATATGGAGCGTAAGACGTCGTGGGTAAACTCAGCCACGAGCGACGCTTCGGTCATAGAGATAGAGTCGCTACGCGAGGGTATGGTTCCAGGTATCCATACCGTAACCTACACCTCGCCCGACGATGTCCTCGAGCTTAAGCACTCGATAACCAATCGCCGAGCACTGGCCTTTGGCGCGGTACTGGCTGGCGAGTTCTTAGCGGGCAAGGCTGGCGTATACGGTATGGATGACCTTTTGCGTTAACCTTGTATTTGCAGGATATTCTCCGTTTAAAACTTCGTAAGTAATGAAAAAGTTTTTATCAACTATAGCGGCCGTGTTAACAAGTCCCTGGACTATGGCCATCGTCGTAGCTATCATCGTTTCGCTCTTTGCCTTCTGGTACGGGGCGTGGTGGTCGCTACCCGTAGCACTACCAATTATCTACGACTACTATATCGGCCACCACATCGCTACGTGGCATAGGCGTATGTGCGAGCGTTACCGCTGGTGGCAGGTGCTCTGGGCTGTGTGGTGTGCTGCGGTCTTTGCATTGGTCGTAGGCATAATCGTGCATATGCTCCTATTTAAGTGGGAGAGGCCCTTCCTTATCACCTTCGCTGTGGTTATGGCCATAGCGCTATGGTGCGAGATGCGAAGTCAGTCGAAGGTCTACGAGTGGATATATGGCTGGGTGCACGCCATACTCTTCGCTACGGTGGTGGCTACGCTCATCCAGCTCTACTGGTTTCAGATGTTCGTCATACCTACTGGCTCGATGGAGAGCACGCTTATGGCTGGTGACTACATCCTTGTTAATAAGGTCTCTTATGGCCCACGTGTGCCTATGACTCCGCTATCGTTTCCGTTTGTGCACAACACTATGCCCCTGAACCCTACGAAGAACTCCTTCTCTACGTGCTGGGAGCGTGAGTATCGTCGTCTTAAGGGTATGGGCAGTGTCGAGCGTGGTGACGTTGTGGTCTTCAACTTCCCCGAGGGCGATACCGTAGCTTTGGAGATGGCCTCGATGAGCTACTACGAGCTGTTGCGCGATAGGCAGATAGGTGCTACCGAGGCCGAACGTCGCAAGAATATCGCCGAAAACCTTACCCTTGCGGTGCGTCCGTTGGATAAGAAGGAGAACTATATCAAGCGTTGTGTGGGCGTGCCGGGCGATAGCCTTCTAATCGTCGATGGCGCGGTATATCACAACGGCACTAAGGAGGATTTCGTTCCTAAGCGCCAATATATCTACTACAACGAGTACACCTCGAAGCCTCTGAAGGTGGGTATCGATGCCGCTACTGGAGGGTATATCGAATTGCCCGTTACCGACGACCAGCTTGCGCAGTATGCCGATACTACGCGCTACCGCCTGCGTAAGATTGGAGGTGCTATCTCGGGTAGTAGCCTTATCCCTCACACCGCATCGAAGAGCAACAGTCGCTGGACTATCGACGATATGGGCCCTATTTGGGTACCACAGGCAGGTGCTCAGATAGAGCTTAATGCCGAGACTATGGCTATGTATGGCCGCTGCATAGAGGTTTACGAAGGTCACAGCGTCGAGCAGCGCGATGGTAAGATATATATCGATGGCCGAGAGGCAACGCACTATACCTTTGCTCAGGACTACTACTTTATGATGGGCGACAACCGTCACGGCTCGCTCGACTCGCGCTTCTGGGGCTTTGTTCCCGAGGATCATATCGTGGGTAAGGCCTCGTATGTATGGTTCTCGGTAGACCCTGCGAAGGGCGGCATACGCTGGGATCGTATTTTCACATCGATAGAGTAACCTTAAAAAGTAGACGTAGTGGCCAACGACAGCTATAAAACCATTGCCCGCGCGGCAGAGACCACCTATCGACAGCTTAGCAGCAAGTTCTTGGTATATGCCTACCCTGTGGAGAGCGAGGAGGAGATTAAGACACACCTCGATGCTCTGCGCAAGAGGTGGTTCGATGCCACACACCACTGCTACGCCTGGCGCTTAGGCCCTCACGGTGAGCACTTTCGTGCCAACGACGATGGCGAGCCATCCTCTACGGCAGGTAAGCCTATCCTCGGACAGCTGTTGTCGCAGGAGCTTACCAACTGCCTTGTCGTCGTGGTGCGCTACTTCGGCGGCACGAAGCTCGGCGTACCGGGCCTTATTGCGGCCTATAAGGAGTCTACGGCGCTGGTGCTTGCAGAGTGCGAGATTGTCGAGCGTACGGTAGATGTAAAGATCTCGGTGAGCTTCTCGTATATAGCTATGAACGATGTTATGCGCGTGGTTAAGGATATGCAGCCGAAGGTCTTAGGTCAGGAGTTTGACAACCTATGCACTATGACCCTATCGATTCGCGAGGGCGACTCTGAGCAGCTTATCGCACGCCTCGAGAAGGTTGAGGGCGCTACAGTAGAGAGATTATAAAGGAGTAATTCATTGGATAATAAGATTAAGATAAAGGGTGCGAGGGTGCATAATCTTAAGAGTGTGGATGTCGAGATTCCGCACTCTCGGCTCGTTGTGGTCACAGGACTCTCGGGCTCGGGAAAGTCTACTTTGGCCTTCGACACCATCTTTGCCGAGGGTCAGCGTCGTTATGTCGAGAGCCTTTCGGCCTACGCACGCCAGTTTTTAGGGCGTGTAGAGAAACCCGACGTCGACCTTATCGAGGGTATCGCCCCTGCAATAGCCATAGAGCAGAAGGTTATCTCGCGTAACCCACGCTCGACCGTAGGCACTACGACCGAGATATACGACTACCTAAAGTTGCTCTTCGCGCGTATAGGTCGCACATATTCGCCAGTCACGGGCCTCGAGATACGTTGCTACGAGGTCGACGATGTTGTCGACCACGTGTTGCGCAAGGACGAAGGTGTGCGTGTCGTTGTCGCTGCGCCGATGCTCCTCAAACAGTCGGAGGGCATCATCGAGCGTATTCTTACGCTTATGGAGGATGGTGTTGTGAGGGTGCGCTATCGCGACGAGGTGATGCTTGTCGAGGAGTTTATGCCGTTGATTGATGATGCCACAAATATCGACGATGTTATGATTGTCGTCGACCGCATAAGCGTTGATCATCAGGCCGACACCGTATCGCGTCTTACGGACTCTGTGGCGCGCGCTATGGGCTACGGCTCGGGAGTAGTACACATCATCACCGATAGGGTGGAGAGTTTCTCGTCGCACTACGACGAGGATGGCATATCGTATGAGCGCCCCACCGAGCACCTCTTCTCGTTTAACAACCCTTTGGGTGCCTGCCCCGTATGCGAGGGCTATGGCAAAGTGGTGGGCATCGACGAGGACTTGGTGATACCGAATAAGTCTAAGAGCGTCTATGACGGCGCTGTCGCTTGCTGGAACGGAGCGTCGATGAGCCGCTGGAAGAGCGATTTAGTCAACGCCTCGTCGAAGTTCGGCTTTCCGATACATACGCCATACTACGCCCTCAGCGACGAGCATAAGGCGTTGTTGTGGCACGGCAACGAGTACTTCGGAGGTATCGACGACTTCTTTAACTATGTTGATTCGCAGCGACATAAGGTGCAGTATCGTGTTCTTAAGTCGCGCTATATGGGCAAGACGCTCTGCCCCGAGTGCCAGGGCGCGCGACTACGCAAAGAGGTGTTGTTGGTCAAGGTCGGCGGCAAGAATATCGCCGAGGTGGTCTCGATGACCATAGGCGAACTAGTCGACTTCTTCGATAGGCTAACACTCGATGAGTTCGAGGCAAAGAGCGCCGAACGTGTGCTTATCGAGATACGTAGCCGCCTTAAATATTTGGTAGACGTAGGTCTTCACTATCTGACATTGGATCGCCTCTCATCGTCGCTCTCGGGCGGCGAGTCGCAGCGCATAAACCTATCTACGTCGTTAGGTTCAAACCTCGTAGGCTCGATGTATATCCTCGATGAGCCGAGCATAGGTCTCCATCCGAGGGATACCAACCGCCTTATCGGGGTGCTTAAGCAGCTGCGCGACTTAGATAATACGGTCATTGTCGTCGAGCACGAGGAGGAGGTAATGCGTGCGGCTGACTGGATTGTCGATATGGGCCCCGAGGCGGGCATAGGTGGCGGCGAGGTGGTGTATAACGGCCCTGCGGCGGATATCGAGAGTGCAGAGGGGTCGCTGACGGCCGACTACCTCACGGGGCGCAAGGCTATAAAGATTCCGGAGCGTCGCCGCGCTGCTTCGGGCGTGGTGAAGTTGCGAGGAGTAAGGCATCACAACCTCAAAAACATCGATGTCGAGATACCTTTAGGTGTGCTTACGTGTATAACGGGAGTCTCGGGCTCGGGCAAGTCGTCGCTGGCCGACGATGTGCTCTTCCCAGCGCTGAAGCGCCGTATTGCGGAGACTACGCTGACACCTGGCGACCACGATGGCATCGATGTCGATAGCCACCAGTTGCAGGGTGTCGAGATGGTGTCGCAGTCGCCTATAGGTAAGTCTACACGCTCGAATCCTGTGACCTATATCAAGGCCTATGATGAGATTCGCAAGCTCTTTGCCGACCAGCCATACTCGAAGCATACGGGTGTGCAGGCTGCAGCCTTCTCGTTTAATATGCCTGGTGGTAGGTGCGAGGAGTGCGAGGGCGAGGGTGTCATCAAGGTGAGTATGCAGTTTATGGCCGACGTCGAGCTTCAGTGCGAGGCGTGTGGCGGTATGCGCTTCAAGCCCGAGATTCTGGAGGTAAAGTATCGCGGTAAGAATATATACGACATCCTTGAGATGTCGGTTAGCGAGGCTTTGGCCTTCTTCGCCGAGGATAGCACTAATGCCACGTGTCGCCGCATTGTCGAGCGTATCCGCCCGCTGGAGCAGGTGGGATTGGGATATGTAAAACTCGGACAGTCGTCGTCGACACTCTCGGGAGGCGAGTCGCAGCGCGTCAAGCTCGCATCGTTCCTTACGAAGGAGCGTGGCGACGAGCGTGTGATGTTTATCTTCGACGAGCCTACTACGGGCCTCCATTTTCACGATATAGGACGCCTACTTGGTGCTTTCGATGCGCTTATTCAGCGTGGCCATACGGTTGTTGTCGTAGAGCATAATATGGACGTTATCAAGTGTGCCGACTGGGTCATTGACCTCGGCCCCGAGGCTGGCAAGGAGGGTGGTTATGTCGTTGTGGCAGGTACGCCCGAGATGGTTATGGAGTGTAAGGAGAGCTATACGGGAACATATCTGAAGAGACATATCGAGCATCGCAGTGGCGAGGAGTAGGAGGAGTAAATAGATATTTGAGGTGAAAGAGTTTGAAACATATATACTGCCCAACGGAATTAGGGGCATACATCGACAGGTGCGTAGCGGTGTGGCTCACTGCGCCCTGGTGGTAAACGCTGGCTCGCGCGATGAGCTTCGCGGCGAGTATGGCATCGCCCACTTCGTGGAGCACGCACTGTTCAAGGGTACGGCGCGCCGCAAGGCTTATCAGGTGAACTGTCGCCTCGAGAATCTCGGTGGCGAGCTTAATGCCTACACCACAAAGGAGGATACCACGCTCCACGCTACGGTGCTACGCCGCGATTTCCAGCGTGCCGTAGAGCTTATCTCGGACGTCATCTTCTCATCGACGTTTCCCGATAAGGAGCTACGTAAGGAGCGTGAGGTTATCGCCGACGAGATAAACTCATATAAAGATTCGCCCTCGGAGCGCATATATGACGACTACGAGGATCTTATATTTCAAGGCTCGGAGCTGGGTCACAACATCCTCGGCTCTAAGGCCTCTATCGCGCGCTTCGATAGTGCCGCCCTTCACCGCTTTGTCGATAGATGCTACAGCACCGACCAGATGGTCTTCTCCTCTATCGGAAACTTCTCGGTGGCCACGGCGCGTGCTGTTGCCGAGCGCTATTTGGGTGGGTATGGTGCTACGTCGCGCAATTTTAGTCGCGCAGTGCCTACGGAGTATCTCCCCTTCGATGTACGACTTACGCGCCATACGCACCAGGCACACGGCATCATCGGAACGCGAGGGTATAGCATCGCCGATGAGCGGCGACTGCCTCTTGCTCTGCTGGTAAACATCCTCGGAGGCCCTTCGGCTAACTCGCTGCTAAATATCGAACTGCGCGAGAAACGTGGCTTGTCGTACAACGTTGAGGCAACCTATACGCCCTATTCGGATTGTGGTATCGTGGGTATATACTTCTCTTCGGATCACGATAATATGGCGCAGTGCGTCGAACTTATCGAGGAGAGCGTGGCGACGCTGTCGCGCGAGGTGGTCTCGCCACGCCGCTTGGCCGTCGCTAAGCGTCAGTTTGTGGCCCAGATGGCCATATCTATGGAGTCTAACGAGGGTTATATGCTCGGTGCTGGCAAGAGCTTCCTGCTCTATAAGGATATCGATACGCTCGAAGAGGCCTATAAGAAGGTTATGGCTATCACTGCCGAGCAGATACGCGATGTCGCTGCCGAGTGCTTCGGCTCGCTATCACGACTTATATATAAGTAGTGGGTGATTGTGTATACATATTGACAAATGAGAGTGGCTCCATCTTATATACTGGAGTGACGTCTGATGTTTGCCAGCGTATTGAGCAGCATAGAAATGGCGTAGGGTCGATATTTACGCGTAAATATCAGCTTAGAAAGGTTGTTTTTATTGAACGGCATCCGACGATGCTATCTGCTATAGCGCGAGAAAAGCAGATTAAGAGTTGGTCGCGTCAACGAAAGGTTGATCTTATTAATAGTGTTAACCCTCTATGGCGAGAGTTAATGCCTATGGAGTAATGAAGCGTCGCCTCGAGGAGGAGTGTAATTAAATTCGTCATTCCGAGGAGGAGCAAGTAGGAGCGTGCAAGGTGTGATAAAGCCTCTATGCTCCGACGTGGGAATCTTCCGCTGTTTGTAGTGCGGTGCTAAGTGTGATTGATACATTGTGCATCAGTATCAGTTCGGAAGTATAAACAAAGGAGGATTGCCACGAAATTGCATAGACCCGATATGGTATCATTGCCGCAGTATGATGCAATTTCTCGCAATGACGATGTTTTAAAATCGTTGCTCCGAGGAGGAACTGATATTGAATTAGTCATTCCGAGGAGGAGCAAGTAGGAGCGTGCAAAGCGTGATAAAGCCTCTATGCTCCGACGTGGGAATCTTCCGCTGTTAATAGGTCGGTGCTAAGTGTGATTAATACATTGTGCATCAGTATCAGAGAGGGGGTATAAAAAATGGAAGATTGCCACGAAATTGCATAGACCCGATATGGTATCATTGCCGCTGTATGATGCAATTTCTCGCAATGACGATGTTTAATGGTTGCCGCGAGCCTATGACTATCGCAATGACGATGTTTAATAATTGCAGAGTTCACTTTTAAAGATATAATATTCTAAAAATGGATAACTTAGAACAGTATATTCTCAACAACACTAAACCCGAGGAGGAGCTTATGCACCGCCTCGAGAGGGAAACATATCTGCGTGTGATTAACCCTCGTATGATTTCGGGACATCTGCAAGGCAAGTTTCTCGAGATGCTCGTGCGTATGATGCGCCCACGACGCGTACTCGAGATAGGCACGTTTACGGGCTACTCGGCACTCTCCATAGCCCGAGGCTTAGAGGATGGAGCGCTGCTGGATACCATAGAGGTAGATGACGAATTAGAGGATATCGCGGCAAAGTACTTCGAGGCCTCGGAGTATGGTCACCGCATACGCCAACATATAGGCTCGGCACTGGACGTGGTGCCACAGCTCGGCGAGGTATACGATATGGTCTTTATCGATGGCGATAAGCGCGAGTACCCTGCCTACTACGATATGCTCATCGATGGAGGCTATGTGCATCGTGGCTCGATACTTATGGCCGATAATATCCTCTGGTATGGTAAGGTTGCCGAGAAGATTGCACATAACGATAAGCATACCGAGGCCATCGTGGAGTTTAACCGTAGGGTGGTCGAGGATGAGCGTGTCGATAACGTCATTGTCCCCATACGTGATGGCATAAACCTTATACGTGTAAAGTAAACACGACGATAATTGCTTAACTAATAATTGCTTAACTATGAGGAGATTTTTCATTATTTTGGCTGCCACTATGGTCGGTTTTACTACTGTGGCAGAGGCTGCAACTGGCACGTCGGCAGTAGCCGTGTGCATCAGCGATAGCGATGAAGATGTTGTCGAGGAGCTGTGTGTATTAATAGACGACTACATTGAGACTATTAAGAAGAAGAGAGGAAAGAGACTTAACGAAGCTATCGAGGATATGTCGTCTACTCTCTCCAAAATTGAAGATACGGAGACCTATGAGATTATCTTGACATACTTTTACGTTGCCCTTGAGGAGAATATTCCCGAGCGCGGTTTTACGATGGAGCGTTTCGAAGAGTTGTACGATGAGATTCAGATGTGGAAAGATAGTTTCTCAGAGTTGACCACTGAGAGCGAGGCCGACGAGTGGTTCGAGGGTTATATCGCCTTCTGCGATAGTTTGCCGCAGGATGAGTGTAACTACTCCATAGAGCTGATGGCGCGCTACTTGGATGATATCGACGAGGAGTAGTCTCCTACGCGAAAGAAGCAGCGAGGCTGACTCGGAATCCATAAGGAGAAAGAGTCAGCCTCGCCTGTTTGATTGAGCGCAGTTATTATTGGCTCATACCAATTCTGCGAGAGTACTTTTCGGCAAAATCATTGACACATCTGCTTGCCATAACCTTGTAGGCATCCTGCGATGAGTTGACATTAGATATGTCAGCCGAGCCTGGTGAGCCGCTGAACTTATAGGTTCGGCTCTTATTCTGCTCCGGTATCGAGAACTTAGCCTCGAAATCTACGGCTATGCCAAGCAAATATCCGAGGAAGGTATCAAAATTGGTTGGGTGCACGTAAAAATTGCTTTTTCTAACGTGTGTCCAGATCTTGGGTATATATGCCTCCAATAACGACTCATACTCTTGCTGGTTGACAATCTTGCACGTGACGTTGAGCACAGGGGCATTAGATGGTGCCGAGGAGCTATCTACGGTGCGCACCTTGATAAACTCGTCGAACACAATGGTGCTCAGCTTAGACTCCACGCCGTCAATAATCTTCGACTTGATTTGTTGTGCATATAGGGGCGAGAAGGCTGAGGTCACTGATGCTATATTGCTCTCTATGCTATGACCATTATATCTATATCCAAATAAGGGGTGATCCACAAAATCTTTAACCTTCTTGGGGTAGCTACTATAGTCCTTGACGTTGATGTTTACATCGACGTTTATGGCTATCTCGTGAACACGATTCTCGCGCATATATCGTAGCATATCGCGTATAAACTTAACGTCGTTGCTGTTGGCATTGGTCTTGGCAACGGCGTTATACTGAGTGTCGATATTGTCCCAGCGCGAGTTGTACGCCGCCTCGACCTCGGCGATATGCTTGCCCTCGGGGAAGGTGTTGAAGTAGTTGTTTATGTCGCGCAGGTTGTTACCATTGTTCACGACGCACTCATACAGGTAGTCATCCTGAAGGTCTCGAATCTCGGCGATGTACTGACCATCGGGATACTTCTGGATGTACTCGTTGATGGCGTCGCCAGGGGCAGACGTAGCCTTAGCATAGAGGTATAGTACCTCCTCGTAGTACTTGCCGTCGATATACTTCCAGTGGTACTCCTCGATGGCGTAGCGAGGGTTGCTATTGTCGCATATGTCGATGTATAGTACCTCCTCGTAGTGGCCACCATCGGGAAACTCGGAGTAGTACTCCTGTACAAGCTCGAGGTTGCGGGTTTCGTTGATCTTGTTCCATAGGCGTAGCTCCTTGAAGTATGGCAGGTTGTAGACTACCAGAGCCGCTATGATTACTGCTATGGCGGCATATATTAGTGAGCGACGTCGGCGCGCCTTTCTCTTTACCTCCATTTCGGCCTTGTTTAAATCGTAATAAAAATCGTAGTCCTCCTTGAGACGTAGTATCTCTCCGTTGTTAATGAGATGGTTACTCTCTGCCATACCCCTACGCACCTCAGTGTCGTTGGTCGTTAGCCATCGCAACATCTGATCCTTGCCCTCGAGTTTCCTTGTCAGGAATGTTAGCACGTCGCGCTCCAGGTCGGTGGCGACGCTAAATGCCGCAGACAGTATCTCTGCGATGGTGGTACGCTTTACCGAGCTGTTTAGCTCTGGATGCCTGTAGGTTATGAGCAGTGCGGTATTGATCAAGCGTCCATACCACCTGGCAAGTGAAATCTTTTTCGTCTGGGCCATAGCTGTGTAGGTTTAAAGGGTTAATAAATAGTGTGTTAAGGTTGTGGTGGTAGGGGATGGCTGTTGAGCCTACTCCTTATCTCTCTTCGGAAGTAGCTCGGTAAGCGAGCCTAAGGCGCCCACAAGGTTCGATGCCTCGAAGGGCAGGAAGATGGTCTTGGCCTGCTCGCCCGAGCCTATCTCCTTGAGCGTTTCGACATACTTCATAAGGAGCATATATGTCGCAGGATCGGTCTTCGACTCGGCGATAGCCTCGGCAACCTTGCGTATAGCCTCAGCCTCGGCCGTGGCCTGCAATACCTTAGCGTCGGCCTCGCCCTGAGCCTTGAGAATCTGTGTCTGACGCTCGGCCTCGGCCTGGTTTATCTGCGACTCCTTCACACCCTCCGACTCGAGAATCATAGCCTCCTTCTGGCCTCGTGCCTCGAGAACCTTAGCACGACGCTCACGCTCGGCCTGCATCTGCTGCTCCATAGCGCGGCGTACCGACTCGGGTGGTGTGATATCCTGAAGCTCTACACGGTTAACCTTCACGCCCCACTTGTTGGTAGCCTCGTCGAGGACGATGCGTAGCTTCGAGTTGATAGTGTCGCGCGAGGTAAGGGTTTCGTCAAGCTCCAACTCGCCGATCACGTTACGTAGAGTGGTCTGCGTGAGCTTCTCGATGGCGTTCGGGAGGTTGTCAATCTCGTATACCGACTTTACTGGGTCGACAATCTGGAAATACAAGAGGGCGTTAATCGTTGTGGTCACATTATCCTTGGTGATGACGCTCTGCTTGTCGAAGTCGTAGACCTGTTCGCGGAGGTCTATACGCGAAGTGGTGCGCATAATCACGCTCTTCGAGCCATCGGCATACTTAATCTCATCGCGCACTACCACCTCGCGGGCGCGGTCGATAATCGGTAGCAGATAGTTGATTCCCGACTGCAGTGTGCGGTCGTAGCGACCGAGACGTTCAACAACACGGGTCTCGGATTGTGGCACAATCTTAAAGCCCTTGAGTACGTATATCACCGCAATTATGGCGATGATAACGAAAATCAAAACGTTTAGTGACATAGTTATAGTTTTTTAATGGTTAGTACTACGCTATCGATGGCCACCACGACCACCTTTGTACCTTTGGGTATTAGATCGCCATCGAGGCTTCGGGCACGCCAATCTATGCCCTCGATGATTACGCGGCCCGACTCGTCGTCGCCATCGACGTCGCTACACACCACGCCGTGCTTGCCGACCATAGCCGACGAGTTTGTCGCCACCTTCTCGCCACCGCGATATATGAGGCGTTTAAGCAGTGGTCGTACGGCGATGATGGCGAGGAGAGATACCACTGCGAAGGTGAGCAGCTGAACCTCTATAGATGCCTCCATAGCCGCAGCAATAGCCGCGCCGCCAGCGCCTATCGATAGGCAGATGATTGCGAAACCGGCGGTGAAGAGCTCGATGATGAAGAGTACGAGGGCGATGATAACCCATATTAGCCAAATATCCATAGTCTTTGAGTTTAGGTATGTTCTATAAATTAGTAAATATGTTATTCGCTTTCGGCAGATTCTTTTTCGGTCGCTTTTGAGTTTATTGAGGTATCTTTCTCATTTTTCTTTAAGTATTTCTACGTTTTACTGTCTGTTTTGTTCTATCTATCCTAATAGATAGAGATGCAAGTTGAAATCTATCAATGTGAGTAATTTTTTTTTACTTATGCTCTTTTTTGCTCCTTAAGCCTCATCCCAGTGGAGCGTCAATGTGTAATTCTCAGTGTGAGATACTACCTCGCCAATCTCGTGCTCTATCTCGTTATATATACGTAGAGAGCTACCTTTGTGAAGCTCTTGATTAGTACTAAAGCGCACGACCTCATCGGTAATCTCTCGAGGGTATATATGCCTGAAACCATCGAGGTCTATCTTAGTGTATAGATTTAGCTCTATCTCTCCGCTCGCCTCCTCTGTTTTACGGTCTACGTAGCGCCACTCGTAGCGCAGTGTGATGCTCTGCACTCCACCCAGTATCTTACCACTTTCCCACTCGCTCTCGGTAGTCTCTGCAGGATTGCTCGAGGTCTTGATAATCTTGCCGTGGCAGCGGCCCTCGGAGAATGTGCCCTCGTAGCATACGCCCTCGTGGTTGTTGGTGCGGAAGATACCCTTGCCGTGCGGCACAGAGTCCTCCATCTCTCCGTCGTACGTCGCGCCATCGTAATAGCGAATATGGCCATCCCACACCCTTGCCGACTCGCACCTTTGGGGGTCTGTGGGATATGGTACGTTCGGGAGTAATATGGCGTAGCTCTCCATCCATTCGCAAAACTCTTGGCTTACAAGCTCGTAGCCGTTGTATCTTTCGGTGACAACCCTGCCATTGGGGTAGCAACGCTTGCCATATTTGTCGTTGTATGGACGAAGGTTTCGAATGTCGTAGCCAATGCTGCTGAAAGTAGTGCCATCTGTGTATTTGATAGCTCCTTCGAGGCGTACGTCGTAGACATAGCCGTAGCCGTTGCTCCTTATCATTCCGCCATACATCGTCACATTTATGCCCCCAACTAAATCAATACTTAGTTCTGTAGTCTTGTTGCTAAAAGTCTCGAAGCTAAATGACTCGACCTCATACTCGGCAAGCTTCTCACCCTTGTACCACTCGATAGCCTTGCCCGAGGCCAGATACTCCACGCCGTGGCGAACGTTATGGTGAAATGGGGTTATGGAGTAGCGCTCACCGTTGCTATCAAAAATCTCGAAGAGACCCTCAAGACCGAATCCATCAAGCTTGTCTAAAGTTCGTATCCACGCCTTGTCGATATATTTGCCATCGGCAAAAGTATACTTGCCATTAGCAACATAGCAAGGACCATTTATATACGCATAGTTGAGGTGGAAGTAACCCTCGAATCTGTCGCCTGTCTCCCACTCCGCCACGCCCTGGCCAATGGGGCCAGCGAGCTTCTGACTAATGGTGCTCGCCTCGGACCACTCGCCATAATATTTTACACTCTGTTTCATAGCTCTGTATTTAATTAATATATCGTATTTTGAAATAGATGTAGTAGAGCAATACAAAGATACAAAAAAAGTATCTAATTTTCTCTACTTGGGAGTGGTTGTAAACGAAAAATATTTTTCGGGCTTAAAGTGTCTATATTCCCGAAATTATTCGTATATTTGTTCGATTAAAGATTAATGTAACCTTTTAACTTAAATTTAAGTATATGATACGTCACATCGTTATGTGGAAGTTCCGCCGCGATTTGGAGGAAACCCCTCAGCAGGTAGCAATGGAGATGAAGTCTCGTCTCGAGGCTCTTAATGGCAAGATTGATGGTCTATTGCGTGCCGAGGTGGGTGTGAATATTAAGGAGACAGCCTCGTCGTTCGATGCTGTGCTCACTGCCGACTTCGAGTCGTGGGAGAAGATGGAGGCATATAAGGTGCACCCCTTGCACGTCGTTATCGGCGACTACTGCAAGGAGCGTCGCCTAGAGAGAGTGGATGTCGACTACGAAATTTTATCGTGATAAGGCATCATCTGTGGCATCTGGCTTGTCCTTCAAATGCTCACATACGTTAAGTATGCTCCGCTTTGAAGTCCTGCGACCAGCTACCACATCTAAAGCCTTCTAACGATAAAATGGGCTACAGGGGTTTAGGGCATCATCTGTGGCATCTGGCTCTTTGCCCCGAATGAAGCTGAATAAAATGCTTGTGGTGTCAACTTCAGAGTGACGTTGTGAGTTACGATAGGGTACGATGGGTTAAAATGGGATGCGATGGGTTAAAATGGGTTAAGATGAGTTAAAATGAGTTGTGAGTTACGATGAGTTAAAATGGGGTATGATGAGTTAAAATGAATTGTGAGTTACGATGGGTTAAAATGGGGTATGATGAGTTAAAATGAATTGTGAGTTACGATGGGTTAAAATGGGATGCGATGAGTTAAAATGTAAGAGAAAATGAGGTTAGCGCATATACCTCAGAGTCATAGAAACCCATATAAACCCACAAAGACCCGTAAACCTCACCCCATAACGCAAAGTTAAATCAGAAAATCAAACAAAACTAAAATAAAACTACTATGCAGAAGAGAATTATTGAGTGCGTGCCTAACTTCTCTGAGGGCCGCAACCTTGAAACAATCAAGCAGATTACCGATGTTATCGAGGCAGCTAAGGGCGTAAAGCTCTTAGATGTTGATCCAGGTGAGGCTACCAACCGCACGGTGGTAACCTTCGTAGGCGAGCCTGAGGCTGTGTGCGATGCCGCTGTGGCAGCCATTAAGCGCGCTACCGAGCTTATCGATATGCGCCAGCATAAGGGTGCTCATCCACGTATGGGTGCTTGCGACGTATGTCCTCTTATCCCAGTGTCGGGCATCACGTTGGAGGAGTGTGCCGAGCTTGCGCGTGCGCTTGCTAAGCGTATCTCGGAGGAGACTAACGTGCCTACGTACTGCTACGAGGCTGCAGCCTTCAAGCCCGAGCGTCGCAACTTGGCCGTATGTCGTGCTGGTGAGTACGAGGCGCTGCCCGAGAAGATGATGAACGCTGAGTGTAAGCCCGACTTCGGCGCTCGCCCCTATGACGAGGGTGTGGCTAAGACTGGTGCTACGGCCGTAGGTGCTCGCGACTTCCTTGTAGCGGTAAACTACAACCTCAATACCACCTCTACACGTCGTGCGAACGCTATCGCTTTCGATGTGCGCGAGAAGGGTCGTCCTATGCGCGAGGGTAACCCTATCGTAGGTAAGATTATCAAGGACGAGAAGGGTAACCCTGTTATGAAGCCTGGTACGCTGAAGGCTTGTAAGGCTATCGGCTGGTTTATCGAGGAGTATGGCATTGCTCAGGTGTCGATGAATATGACAAACCTCTCGGTTACGCCTCTCCACGTAGCGTTCGACGAGGTGTGCCGTGCGGCCGAGGCTCGTGGTGTGCGCGTTACGGGTGCCGAGATCGTAGGTCTTGTGCCTAAGAGCGCACTGGTAGATGCTGGACGCCACTTCCTCCGCAAGCAGAATCGCTCGACAGGTCTTCCCGAGAGAGAGCTTGTGCGCATCGCCATAGAGTCTATGGGTCTTGGCAACCTCAAGCCATTTAACCCCGATGAGAAGGTCGTGGAGTATATCCTCGAGGCTGAGGAGCAGAAGGGCGTTAAGAGACTTATAGATATGACCTGCAAGGGTTTTGCCGAGGAGACAGCAAGCGAGTCTCCAGCACCTGGTGGTGGCTCTATATCAGCATATATGGGCGCGTTGGCCGCTGCGCTCGGTACTATGGTTGCCAACCTCTCGTCGCACAAGGCGGGCTGGGACGACCGCTGGGAGTACTTCTCGGACTGGGCAGATAACGGTATGGCTGTGATGAACGAGCTTCTCTACTTGGTAGACGAGGATACTGCCGCCTTTAACAAGATTATGGACGTATTCGGTATGCCTAAGAGTACTGACGAGGAGAAGGCTGCGCGTGCCGAGGCTATGGAAGTGGCTACGCTCTACGCTACGCAGGTGCCACTGCGCACTATGAAGGCTGCATACAAGGCCTTCGACGTGGTGCGCGCTATGGCCGAGGAGGGTAACCCTAACTCGGTGTCGGATGCTGGCGTGGGCGCTTTGGCTGCTCGCTCGGCAGTTATGGGTGCTTGCCTTAACGTTAAGATTAACGCCGCAGGCCTTAAGGATCGTGCCGTAGCCGAGGCTTTGGTTAAGGAGGCTGAGGAGATTCAGGCAGCAGCTCAGAAGGCCGAGGCCGAGATATTGGCT
Organism: Alistipes sp.; assembly: GCA_017465055.1. Classification (GTDB taxonomy): domain Bacteria; phylum Bacteroidota; class Bacteroidia; order Bacteroidales; family Rikenellaceae; genus Alistipes. The sequence continues at coordinate 31,467 of JAFTWZ010000018.1, read as the reverse complement.
GTCGTGGAGAGCAAGATAAAGTAACCTGCAGATATAGACGATTAACACCTTAAAACTACACAATATGACAGATTTTCAGAAAGATATATTGGCTGGTATCCCCGACCCACTACCCGCAAAGCGTGCCTATGACCCACAGGCCAACCACGCTCCTAAGCGTAAGGATATCCTTACCGACGAGCAGAAGAAGCTCGCCCTGGCCAATGCCCTGCGTTACTTCCCCGAGAAGTATCACGCCGAGCTTGCTCCAGAGTTCCTCGAGGAGCTTAAGACCTATGGCCGTATCTATATGTATCGCCTGCGCCCCGAGTATGAGATGTATGCTCGCTCGATAGACGACTATCCAGCACGCTCACGCCAGGCGGCAGCCATTATGCTGATGATACAGAATAATCTCGATAAGGCCGTAGCTCAGCATCCTCACGAACTTATCACCTATGGTGGTAATGGTGCGGTGTTCCAGAACTGGGCGCAGTATCGCCTCGCTATGAAGTACCTTGCCGAGATGACCGACGAGCAGACCTTAGTTATGTACTCTGGTCACCCTCTCGGCCTATTCCCATCGCACAAGGATGCTCCACGTGTTATCGTTACCAACGGTATGGTTATCCCTAACCACTCGTCGCAGGATGACTGGGAGAGGTTTAATGCTATGGGTGTGTCGCAGTATGGTCAGATGACGGCAGGTTCGTATATGTACATCGGCCCTCAGGGTATCGTTCACGGTACGACCATCACGGTGATGAATGCTGCGCGTAAGCGTATGAAGCCTGGCCAGAAGGATTTGCGCGGTATGTTGTTCGTAACGGCAGGTCTCGGTGGTATGTCGGGTGCTCAGCCTAAGGCTGGTAATATCTCGGGCGTGGTGAGCATCACCGCCGAGGTTAACATTGCCGCAGCGGAGAAGCGCCACAAGCAGGGCTGGGTAGATGAGCTCTACTCGTCGCTCGACGAGCTTATGCCACGCGTTAAGCAGGCGGTAGCTAACAAGGAGGTGGTGTCGTTTGCCTATGTGGGCAACGTCGTAGACCTCTGGGAGCGCCTTGCTGACGAGGAGATTAACGTAGACCTCGGCTCGGATCAGACATCGCTTCATAACCCCTGGGCTGGTGGTTACTACCCTGTGGGATACTCATACGAGGAGTCTAACCGTATGATGGCCGAGGAGCCTGAGCGCTTCCACGAGTGTGTGCGCGAGTCGTTGCGCCGCCACGTGGCAGCAGTCAACAAGCTCACGGCTCGTGGTATGTACTTCTTCGACTATGGTAACGCCTTCCTCTTGGAGTCGTCGCGTGCAGGTGCCGATATTATGACAGCCGATGGCAAGTTCCGCTACCCATCGTACGTTCAGGATATTATGGGCCCTATGTTCTTCGACTATGGCTTCGGTCCTTTCCGATGGGTATGTACCTCGGGCAAGGAGGAGGATCTCGAGGTTACTGACCGCTTGGCTGCCGAGGTGCTTGCCGAGATGCTCAAGGAGTCGCCTGCCGAGATTCAGGGTCAGCTCGAGGATAACCTCCACTGGATTCGCGAGGCTAAGCAGAATAAGCTCGTTGTAGGCTCGCAGGCTCGTATCCTCTATGCCGACTCTGAGGGCCGTACACGCATAGCTCTGGCCTTCAACGAGGCTATCAAGCGTGGTGAGATATCGGCTCCTGTAGTTCTCGGTCGTGACCACCACGACGTGTCGGGTACAGACTCGCCATACCGCGAGACCTCGAATATTTACGACGGCTCGCAGTTCTGCGCCGATATGGCTGTACATAACGTTATCGGCGATTCGTTCCGCGGTGCTACGTGGGTATCTATCCACAACGGTGGTGGCGTAGGCTGGGGCGAGGTTATCAACGGTGGCTTTGGTATGGTTATCGATGGCTCGGAGGACTCGGCTCGCCATATCGAGGAGATGTTGCTCTGGGACGTAAACAACGGTATCGCACGTCGTAGCTGGGCACGCAACGAGGGCGCTATGTTTGCCATTAAGCGTCAGATGGAGCGCACGCCGCTGCTTCGAGTTACGATGCCTAACTTGGCCGATATGGAGCTTATCGAGAAGGTGTATAACGAGAATAAATAGTCTAATAGCATAAAACGAAATAGTTATGATTCATTATATCAGTGCCGAGCGTCTCACTATTGCTCGTGTAGAGGAGATTTTAACGAAGGGCTACAAGCTCGCTCTTAGCGACGATGCTAAGGCTCGCATCGAGAAGTGCCGCGCCTATCTCGATAAGAAGATGGAGGATGCTGGTCGTCCTATCTATGGCGTCACTACGGGCTTTGGCTCGTTGTGCAATATCTCGGTAGAGAAGGAGGGTTTGTCGCAGCTTCAGAAGAACCTTATGATGTCGCACGCTTGTGGTACGGGCCAGCGCGTGCCAAAGGAGATAGCTCGTTTGATGATTCTGCTCAAGGTGCAGTCGCTATCGTACGGCCACTCGGGCGTGCAGCTTATCACCGTAGAGCGTCTTATCGAGATGTTCAACAACAACATCATCCCTGTGGTATATGAGCAGGGCTCGCTCGGTGCTTCGGGCGACCTCTCGCCTCTGGCGCATATGTGCTTGCCATTGCTGGGCCTCGGCCACGTGGAGATCGACGGCGAGGTTGTCGAGGGTAGCGTGATGATGGAGAAGATGGGCTGGGAGCCTATCACGCTCTGCTCGAAGGAGGGCCTTGCGCTGCTTAACGGCACGCAGTTTATGTCGGCCTACGGCGTTTACTCGTTGATTAACGCACAGCGCCTCAGCCGCCTCGCTGACCACATCGGAGCTATGTCGCTCGACGCCTTCGATGGCCGTATGGAGCCATTCGAGCATAACGTACACGCCATTCGTCCCCACAATGGCCAGATTGAGACGGCGCGTAACTTCCGCACAATCTTGGCAGGCAGCCAGATAGGTCAGCAGCCTAAGCAGCACGTTCAGGATCCATACTCGTTCCGTTGCATACCTCAGGTACACGGCGCATCGAAGGATACTATCGCCTACGTAGCATCGGTTTTGGAGACAGAGATTAACTCTGCTACCGATAACCCAACGGTATTCCCCGACAGCGACGAGGTAATCTCGGCAGGTAACTTCCACGGCCAGCCTATCGCCGTAGCTATGGACTTCTTGGCTATCGCCGTTGCGGAGCTTGGTAACATCTCGGAGCGTCGTACATATAAGCTCATCTCTGGTGCTCGCAACCTCCCTAACTTCCTCGTTGCCAACCCAGGCCTTAACTCAGGCTTTATGATTCCTCAGTACACAGCAGCCTCTATTGTCAGCCAGTCTAAGGGCTTGTGCTGGCCAGCATCGTGCGACTCTATACCATCGTCGCAGGGTCAGGAGGATCACGTAAGTATGGGCTCGAATGCCGCTACCAAGCTATGGAAGGTGGTGCAGAATACCGAGCGTGTTTTGGCTATCGAGCTTATGAACTCGGCTCAGGCGCTCGAGTTCCGCCACCAGATGACATCGCTTAAGTCGTCGGCAGCTGTTGAGGCTATGTTCGAGGCATACCGCAAGGTTGTGCCATTTGTCGATAACGATACGGTGATGTATCCACACATCGCCACGTCGGTACAATTCCTCAATGACTATGAGCCTACTTGTTAAAAACATAGGTACGCTTGTTGGTATCGATGAGAGTCATCGCCTCAAGGTCGAAGGTCGTGCTATGGCAGAGATTGCGACTTTGGAGAGTGCGTGGCTCTTGACCGATGGCGAGCGTATTAAGGATTATGGCACTATGGACTCGCTTCCCTCGGTCGAGGGTTGCGAAGTCCTCGATGCCGAGGGCGGCTGGCTCTTCCCCTCGTTTTGCGACTCTCACACACATATCGTCTATGCTGGTAGCCGCGAACAGGAGTTCTTAGATAAGATTAACGGCCTCTCGTATGAGGAGATAGCTAAGCGCGGTGGTGGCATCCTAAACTCGGCAGATCGCCTTCACGAGACGTCGGAGGATGAGCTCTACCGTCAGGCTATGGAGCGTGTCGATGAGATTATACGTATGGGAACGGGCCTTGTGGAGATAAAGTCGGGCTATGGCCTTACGCTCGAGGACGAGCTTAAGATTTTGCGCGTCATACGTCGTATCCGCCAGACGTCGCCTATCGCCGTGCGTGCCACGTTCCTCGGAGCTCATGCCGTAGGTCGTGCCTATAAGGGTCGCCAGGCAGACTACGTTGACCACGTGTGTCGCGATATGATTCCTGCGGTGGCTAAGGAGGGCTTGGCAGAGTTTGTCGACGTATTCTGCGACAAGGGATTCTTTACGGTCGAGGAGACATCAAAAATTATCGAGACGGGTGCTAAGTATGGCCTCAGAGCGAAGATTCACGCCAACGAGCTGGCTATCTCTGGTGGCGTGGAGGTAGGCGTTGAGCATAAGGCTCTCTCGGTCGACCACCTCGAGTCTATGGGCGATGAGCAGATCGAGGCGCTGCGTGGCTCGGATACTATGCCTACGATGTTGCCAGGTTGTGCCTTCTTCCTCGGTATCACATACCCTCCAGCACGTAAGATGATTGACGCTGGCTTGGCCGTGGCTCTGGCCTCGGACTTTAACCCTGGCACAGCACCTTCGGGCAATATGCGTTTTGTGGTGTCGCTCGGCTCTATCAAGATGAAGATGACGCCTGCCGAGGCACTCAACGCCGCAACGCTTAACTCGGCGTGTGCTATGGGCGAGAGTCGCGACTATGGCTCAATCACTCGCGGTAAGGTGGCTAACTTCTTCGTTACGAAGCCTCTGCCATCGCTTGCCTACCTGCCATATGCTCATCAGACGCCAGTGATTCGTCAGATTGTGTTGGCTGGTAAGATTTATAAATAACTAAGAAGCTGTTTGAATTTTATTTCGAGATTATCTTTTGCAGCAACGAACAAACTCTTTCAATAAAATTCAAAACAGCTTCTAATATAACAGATTGCCTATGAATAAGTTCTTTAAACTCGGCGCGCTCCTCGCTGCGACAGTTGCTTTTTCGGGATGTTGTGGTACTTGCTGCAATAGCGATACGGAGGTTAGTAGTGTAGATGCAGTCATCGAGACGATTATGACGCGCCGCTCGGTGCGCGACTATAAGGAAGAGCCAGTATGTCGCGAGCAGATGGCTACGATTATCGAGTGTGGTATCTACGCTCCCAGTGCTATGAATATGCAGCCCTGGGCCGTTAGGGTTGTCGACGACAAGGCGTTCCTCGATGGTGTTACGGCTATTGCCGTAGAGCAGAACCCTGCGCTCAAGGAGCAGCCTGGCTTCCGCAACTTCTTCCGTAATGCCCCCACGGTGGCCTTTATTGCCTGCCCTGAGGAGAGCTATAGCGGTGAGTACGACAGTGGTCTGTTGTCGGAGAATATGATGCTCTCGGCGTGGAGTATGGGCATCGGCTCGTGCTGCTTGGGTAGCGTAGTGCCAGTTATGAATAGCGAGGCGGCTAAGCCATATATGGAGCGTTTGGCTCTTCCCGAGGGCTACAAACTCCTCGTTGCTATCGCCTTTGGCTATCCCGCAGGCGACGTGCCTGAGGCTCCTGCAAGAGATGCCTCGAAGGCTTACTACGTCGAGTAGTCATCGTTTATGGGGTGGTGCCTGCCGCCTACCATAGATTGACTACCATAGGTTTGCACTGCAGCCTATGGTAGTCTTTTTTTTTTGTGAGGCTGAGGTGTGTTTCTGTGGGTTACGGCGCACGTGTCGAAGTCTTTTAGATTAGAATAGTGACGACGACGAGCGGTATAGACGTAACCGCATTCTTTCTGATATATTAACTTATTGTAACCCATATTAACCCATATTAACTCATATTATCCCATATTACCCCATCTTACCCCATCTTACCTCATCTTGACTTGTCTCCACGCATCGCTACTTGCCACAACAGATCTTCGCTCCGTGCGCCAATTCTCCCTATCGCCTTGTCTTAACTTCTATAAGACCTGCTTTTTGTCTATAACATATTGCCTTTCTAACTTTTTTTAGTATCTTTGCACGATTATTTGTTGCCCTCTTGACACGATACGAAGTCTGCTAAATAGGCATCTATGTCGTGGCTGGACATAATAAGCTAAGATACTAATTTTTAAAGACTAAATAATGTTTTCAGAACTGATATCATTGGAGTGTTACAATACGTTCCTCGTGGTTATGGCGGCAGTGGCTCTTGTGGTCTTCGTGGCGCTCTACTTCGTGGAGGCTGGCTATGGCTACCTATTTAACCCAAAGTTCGGCTTCCCGGTGCCTAATAAACTCGGCTGGGTACTTATGGAGTCACCCGTATTCTTCGCTATGGCGGCGTTGTGGTCGATGTCGGACTACGCCTACCAGACAGCTCCACTCGTGCTCTTCCTTATGTTCGAACTGCACTACTTCCAGAGGTCGTTTATCTTCCCAATGCTTATGCGCGGAAAATCGAAGATGCCTATAGGTATCGTGCTTATGGGTATGATATTCAATACGTTAAATGCCGTTATGCAGGGCGGGTGGATATTCTACTATGCCCCCGAGATGGGCTACTACGACGACTGGATGTCGAAGCCATATATCTACATCGGCGCTGTAGTCTTCCTCTTCGGTATGATTACAAATATTCATTCGGACTATGTGATACGTAATCTGCGCAAACCAGGAGATACGAAACATTACATTCCAAAGGGAGGTATGTTCCGCTTCGTCTCGTCGGCGAACTACTTCGGCGAGTTTATGGAGTGGGTGGGCTTCGCCATCGCCTCGTGGTCGTGGGCAGGTGTGGTCTTTGCGTGGTGGACATTTGCCAACCTCGGCCCTCGCTCAGCATCGCTCTATAAGCGCTATGAGCGTGAGTTTGGCGAGGAGTTTACCAGCCTGAAGCGCAAGCGTATAATACCGTTTATCTACTAAATCACCATATATGGACAGTAAGAAGAGACTGGAGGAGTCAAAGCTATTTACTCCTTACAAACTGGGAAGCGTGACGCTTCGCAACCGAGTGATACGCTCGGCAGCCTTCGAATCTATGGGCAAGGATTTCTCGCCTACCCAGGCACTCAAGGATTACCACGTAAGCGTGGCTAAGGGTGGCGTGGGTATGACTACCGTAGCCTATGCCTCGATAAATCGTAGCGGCATATCGTTCAACAAGCAGCTGTGGCTGCGCGACGAGATTGTCCCTGCGTTGCGCGACCTTACCGATGCTGTGCACAACGAGGGTGCGGCTGTGGGTATCCAACTCGGCCATTGCGGAAATATGACCCATTGGTCTACGGCTGGTAGCTTCCCTGTGTCGGCTTCTAACGGCTTTAACCTCTACTCGCCAACCTTCCACCGCCGTATGCGTAAGACCGAAATTGTGGAGTTCGCTAAGGATTTTGGTAAGGCTGTAGAAGTGGCCTACAACGCTGGTTTCGACTCTGTGGAGGTGCACGCAGGACACGGTTACCTTATCTCGCAGTTCCTATCGCCATATACCAACCATCGCCGCGATGAGTATGGAGGCTCGCTCGAGAATCGTATGCGCTTTATGAATATGTGCCTCGAGGAGGTTATGGAGGCGGCCCGCAAGCGCGGTATGGGTGTGCTTGTTAAGCATAATATGGAGGATGGCTTTAAGAGTGGTATCCAGGTGCCCGAGTCTATCGAGATAGCTAAGCAGATTGAGACATTCGGTGTCGACGGCATCGTGCTCTCATCGGGTTTTGTGTCTAAGGCACCTATGGCCGTAATGCGTGGCCGTATCCCTACAAAGACTATGGGCTACTATATGGGCTGGAACGAGTGGCTGCAGAAGATTGTGGTTTCGCTCTTCGGCCAGTGGCTCATCAAGCAGTACGACTTCGAGGAGTGCTACTTCTTGGAGAATGCGAAGAAGTTCCGCGCCGCTTTGAAGGGCCCGTTGGTATATGTCGGCGGTCTGGTATCGCGCGAGGGCATTGAGCGCGTGCTCGACGAGGGCTTCGAGCTTGTACAGATGGCCCGAGCACTGGTTAACGACCCTGCGTTTGTCAATAAACTTAAGGCGGGCGATATGTCGACACGTAGCGGTTGCGACCATCGCGACTACTGTATGGCGCGTATGTACTCGGTAGATATGCAGTGTTGCCACAACTGCAAGGAGCATATCCCCGAGCGTCTGTGGAAGGAGATAAATAAGATTAAGTAGCAGGGAACGACATCGCTATGTTTTGGTGCAAGAAAAATAGGGGCGAGGTTGCTCGTGGCAAGGCGTGGGCTATGGTTACTGGCGCGGCTTTAGGCATAGGTCGTCAGTATGCTGAGCGTCTTGCCGAGCTTGGATATAATCTGCTTATGGTCGACATCTTAGAGGAGGTTAAGAGCGAGGCGATGATTATCGAGCAGCACTACAAGGTTAAGTGCAATACGAAGGTTATGGATTTGGCCTCGCAGGGAGCAGCACGAGAGCTGTACGCGTGGACTACGTCTGAGGGTTACAGCTTCGACGTGGTGGTTAACAACGCCGGTATCTTCTCGTTTTGCGACATACTAAATACACCGTTAGAGCGCCTCGAGAGGATGCTCCTGCTGCACGACTTCACGCTTACGTCCATCTGCCGTCTCTATGGCGAGGATATGCGCAAGCGTGGCAAGGGCCACCTGCTCAATATGTCATCATACTCGATATGGATGCCCTTCCCAGGCTTGGCGGCATATAGCGCCAGCAAGGCCTACGTCAAGAGCTTTACCGAGGCCTTTGCCAAGGAGCTACGTGGCACGGGAGTGACGGCTACGGCGATATGTCCTGCAGGCATAGCCACCGATCTCTACGGACTCTCTAAGAGCCTGCAGCGCTTCGGCGTCAAGTGGGGTATATTGATGTCGCCGCGTAGCTGTGCTCGTCGCGCTCTGAATGCTATGTTCAAGGGTCGTAGGGTGGTTGTCCCCGACTGGTGGTTCCGCTTGCTGATACCCGTATGTAACTATCTGCCTGGCTTCCTGATTCGTCCGCTTAGGTCGTTTACTATGAGGTGGCAGAAGTGATATTTATAGAGTTGGCTAACTAATTAATACTTAACATATAATATATAGCATATGAGTGGCAAGAGTGTAGAACAAGATACTAATAAACCGACGCCGCAGAATTCTGGTCGAAGCGTGTGGAGGATATGCCTCTATGTGCTTCTTGGCCTTATTGCTGTACTGGTCTTGGCCATTGGTGTTGTTGTAGCTATGCTCGGCCCTATTGTCGAAGCATATGTCGAGAAGCACGATAGAGAGCTTCTTGGCCGTGAGCTTACGATGGATAACCTTCGTGTCAAGCTGTTCACTGGCGAAGTATCGGTGGAGAATCTTACGCTATATGAGGCGGACGATGCCGATATTTTTGCATCTGTCGGCAAGTTAGAGACCGAGGTCGATGTATGGGCGCTTCTCGATAGCCACGTGGCTATTCCGCGTGTGTGGCTCGGAGAGCTTAGTGCCAACATCGTGCAGAGTCCCGAGGCCTTTAACTTCGACTCGCTCATAGGCTTTATTGCGGAGACATACTCGAGTGATGATGTCGAGGAGGAGAGCGACGAGAGTAGCTGGCGCATAGATATAGAGAATATTGCCGCAGAGAATAGCTCGCTGGTCTATTACGATACAGTGCTTGACCAATATTGGAGGCTTACGGGCGTAAATCTTGCCACGCCACGCCTTATTCTCGAGGATGAGCCTATGGATATAGAGACCTCGATGATGGTAAACGATAGGGCGGCGTTGTGCGGTGCGCTTGGATTATCGCTATCGACGCTCGACTTCTGTTTCGAGGGTCAGGTGCGAGGCTTTGTGCTCGAGGATATATATAAATATGTAGTTGAGGCGGTCAACCTCGAGAGCCTCGAGGGTGTGGTCACTGCCGACTGCTCGCTACGTGGTAATCTCTCGGATATCTTGGCTATGGATATCGTCGGAGAGGTCGATGGCGAGAATATTGCGGTACTGGGCCCCGATGGCGGCAACATATTTAGTGCCGAGAGCCTAACCTTAGCGTTCGATAGGCTAAATATCGAGCAGCAGGTATACGACTTTAGGGCGGTGAAGGCTGATGGCTACGCTACGCAGATATGCTTTAATTCCGACGGCGGCACTAACTTCGACACGCTCTTCTACGGCGAGCCAGAGCTCTCGGTTGAGACGTCAAGCGACTTGATTGGTGACGATATCTACGATGTTCGCGAGCGTGTGACCGTGACCACCTCCGAAGAGGTAGCTCCGATGAGCGATATGGTGCTCACCATCGATACGCTGCGCCTTACGGGTGGCGAGCTGCGCTACGTAGATAATACGATGCACCGCCCCTTCGACTACTCGCTGAGCGATATATCTATACGCAGCACCAACTTTGAGCTGATGGGTAAAAACCAAATATCGCTTCGTGCTCAGCTGCCCAAGCAGGGCTCGGCGATGGTGGTCTGGGAGGGGTCGCTTGCAGACTTCTACAACCAGAATATATTGGCTACGCTCTCGAATGTCGATATGCAGGGCTTATCGACCTATATCGAGCACTTTACGGCCTTCCCTGTGACGTCGGGAAATATGACCTTCCGCTCGCAGAATGTCATTGCCAATGGCGAGCTTAGCGGCGTAAACCAACTCGGCACCTATAACCTCGCTGTGGGCAAGAAGAATCGTGATATAGACGTCGAGTACGACGTGCCTATGAAACTCGGCATCTACGTGCTTACCGACCGCAATAAACATATCGACGTCGAGCTACCTATCTCTGGAAACATCGCATCGCCCGAGTTCTCGCTACGCAAGGTTATATGGCGTGCTATTGGTAATCTGTTACTCAAGGTTGCAGCCTCGCCCTTCGAGTGGATGACTGATGATAAGCAGGATGCCTTCAGGCATATCGACATCGATATCTTGGCCACGGGACTCGACTCGGAGCACTACGCCCGTATCGACACTATGGCTATGACGCTTAAGAGCGATACTGCACTGCGCGTAAGGCTGACGCCTAAGGTTAACTACAAGCGTGCCGTGCAGCGCATCTCGGAGCTTAACCTTAAGATGGCCTGCTACAACGCCTCGAAAGATCGCGATAGTGCATATCTGGATATGCTTGATTTTGTGCGCATCAAGGATATGAAACTCTCTGGTAGCGATATACGTGCTTATGCCGACTCGGTGCTCATAAATCGTGGCATTTCGCCTGCAGGTATGTCGACGCAGGCTAAGGCCAAGCTGCTCTACGGCGATTTGGCTGATCAGCAGCTCGCGCAGATGCTCGGTCACTATAACCGCATAGTGTCGCGCTACGTAGAGTTCCAGCATAAGGAGCTTGCCGATAGTGCCTTTGTAGTTCAGGATGTAACGTTGGATGATATTAAGGGCTACGGTGGCAAGGACAGATATGTCGTGTCGCTGGTCATCGATGGCAATGAGGTGGAGGTTACGGCAGAGGATGAAGAGTCGGCTGCGGAGGAGAGTGAGACACTCTTTACCGACGTCGAGGATGCTACAACAGAGCCCGAGGAGCAAGAGGCGGCGATAGATTCGGATGGAGTCTCGGAGGCTGCTTCGGAGTAGTGACGTAATAGTTTGATATATAGGTTTTATTTATAATTTTATTAATATTTTTAAAGATGAAAAGAGTATTTCTACTTGCAGCAGTAGCTGCTGCTACGCTTGCTACCTCGTGTGGTAGCAGCTTCTCGAGAGGGATCGATACGCTCTCTTACTGTGTAGGTGTCAACGTCGGTATGTCTATGCGCTTCGGTATGGAGGGTATGGATGTCGACAGAGATATCGTTGTAAACACTATGGAGGATTTCTACAAGAATGGTAGCCTCGAGGATCCAAAGGTTATGGAGAATCGTCAGAAGATGATGGAGTTCCAGTATGGCCGTTATATGCAGTATCTCCACGCTAAGCGTATGCAGGATATGGTAGAGACTGACCGCCCAGATACTCTCGAGCCACTGCCAGCGTTGTACGATGACGTCTTTACACGTGAGTCAGTATCGGAGATGATAGGCCTTGACTTCGGTGCTATGGCTAAGGGTCTCAATGAGAAGGTAGATATCAAGACATTGGTTATGGCTATCGACGACTGCCAGGCTCTCGAGAGCGTAGAGCAGGCTGATACTCTTCTTCGTCTCTCTGAGGCTCAGATGCGCGACTTTACTCAGCGCTATGTTGCCGAGCAGCAGCGCAAGGCTCAGGAGGAGCGCGAGAAGGCTATGAAGGAGCGCGAGAAGACTATGAAGGAGAATACGGAGCTCTCGGCTAAGTGGCTCGAGGAGGTTGCTAAGGAGGAGGGCGTTCAGAAGACCGAGTCGGGTCTTTTGTATCGCATCGACCGCCAGGGCTCAGAGGTTAAGGCTACAAAGGATGAGGATGTGGTATTGGTACACTACGAGGGTAAGACTCGCAACGGCAATATCTTCGACTCAAGCTACGAGCGCAATGAGCCAATCTCGTTTGGTCTTAACCAGGTTATCAAGGGTTGGACCGAGGGTATGAAACTCGTTGGCGAGGGTGGCCAGATTACGCTCTGGATTCCTTCGGAGCTTGCTTATGGCGAGCGTGGCGCTGGTGCAGATATTGGCCCTAACGAGGCGTTGACTTTCAAGGTTGAGCTTCTCAAGGTTAACCCTGAGGAGTAGGTCTCAGGTTATTTATAGGTTAGGGGTTGATTTAGACGCGATGTCTAAGTCAACCCCTAATCTTTTTAAGCGCTGGCCGTAAGGCCAACATTCATTGCTCATTACCCCAGTGCAACGTCGAGAATCATCATTATCACGAAGCCTATGGCGAAGGCTATAGTGCCGATGTCGGAGTGCTTGCCCTGCTGTGTTTCGGGGATGAGCTCCTCGACTACGACGTAGAGCATAGCACCAGCCGAGAAGCTAAGGAGGTAGGGTAGCATTGGAGCGATGTGCTCGTAAAGAAGTACCATTATCAGGGCCGATATGGGCTCTACGATGCCCGACAAGGTGCCGTAGCCAAAGGCTTTGGAGCGACTTATGCCGTCGGCGCGGAGGGGCAGCGAGATGATAGCGCCCTCGGGGATGTTCTGTATCGCCATACCGAGTGCTAAGGCCATCGCCGCAGCCATCGTTATCCCAGCATCGCCCGCCATAGCTCCTGCTACCACAGCACCCACGGCCATACCCTCGGGGATGTTGTGTAGCGTGACGGCGAGTAGTAACATCTGGCGCTTGCCCAGCGATGAGCTTAGTCCCTCGCGAGTGTCGGTGCCAGGGTGCATATGCGGTACTAAGCTGTCGAGCGCCAGCAGGAAGAGCATACCGAGTATTATGCCCACGGCGGCAGGCATCCAGCTCATACGTCCCAACGCCTCGGAGAGCTCTATCGAGGGTATGATGAGCGACCATACAGAGGCTGCCACCATAACGCCTGCAGCGAAGCCAAGTAGGGCATTGTGTATTCTGGCAGAGACGCTACGTCGGGCTAAGAGCACCGTCGCCGCGCCTATGGCTGTGCCAACAAATGGAATGGCCAGAGTGAGTAGTATGTTCATAGAGCTACCACAGAGATTATAATGAGTTTATAGAGTTAAAAGAGTTTAGAGAGATTAGGGATTTTAGAGACGACGACTTAACGCACGGACAAGTCTGTTCTCTAATCTCCCTAACTTCCCTAAACTCCCTAAAATCCTTCTACGCGCAAGCCAACGCTTTTGCGCTCAAGCAGCAAAAACCTTGCTACGTAGGGTTGCCTATCTATTAATAGTTCTCGGCCTTAATCTGGAAGTATGCCTGTGGGTGAACGCATACTGGGCACACCTCAGGAGCCTTCTGGCCTACGTGGATATGGCCACAGTTAGAGCACTGCCAGATCATATCGCCGTCGCGTGAGAATACCAAGCCGCCCTCTACGTTAGCCAAGAGCTTACGGTAGCGCTCCTCGTGCTCGCGCTCGATCTTAGCTACCTGGTCGAAGAGGAATGCGATGTGCTCGAAGCCCTCCTCGCGTGCGTCGACAGCCATCTGAGCATACATATCTGTCCACTCGTAGTTCTCGCCCTCGGCAGCAGACTTAAGGTTCTCGGCTGTTGAGCCAATGCCCTGGAGCAGCTTGAACCAGATCTCAGCGTGCTCCTTCTCGTTAGCAGCTGTCTCCTCGAAAATCTTAGCTATCTGAACATAGCCATCCTTCTTAGCCTTCGATGCGAAGTAGGTGTACTTATTACGTGCCTGTGACTCACCAGCAAATGCCTCCCACAAGTTCTTCTCGGTCTTAGTTCCTTTCAAATCTTTCATAATCTTTCAAGTTTTATAGGTTTAAGTGTTTACTAATTTTTTTATCCTTTAGCTGTTGCAAAGATAATATTAATTTCTTTTTCTGCAATAGTTTTTCGATTCTTTGTTTTTATTTAGATATAAGATTTGCTTATAATATCTGCGTATTCGATAGTTTAAACGGGCCACAATAGCCGTTGTCGTTACTCTTAGCACTATAATTGTATAGAGATTCGGAAACAATCAAACATTATATGCTTATGAGTACGGATAACAAGAGTAAGAGCTTTAAGCTCAGCGTTATGACGCTGGCGATAATGAACATTACGGCGGTGGTGAGTCTGCGTGGATTGGCAACCGAGGCTATCTATGGCTTAGCGTCGGCGTTCTACTACCTCTTCGCAGCGGTGGTATTTCTCATACCTACGTCGATGGTTGCAGCCGAGTTGGCAGCGATGTTTGCCAATAAGCAGGGAGGTGTGTTTCGCTGGGTAGGCGAGGCCTTTGGCGCTAAAGCTGGCTTTTTGGCCATATGGCTACAGTGGATTCAGTCGACGATATGGTACCCTACGGTGTTGACGTTCGGTGCTGTGAGCATAGCCTTTATCGGCTTTAACCCTACGGCCGATGCGGCGCTGGCCTCGAATCGTCTCTTCACCCTCGTGGTGGTATTGGCGATATATTGGATTGCAACGTTTATCTCGCTGCGTGGCCTCGGTTGGGTCGGAAAGGTGAGTAAGTGGGGTGGTATCATCGGCACTATCATCCCTGCGGCGCTGCTAATAATCTTGGCGGTGATATACCTCGCTACGGGAGGTCACAACAACCTCAATATGCAGGAGAGCTTCCTGCCCGACCTGTCGAACTTCAACAACATCGTTCTGGCAAGCTCGATATTCCTCTTCTACGCAGGTATGGAGATGATGGGTATCCACGTTATGGAGGTAGACAACCCCAAGCGTAACTACCCGCGTGCGATAATCATCGGCTCGCTCGTAACGGTGCTTATCTTCATCCTCGGCACCTTCTCGCTCGGCATCGTAGTGCCCGCAAAGGATATAAGCCTGACGCAGACGCTGCTAATAGGCTTCGATAACTACTTCCACTACCTGCGTATGTCGTGGATGGGCCCTATCATCGCCATTGCTCTGGTCTTTGGCGTGCTGGCTGGCGTGCTTACGTGGGTATCGGGCCCCTCGAAGGGTATCTTCGCTGTGGGACGTGCTGGCTACCTGCCTCCGTTCTTCCAGAGGACAAACAGCCGTGGTGTGCAGCGCAACATCCTCCTCATTCAGGGTGTCATAGTCACCATACTCGGTATGCTGTTTGTGGTGATGCCCTCGGTGCAGAGTTTTTATCAGATACTCTCGCAGCTGACCGTGCTGCTATACCTTATTATGTATATGTTGATGTTCTCGGCAGCGATAACCCTACGATATAAGTATCCAAAGCTCGAGCGTCCGTTCCGTCTCGGAGCGCGTGGCAATGCGCTGATGTGGGTGCTCGGAGGCTTAGGCTTCTGTGGCTCGCTCTTAGCCTTTGTCCTTAGCTTTATACCCCCTTCGCAGATTGCAGTAGGTAGCTCGGCGGTATGGTACAGCGTGCTTATCGTAGGTGCTATAATATTTGTCGGTATACCATTTATAATATACGCTATGCGTAAGCCCGAGTGGAAGGCCGCAGATGCCGATTTCGAGAAGTTCGAGTGGGAGAAGTAGAGGCTCTGACCGTGCTATGACGAGCCAATAACTATGGCGCGAGAATCGAGCTTGTTGGTAATAGGTAGAGACTAATTTTTTCATTTTTAAGTTTAATTTCGTATCTTTGGCGTCATAATGACGCATCCTCTACAGTAAGGTTTTTACAGCTAAGGATGCTACAAGTGATGGAGATACCATACTTTTTAGTATCTTTGTCGGGTGTGAAACGAAAACTTAAGGATGAGAATAGTTAGAGGCGTAGCTATATGGATTGTGCGTGCGTTGGCCACTTGTCTGCTTGTGGCCACGCTCGCCATTTTGGCTACATCGCTTAGCCCCATATATAACTTCCCTGAGCCACGACCATTCTGTGGCCCCGATATCTATAACCCCTACGCCGATATCGATAGCACAGTGGTGTGGAGCCGAGCCAACTTCCACACCCACACGCGTGTCGAAGGGCCACTTAACGAGTGTGAATATTGGCCCGAGGAGGTGGCGGCCGAGTATGCGAAGTATGGCTACGACATAGTAACCTTCTCCAACCACAACGAGATTACCGAGCACCCCACGCTCTCGGGCGAGGTGGTGTCGCTCTACGAGCACGGCTACAACCTATTTAAGAACCACAACTTAGTCTTTGGCGCCGACGAGGTGTGTCGCTACGATATGCTCCTGCCTTTAGGCGTCTCGCAACGTCAGTTTATGCTCGATATGCTCGGTCGCGATGCCGATATGGTGCAGATAAACCATCCGCTACGTACGGTGGCTACGACAGATGAGCATATGCGCCTCTTGGATGGATATACGCTCTTAGAGCTTGACAGCGGCCGCAGCACCGAGAATAAGTATTGGGATGTGGCGCTAAGTGCAGGACACTATGTTCTGGGCGTGGCCAACGACGACCTGCACTATCCTGACCGCTCGCGCTGCATAGCCATCCGCTCGAACTTCCTCGCTACGCCAACGCTCTCCTACGACGATATCGTTAGCACGCTGCGCAGGGGCTCGTTCTACGCTATGCGCACGCCAGACTATGGTGGTGGCGATTGGCAGGAGAAGGTCTGTCGCAACAACGCGCTTACGGAGGTTACGGCCATAGGCCTACGTGGCGATGAGGTATATATCGAGCTATCCTCTAAGGCCGACTCGATAAAGTTTATTGGCCAGAACCACAGTACTCTACACTTGTCGCTCGACAGCGACCGAGCCTCGATGGTGCTTGCCGAGGATGAGCCATATGTGCGCATAACGGCCTACCTCCCCGCGGGCGAGGTGATATATACCAACCCCTTTGCTCGCTACGACAGTGCCACCGCAGAGTCGCCACGCAGGGAGTCTGGACATAGCGTAAATTGGCTCTACACGCTGCTCCTTAACGCGGCATTGCTGGTAGTCGGTGTGGGCATAGTTATGTTATACGTGAAACTAATCTGGAGAAAGAGATGATGAAACGACTCATAGAGGCTGCTACGAAGAGATTTCGGCAGCCTGCAAGCCTTGTGGCTGTAATGGCTGTGCTCAGCCTCTTTAACCTCGTGGCCTTCCACCTTCCGCTCTTCGAGTTGGTAGTGGGGTGCGTAGAGCCTGGGGCTAACGCCTGGCTTATCGTCTGCAGCTTCGTGGTGCTTATCCTTGCGGCAAACTTTATGGTCTACTACCTGCTTGTCTACACCCTGCGTATGGTGGGCAAGGTGCTGGTGGCGCTGACCTTTGTGTGCAACGCCGTGGCGCTATACTTTGTCAATACCTACGAGGTGCTTATGACGCGCGATATGATGGGCAACCTCTTCAATACGCGTCTCTCGGAGGCCTCGGGATTCTTCTCGCTGACGCCTGTGGTCTACCTGCTGCTTCTCGGCCTGCCACCCTGCCTCTATCTCTTCGTGCGTCGCTACGAGCTTGGCTCGTTACGGCGTATGCTTGTGAGCGTCGGGGCGGCCATTGGCCTAATTGTTGTCGTGGCGGTGGCAAATATGGGTAACATACTATGGATAGACCATAACGCACCGCGCATAGGTAGCCTCTTTATGCCCTGGTCGTATGTGGCAAATACGGTGCGACACTTCAACCACCAGCGTATGATTAACCGCCAGGAGATACTCCTGCCCGATGCCACGATCGCTTCGGATGATAGGGCGCTGTGTGTGTTGGTAATAGGCGAGTCGGCACGTCGCGAGAACTTCTCGCTATATGGCTACGAGCGTCGTACAAACCCACTGCTCGAGGCCGATAGCGTGGTGATCTACGTCGCCGAGGCCTCGGCAACATCGACAACGGCAGCCGTCAAGGCGATAGTCGACCATAAGCCTACGGGCGAGCTATACGAGATACTGCCAAACTACCTCTACCGTAACGGCGTAGATGTGGTGTGGCGCACGACAAACTGGGGTGAGCCTCCGTTGCATATAGCCAAGCACCATACGCTCTCGGAGCTTAAGGCTCAGTATCCCGAGGCCGATGGCAGGTACGACGCCATATTGCTCGAGGGGTTGGCCGATGAGATTGCCGCCTCGCAGAGCGATAAGCTCCTCGTGGTGCTGCACACCAGCACCAGCCACGGCCCGACATACTTCAAGAAGTATCCCGAGGAGTTTGAGCGTTTCGCGCCTGTGTGCACAACGGTCGAGATGGCTAAGGCCGATAGGGAAGAGCTGATAAATGCCTACGACAATACGATACTCTACACCGACTACCTGCTCCACTCGGTAATCGAGCTGCTGCGCAGTGTCGACGACCGCAAGTCGGCGATGATATACATCTCGGATCACGGCGAGAGCCTCGGCGAGGGTAACGTCTATATGCACGGTATGGTCTCGGCGGCGATGGCACCTAAGGAGCAGACCGAGATACCGTTTATCGTATGGCGTAGCGGCTCGGACTCTGAGCTACGTAGCCTCGACAAGGTGGGCCACTACCACATCTTCCATAGCGTTATGGACTTCTTGGATGTCGAGAGTGAGGTCTATGACGAGCGTATGAGTATCTTCGAGTAGTTGATGCGTAAAAGTGTAACAGATTGATTATTAGTGATTATGATAGAGAATCAGGATAGACAGAATGGCCTTCCCGAGACCGATAACTACAGTGCCGAGGATAGAGCCTTTATGCAGATGGCCATAGAGCTGTCTAAGGAGAATATAGAGTCGGGTGGTGGACCCTTTGGCGCTGTCATCGTGCGCGATGGTAAGCTCATAAGCCGCGGCGCTAACCGCGTAGTGCCCAATAACGACCCTACGGCACACGCCGAGGTGATGGCCATACGCAACGCTTGCCGCCAGCTCGGCACGTTCGACCTTACGGGGTGCACGGTCTACACCTCGTGTGAGCCCTGCCCGATGTGCCTGAGCGCCTTGTACTGGGCAGGTATCGAGCGTATATGCTATGCCAACACCAAGCGCGACGCTGCGGCCATCGACTTCGACGACTCGTTTATCTACGACCAGCTAAGGTTGGACTACGACCGCCGCTCGATACGCTGCGAGCACTTTATGCGCAACGAGGCACTCGAGGCATTCCGTATGTGGAGCGATAAGGCTGACAAGGTGGAGTATTAGCGGCCATACGTTGTGGCGACACTTAGAAGCTGTTTGAATTTTATTTCGAGCTTTTGCTGCAACGAACAAACTCTTTTAATAAAATTCAAAACAGCTTCTTAGTAAGTAACCTTTTAAAAGAATAGATGTATGAAACTGAAGTATAATATCGATGACAGGCTACCCTTTGGTCAGATGATGATCTACGCACTGCAGTGGTTTATCCTCGCTGTGGCGGTGGTCGCTACCAGCGTCTTTGTCGCACAGGGAGGCCCTGGCGAGCGACTCTTCTACGCTCAGAAGATGTTTGCCGTTATGGGCATCGCGGGCCTTGTGCAGGTGCTGTGGGGACACCGTATGCCGATAGTCGTAGGCCCTGCTGCGGTGTTGCTCGTGGGCGTTATCTCGTCGCTCGGCGCAGGAGCTCCGACTACGGCGATATATAGCTCGATAGCTCTCGGCGGTGTTATCATCGCGCTGCTGACGTTTGGCGGTGCTATGCAATATGTGCAGCGACTATTCACGCCACGCATCGTGGTGGTGATACTGATGCTCATAGCCTTTACCCTTGCCCCCGTAATCAAGAACTTGGTCTTCCCTGCTGCGGCCTCGGCCTCGGAGCATACCTTTGGCCTATGCTTCGCGCTTGTCGGATGCTTTGGTATGGTTATCCTTAACCGCACGCTTCGTGGCGTGGCCAAGAGCCTCGTGATACCTATTGCGCTGGTCGCAGGTAGCGCGGCTTACTATATGCTCTTCGACGCTGGAGAGGTGGCTACAACAGCTGCCTCGTTAGATACCCTGCTTATCGATGGCATAAGCCTCGACGTGGGCCTTATCGTCGCCTTTGTGATATGCTACATCGCGCTGCTGATTAACGACATAGGCTCTATCGAGTCGCTCGGTGCTATGCTCTCGCTCGATGATATGCCCCGACGCCTTAAGCGTGGCGTGCGCATTACGGGCATTATGAACGTCGTTGCTGGCGCAATGGGTGTCCTCGGCCCTGTGAACTATTCTATGAGTCCTGGAGTCGTGGCCTCTACGGGGTGCGCCTCGCGCTGGACGTTGGTTCCTGCTACGGTGCTGCTTACGCTCTGCGCCCTCTCGCCCGAGCTTATATGGGTGCTTACGAACATCCCCAATCAGGTTATCGGAGTCATCCTCCTCTTCCTGATGGGTACGCAGCTTGCCGCCAGCTTCGAGATGCTGCACTCTACCTCGTCGGTGCGTAGCTTTGCCGATGGTATGACCGTAGGCCTGCCACTTATGGTGGCTATGCTCTTTCAGCTTATGCCTCGCGGCATAGTCCCCTCGGTCATCGAGCCACTGGTGAGCAATGGCTTTGCTATGGGCGTTGTCGTCGTCATTGTTATGGAGCATATCGTAAACCGTAGCGCTAAGGAGGCGAAGTAGGTGAGAAAATCAAAATTTCACAACCTGTTGATAACTTTCCGCGCTTAGCATAGTGCGAGTTCTACAAAATTTACTATTTTTGTAGCCGTAAAATTATGCCGCCGTGTGAAGGTGGCGCAAAATACTGAAACTATGAGTAACACATTGGTTGTTGTCGGCGCCCAGTGGGGCGACGAGGGTAAGGGTAAGATTACCGATTTCTATGCTGGTGGTGCAGATGTTGTGGTGCGCCATCAGGGTGGTAACAACGCAGGTCACACCATCGTCTTCGATGGCAAGAAGTTCGCACTTCAGTCTATCCCTTCGGGTATCTTCAACCCACACATCATAAACATTATGGCCAACGGTATGGTCATAAACCCAGTCTCGGTTATCGAGGAGCTGGAGCGTCTGCACAGCGCAGGTATCACCGACTATAAGCTCTATATCTCGGATCGTGCCGCTTGCGTTATGCCATACCACGCAGCGCTCGATGGCGCCTACGAGTGTCTCAAGGAGGGTAACCAGATAGGTACCACGAAGAAGGGTATCGGCCCAGCGTATAAGGATAAGTATAGCCGCGTGGGCATCCGTATGGGTGATCTCCTCGACAAGGAGTACTTCGCCGAGCGCCTTAAGAATGCGCTCTTGGAGAAGAACCTCGAGCTTAAGTCTTTAGGCCTCGAAACCTACGACTTCGATACGCTCTATGCCCAGTACTTGGAGCTTGGCGAGCGTCTCCGCCCTATGATTTGCGATACGTCGGTGCTGCTTAACCGCCTTATCGAGGAGGGTAAGAAGGTGCTGTTCGAGGGTGCTCAGGGCGTTATGCTCTGCATCGACCACGGTACATACCCCTACGTCACCTCGTCGAGTCCTACAGCAGCCAGCGTGCCTGTAAATACGGGTATTGCACCTCGCTACGTAGACAACGTTATCGGCGTGGCTAAGGCCTACACTACGCGTGTTGGCGAGGGCCCATTCCCAACGGAGCTCTTCGACGAGCGTGCCGAGTATATCCGCGAGCGTGGTCACGAGTATGGCACAGTTACGGGCCGCCCCCGTCGAGTGGGTTGGTTGGATGCTGTGGTGCTTAACCACGTGCGCCGTATCAGTGGTCTTGACTACTTGGCCCTTATGCTCTTCGACGTGCTTACGGGCTTGGATAAGATTCGTATCTGCACGGGCTATAAGCTCGATGGCCAGCCTATCGACTATGTCCCCTCTACGATTAGCCAGCTCAGCCGTGTCGAGGCCGAGTATATCGAGTTGGATGGCTGGTTGGAGGATATCACAGCGGTTAAGAGCTACGATGAGCTGCCTGCAAATGCTAAGGCCTACATCGCTAAGGTTGAGGAGCTTACCAAGACCGAGGTGGCTGTTGTCTCAGTAGGCCCCGACCGCGAGCAGACCATCATCCGCAAGAGCATCTTCTAATCGCCCCTCGAGGGAGATATATGATAATATAGGAGCAAGCACCTCGGTGTCTTGCTCCTATATTTTGCCATTATCTTCGTTTCGCTGTTAAGTGACAATACTCTAATTGCACCAACCTCCCTGCCTTATTTACAGCAAAAAATCTTTCCAAACAACCAAATTGCCTTTCTATCGTTATTCGGGAGATAGTACACCTCCAAATTAAACTCCCTGCTGACGTAGAAATTCAAAATATATTTGCTATAAAAATATGTTAGTTCCAAAGAAATAAGCAGAAAAAAGTAGGGTGTAACAACCAAAAGTTGCTACACCCTAAAAACTTAATAGGTTGATTATCTGTCCAATACCTTGTTAATATTCCTCCTCGTTAAAGGAGTATTCGGAACTTGTAAGTCGTTGAGTATTAGTATCTATTTTGTTTCGTATAAGTTTATATACAAGTTTATTTGGTTGTTTTTAAGGCATTTACTTGAATTGATACATTTTTTTAACTATAAAAAGATTTCTTGTTCTTCAGTAACAACCTCGTCATTTAAATCGGTATCATTATTTTCACGACCTGCAACTGTCTTGCCTGTAGCCTTCTCAATCAAGTCGTATATTGCGTTAGCCCTGTTCTGAAAGTAAGTATCGAAATCATCTCTTCTTATCGCCTCAACATCTATTAAATGAGACTCTAAATAATTGTTCAAATCCGCAGTGTCTACACCGTGATTTCTTTCAATGCTACTAAGATATTTGGTCGGAGCATATCCACCTATTATTCTGTTTGTGCGAGCGTATATAGGAGTTTTATTAATCACACTATTCCATCGCTTAATATCAATCTTTTGCTGCACACAGTAGTTAGCAGGGAATATATGATGAATGTCGGTGGCTTCGCCTACATATGAAGCGAAGTCCATCTCTGAACCCGATATGAAGTCTTTGCAGTGATTCTTCAATATTAAAGCCATCACACCCTTGTATGCGGCACTATTTCGTGTTGTAAGTTGGTTTAGACGAGATGCAAAGAAATTTGAGCGCTGTACTGTGTCAGGTAGGTCATTATCATCCTGAGCCCATCTTGCCAATCCTTGCACATCGGTAACATATCGAGTTTCATTTGCACCTCCATACAATTCACCAAATACACCACACCAATACCATTGTGTCAGTTTAGCTTTGTTTTTGGCGTTAAACCACAAGTTCTTATCTATTGCAAAAGTAACAGCCAATGGAATAATTTGTGAGGTATATGGCAAGTCCACTGATGTGTAGATACACTGCTCCTTGATGAATTTGATGGCTTCATTAAGACCTTCTATCAATGCATCCTTGTGCTCTTTATATTCCTCATATTGTAGTCTTAGAACATCCTTCTTTTTGCAGCTAACACCACCTCTTTTTCCCGCTTGCCATAGTTTATAGTTATTTAGTAAGGTGATAGCAGTAAGGAAATCTGTTCCTGTAAATGCAGGTTGGTTGTTTTTGTACTGCATTACTTTATCATTCTTCAACTCGCTCCATATAGAGTCCCAATCTTTACGAAGTTCGAAGTTATCTGCTGCAAAAGTTGCTGTTACTAATTCAAATACTGTTAATGATACACCTCCCTGATTGACATTTTCAAACACTTGACAAACCGCCTCTTTCGGAACATCGCTGCCCAATTCGATTACAGGAATTTGATATTGCGACATTGGTGAGAGTATCTCTTTCCAAAAGTTGGTCCATTGGCTTTGAATATCCTGTGAATGACTATGAAAATTCAAATAGCCAAACATCCAATTCATCGTGCTATTAGGGTCGAAAACTATGTTCAGAGGAAAATAATGCTGTTCATACTCCTTCTCAGGGGTAGATAAATCCAACTTTATATCCCTGCCGATGTTCTCTCTAATAACTCTATCTTCAGGTACAGAGACCACAGCATCAATTCTATCTGTTAATGTATCCAAGCACAATGGAATGTTCAAGTAGTAATATCTCGAAATGGGTTTCTTCTTTGAGTCCATTGTTTTTACTGCAGACTTACAGTACATAGAACGATAGATGGATGTTGTGCGTTGCTGTCCATCGAGTACGAGCGTTTTAGGCGAGACTGACGAATGAGATGCGTCAACACCCTCGAATAGTCTGCTCTTGAAATGCACATTGTCTCCCGTAGCATCCAAGAACATTGCAGCACCAACGGGATATGCATTGCTTATACTTGCAATTAGTGCTCGGATTCGATTATCCTCCCATACCCAGCCACGCTGAAAGTCTGGAAGCTGTATTGTACCGTTATCTATCCCTTTAAGTATGTCGGCAATGGGTGTATCAATAGACTTTATCATATATTAAACATTTATTATTAAAATTTTTCGCTCGTTGCTTGATTGTATATCACTTTAGTGATGTAAGAGGATAACACAAAGTTAAGAATAATATACAAGAAAACCAATAGTATCCCGCTAAGAATGGTGTATAACGATGGTTTCAGATGGGAAATGATAAAAACAAAAAAAAGAGAAACAAGTTTATATCCCTTGCTTCTCTCTTGATTATCAGCATATTGACTGATAAAATCTTTTAATACTCCTCCTCGTCGAAGAAGAAATCGTCCTTCGAGGGGTAGTCGGGCCAGATGTCCTCGATAGACTCGTAGATGTCGCCCTCGTCCTCTATCTCCTGTAGATTCTCCAAAACCTCAAGTGGTGCGCCTGAGCGTACGGCATAATCAATCAGCTCCTCCTTGGTTGCTGGCCAGGGAGCATCCTCCAACTTCGATGCAAGCTCTAATGTCCAATACATAGTATAAATCTTTTAATGTTCGAATATTACTGCTCGACAAACGTCGCCATTGCTACTTTTAGCGTGCAAATGTATAAATAAATTTTATATATCCAACAATATGTGCAAAATATTTGGGTCTCAAACGTTTTGCCCAACCTATGGTATCCACAATATCTCTTCGGTGTGAGTCTGCTCCGTAAGGCATCGGCACAGTGTATAGAGGTAGTCCGAGAGGCGGTTAAGGTAGCGCGTGGCCGAGCTGTCAACCTTTGTAATCTCCGAGGCGCGTAGTGCTGCACGCTCAGCACGGCGGCAGATGGTGCGGCATACGTGCGCAAGCGACACGTAGCGGTGGCCACCAGGGATTGTAAACTTCGTGATAGGTGTAAGATGCTCCTGCATAGCGTCTATGGCCTGCTCTAAGTAGGCGATGCGCTCCTCTGGGATAGGCGCAATTCTACCCTCGCCACCCTGGCCCACGGCTAAGAGTGCTGCGACGCTCATAAGCTGTGACTCTATGTGTCGAAGTTCCGCGACACGCTCTGTAAAGCGCTCATCATCGGCAATGGTGTCGGCAAGTAGTGCTACGTAGGCCGTAAGCTCGTCGACAGTGCCATAGGCCTCGACCCTTAGGTCACACTTGCTAACCCTCTCGCCTCCGATAAGCGACGTCGTGCCATTATCTCCCGTCTTGGTATATATTTTCATACTCTTTTCTATTCTCTTTTATATGGTTGATACTCGGTGTTATGCTATTTAGCCTGCTCGCTACAGTCTGAAGCGCTGCTTGGGCAGGTGGTTGTTCATCACGAGTAGGTATGCGCGGTTGTCTATCGTCGTCGAGGTGTGCGCCTCGATAATCTCGCTACATACCAGCCAGCGATCGCGATTGTTATACGGATTCATTATGCAGAGTGTGGCGTGGTGCTCACGTGCGTAGTCGGCATAGGCCTTAAGGTGTGGGAAGCGCGTATCCAACGTGGCGATTATAAGCTCGCCAGAGCCCATAACGTCGATGCTCCACGTCGGGTAGTTGCAGTGCACGGCGAGGTTAGCAATCTCCACGGCGCGGCGCGGCGCAACATCTTTGGCTATGAGCTGGTCGTGCAGCGCCTGACCTTCGGGCTGCAACCTGCGCTGCATAAATACCTTGCGCACGATGTCGTAGACGTAGGGCGAGTGCACGCCGTGGCCACGGAAGTGGCGCGCGCGGCTGAGGTACGACGGCAGGTAGGAGATATCCTGTAGTCGCTGCTTTAGTGTTCTTCCTGAGCGTTTCATACCTCTCTTTTGGTTAGCTGTTCGTTGTGTTACTTCTTGAGTTGCCCTGCAAGGCGGCCTGTCGAGAAGGCTATCTGCATATTGTAACCTCCGGTGTTGGCGTCGATGTCGAGCACCTCGCCAGCGAAGTAGAGACCCTTGATTAGGAGCGACTCCATAGTGTACTTGTTGACTTGGCTGCAATCTACGCCGCCAGCCGTGACTATAGCATATTGGAATGGCGCGTAGTCCGAGATGGGGAATACCATACCCTTCAATATCTTCACTAAGCGTAGCTTCTCGGCCTCTGTGAGCTTGCTCACGTAGGTCTTAGAGTGGAAGTCTACCTCTTTGGCCAGGGGCACGACCATCTGCTTGGGCACTAACTTACGCAAAAGCTCCGAGAAGAATTCCGAGGGTTGCATCTCCGCAATCTCGCGCTCGATACGTGCCAGCAAGGTCTCCTCGTCGAGGGCAGGCTTGAGGTCTACGACAATCTTCACACGCTTCTCGTCGATGATGGCATCTACGGCATCGCGGCTCATCCTCAGTGCCACAGCACCCTCGATGCCGCGCTCCGAGAATCCGAGCTCGCCAAACTCCTCCTGCACCAACTCGCCGTCGACATATAGCTTCGCTCCTACGTTCTTAAGCAATAGGCCGTTGAGGTACTCCTTCTGGGGGTGCGACGTGACAAGTGGCGTAAGCGATGGACGCACCGGCTCGATGTTGTGGCCTACGGATGCAGCGAAGTCGTAGCCGTCGCCCGTAGAGCCTGTCGAGGGGTAGCTGACGCCTCCCGTGGCGATGATGACGTACTGAGCCTCCTCCCGACGTTCGAAGCCTCGGGCATTGCGGTAGCGCACGCCTGTAACCTTGCCGTCGAGGGTCTCTATGGCCGTTACTTCGCTCTTGTATACAATCTTGACGCCCTTATCCTCGCAGAAGTCGACTAAGGCGTTGGCTATATCCCAGGCCTTGCCGCTCTTGGGGAATACGCGCTCGCCGCGCTCGATGTCGAGCTTCACGCCCTGACGCTCAAAGAAGCGTATCGTTGCGCGGTTGTTAAACTCGGCAAAGGCTACCGAGAAGAAGTCCTGGTTGGTGCGTACCTTTTCGATAAACTCCTCGGCAGGGCGTGCGTTGGTTAGGTTGCAGCGCCCTTTACCCGTGATACGTATCTTTCTTCCGGCCTTCTCCATCTTCTCCATAAGGAGCACCGAGCGACCACTCATCGCGGCTGTACCTGCGGCCATAAGTCCCGCAGCACCTGCGCCTATAACTATTACGTCGTAACCCATATAAATCTGTTTACTACAACAAAGATACACAAAAGTGCATACTTTGTATCATTTGAACGGAAAATATTTTACGTGAGGCTGAATAAAAAGTGTATTTTGTCGTTACGCTCGCCCTCAAAATGCTCATTTACGTAATGTAAACTCCGCTTTTTCAGGCTTCGCAAGCCTAAAACTACATCTTTTTATTCAACCTCCTGGCAGAACGGGGATGACAAGTTTACTTTTTAGTCATTCCCTTATAACCCTCAAAGATACAAAAAATATTTGATTCACTACAGCGCTATGGCCGAAAATGGGTGCAAAAGATTTATATGAGGTTCGGACGTAGCTCGGTGACGGGGGGCTTTTTGGTAAGATTTTGTAGGGAGATTAGTGAGTTTAGAGAATTTAAGGAGGATTGGGTGGGTGTGGTGGTATTGCTGGCGTGTGAGTGGGTTTCAATGCGTTACTATGGGTTTTGATAAGTCGCTATGACAGCAAGGTCAGTGCGTTCGAGCCGTTGTAGCTAAACTCCTTAAGTTCCTTAATCTCACTAATTTCCCAAAACTTCCTACCGCTCTAAACTGCTTAAGCTCCCTTTAATGCCTTTAGGCGCGCTCTACCCCCCAACGCTCCACGCGCAAACTAAATCCCACGCGCCCGCACCTATAAGTTTACTCTGTTTTTTACATCCTCAGTCCAGCGCGAGCCGTAGTACTCTATCGTCACTAAGCCTGTAGAGCTGTTGATATCGGCCTTAATGTGGTCGGTTGAGTTGTAGAGTGCATCGCGGCAAACGATGTCGAACGCGCCGCCAGTCATACCATAGTTGCCGTTGTACTTCACTGGTCGTGTGATGGTTGTTGCTATCGTAAGAGGTCGGCTTATGCTCTCGGTGTAGTCGGTCATCGCCAAATGGCCACTATACTCGATATCTACCAGCGTATCGCTATTCTCCGAGTAGGTCGTAAGTTCGTAACTCATCTCGAGCTCGGCCGTAGTGTTAGACTTATCGTCGTACAGACGACTGAAGGTCACTTTGTAACCACTTCCTGAGGCCGTTATCGTGGCTAAATATCCAAGTCCTCCATCGTACGATACCTCCCACTTGTCGCCCTGACTAAAGCGGCCGCCCGAGGTCTTAATAACCTGAGTGTGGTAGGTGTTATACTCGTTTATGTATCGTATGGTGTAGGTGTCGCCACTCTGCTCTATGCTTGCTGCGTGAAGCATAGTGTCGATGTATGCCTCGCGCTCGGCCTCATCCTCGATATCGAACATATGGTCAAAGAGGATTACCTTTTTGAGTATGATGTTTATATAGCTAAGGTCGTAGTTTACGTCGTTCCATATCCTCCTACACAAGCTCACAGGTGAGTGGCGATAGCCCTCTGAAAGTGTGCAGGCTACAGATGCCGTGACTATGGCAGCGATAGCCGCAAAACGTACTATATATCGTGATAATGCTCTCATAGTTAGTCTGTTGTCGATGTTTAGAATCTATATCCCATACCTACTCTGAATAGTCCGCCTATGCCGCCGCCAAACTCTGCGTAGCCATAGAGGCGTCGCCCGACGGTGATACCTACCCACGCGGCATCGTACATCGGCAGTACGTAGGTCTCGTAGTAATCCGTATGCGTCATTAGTCCTATGCCTAAAGAGGTGTACATCGTCACCGTCTTGCGGCAGAACCAGTCGAAGCGCATATTTAGTAGCGCTGCTGCCAGTAGCGTGTTATCGCGGTAGAGTAGCTCGTTGGTACTTATGTGTCGCTTGGCTCTGGTTTTAAACGATACTACCCCCTTAGCGCCTATGGCAAACCAACTCTTTATGCGGTGGCTGTACTCTATGGTAATACCCGTAAAAGCCCTCTCTGTACTCCAGTAGTAGCGACTATCGGCCAGCTGACTGCTAAGCGAGGTGTTATACGCTATATCGTTATACTCTTTGGTGTACATATCGAATAGCGGAATATACACCGCCCCGAATAGTAGGCCGTAGCCTACCGATAGTGTGTTCTTATACCTTAGCGATGGTATCTGTGCCTGCTCTAAGCTATGTTTGGCCTCTTGCGTAGGTGTCTGGCTTACTATCGCCGCATAGTTGCTTGCCACGTAGCTCGATACGCTCTGCTGTGCGGCATCCTTTACCACTATCTCCTGCGCCTCGGCATCTATGTGGAGCGCTAAGGCAAGAAGCAGTGTTATGGTAACTCTAAACTCTCTCATACTCTCTGTCGGTTAGTTATTGAAACGGTAGCCTATGCCAGCGCTTATGACACCACGATTTCCAGCACCTATATCTATATAACCAAATATGTCGCGTCCGATGCTTAGGCCTATGAACGTCACGTCGAAGGCTACGTCTACGAGTGTGTCGTTATAGTCTATCTTCTCGTTGTAGCCTACGGCAAATCCGAGGCCTACGCCCGAGTATAGCTGCACTATGCCTCGTCTGAGCCACGCAAAGCGCACTATGGGCATTATAGAGATATTGGTGCTTGTGAAGGTCGATACGCGCTGATGCGTCGGTGTGTAGCGTACGGGAATAAAGCCTCCGCTCCATATGAGCGACCCTCCGAGGTAGAACCATTCGCGAAACCAGCGTCCGCCCTCGAAGCCTATGGTAAACCAACGTTCGTCGCCCGTTGAGTAGTTCTCGCCAAGCTGCTGCCAATAGTCCACTGGATACCAGTAGTTCGATGTAGTGTAGTCCGATGGGGTGTATGCGCAGTAGGCTGCGCCTAAGCGTATCTCGTGTACGCCAGCCTTTACGGGGATGTTGAGCGAGCGGCTGCTAAATTGCTCGGGGTTGTGTGGGCGGAACGCTACTTTGTAGGTGCCGAGTGAGTCACTAAAGTTGAAACGATACTGCCCTTTCGCCACGTCGGGAAGTAGTACCATTGCCGCAACAAGCAGGCAGGTTAGCGTTGTGTATAAATGTCTCATAGTCGCTTGATTTTTCTTAGTGCAAAGATATGCTATGCGATGCTTTCTGCCAAAAATAATGGTTGAAAACTTTTCAGCGATGCGATTGTAAAGCGTTGACTATCAATGTATTGAAAATGGCGATTTTGCAAGTTTTTCATCTTGCTGATTATCAGGTAGTTACAGAAACGTGTATTTGTATTGGTGCAAGGTGTTTAATATCAGTGAGTTGAATATTGATTTTGATGGCGTTGATATAAATCGACAGTCATTTTCTATGGTGGGCGATGACAGATGATTATAGACTGTATTTTAGAACACATCCGATTCTTGCGGATTTTTACATCGCCTAAAATTATCACTCCGTATGAAACATTTTAGCGTGTTGCAACGTATAACATATCAAAACTAATAATTAGAAACCGTATGAAGAGAAGATTATTTCCCCTTATGATGCTACTTGCAGGTCTTGTAGCGGTAGGTTGTGTTGATCCAAAGGCTAAGGCCGTAGAGGATATGGATAGCTTTATCGATAAGGTTGAGGCCGAGTCAGATAGTTACACCGAGTCAGATTGGGAGAGCGCCGATGCTGAGTTTGTTGAGCTCTCGGCTAAGTTGGAGGAGAACTATTCGGATATGACCGAGGAGGAGAGGGATGAGGTGTCGAAGACGCTTGGCAGATATTATGGTCTGCAGACTAAGCGCGGCATAGAGAGTGCGGCTAAAGGCGTGAAGGAGGCCTTTGAGTCTATACCATCATTCATCGAGGGCTTCTCAGAGGCCTTCTCCGATGGTGATGCTGAGGAGTAGCTACAATCACATATAGGGGATGACTAAAAAGTAAATTTGTCATCCCCTATATGTTATGAGGTTGAATAAAAAGATGTAGTTTTAGGCCTGCGATGCCCGAAAAAGCGGAGTTTACTGAGCGTAAATGAGCATTTTGAGGGCGAGCATAACGACAAAATACACTTTTTATTCAGCC
>JAFTWZ010000017.1 GCA_017465055.1 Alistipes sp. | reverse complement strand
GGGGGTCTTCCGCTGTTTATAGGGCCGTGCGGAGTGAGATTGATAGTCGTGTGTGCCGTGCGGAGCACTATTTGGGCTCCTACGTATCAGTGCGGAAGTATAAACAAAGGAAGATCGCCACAGAATTGCATAGACCCAAGTAGGTATCACCACCGCTATTAGATGCAATTCTTCGCGATGACGTATTGATATCATTTATTACTCCACCAGAATTTCAGACTGAGCCTCTAAAACTACATCTTTTTTATTCAACTCCAAACAGAAAAGAGATGACGAATTTACTCTTTAGTCATCCCCTTTCTATCAGCTCTAATAAGTCTGTCCGTTACCTCTTCTCTACCCACGAGTCCTTAAGACCGAGGAAGTAGAGTATGCCGTCGAGACCTACGGTAGATATTGACTGTCGTGCCGTCTCGCGAACTTTAGGCTTGGCGTGGAATGCGATGCCTAAGCCCGCAATGTTGAGCATAGGCAGGTCGTTGGCACCGTCGCCCACGGCTACAGATTGCTGTATATCGATATTCTCAAACTGGCACAATAGGCGTAGCAGCTCGGCCTTGCGCGCTCCGTCGACAATCTCGCCAGTATAGCGGCCCGTAAGTTTGCCATCCTCGACTTCGAGCTCGTTGGCATATACATAGTCGAAGCCAAAGCGGCGCTTCAGGTAGTTGCCGAAGTAGGTGAAGCCACCCGAGAGTATCGCTGTCTTATAACCTACGCGCTTGAGGATGGTCATCATACGGTCCACGCCCTCGGTAATAGGAAGGTTGACGGCTATATCCTCCATAACGCTGACATCTAAACCCTTGAGTAGTGCCACGCGCTCCTTGAAGCTCTCGCGGAAGTCTATCTCGCCACGCATAGCGCGCTCGGTGATATCGCGCACCTGCTCGCCTACGCCAGCGCGATCGGCAAGCTCGTCGATAACCTCGGTGCGTATCAGCGTAGAGTCCATATCGAAGCATATGAGGCGGCGCGAGCGGCGGAAGATGCCATCCTTCTGGAACGAGATATCTACCTCGCCATCGTTGGCTATGCTCATCAATGTATTTTGGAAGTGACCTTTGTCGCTAAGTGTGCCACGCACCGAGAACTCGATGCTGGTCTTGGGGGCACGCTCATCCTGATCCAGAGGCATACGACCCGTGAGGCGGTTGATATCGTCGATGTTAAGCCCCTCTTCCGATATCGCCTGCGTCACACGCGAGATATGCTCGGCGGTAATCTTGCGACCCACCATCGTAAGGATGTATCGGTTCTTGCCTTGACCCGTAACCCAATGGCTATACTGCTCGGCCGAGATAGGCTCGAAGCGTATGGTTATGTTCATCTCCGAGGCCTTGAAGAGTAGCTCCTTCATAATCTGTCCCGAGCGCTCGGGGGTGGTCATAAAGAGTATGCCGAGCGTGAGGCTCTGGTGTATATTCGACTGGCCAATATCGAGAATAAAGGCATCGTGGCACGCCAGAATACCTGTGAGCGACGATGTAAGGCCCGGTTTATCCTCTCCCGAGATGTTAATCTGTATAATCTCAATATTCTCTGTGTTCATATGTTTTACTATTTTTTATTAACTCTCCCACAAATATACTTATTTTTGCGAAAAATAATTAACTTTGTGCCATAAAAAATTTTTGTACACACCAAAATATTAATGTTACGATGAAACCTATCTACTTTATTCAGGAGGAGGCTGCTGAGGTAGCTGCCACAGAGGCACAGGAGGTAGCTACGGAGGTTGCTGCGGATAGCTCGGTTGTGGAGACTATCGACACGGTGCTAAGCTACGACTTTAATACACTTAAGGATATCATCATTGATGGTGCGCTTACTATTGGCTGGAAGATTATCGTTGCGCTGGCTATCTTCTACGTTGGTCGCTGGGTGATACGTCGTATCCTGCGACTGCTCGATAAACTCTACGAGCGTAAGAGTGTAGAGATATCAATACGAGGTTTCCTCTCGAATATCGTAAGTGTGTTGCTCTACGTTGCCGTTGTGCTTATGATTGTCCAGACCATAGGCGTCGACACCACCTCGCTTGTTGCTATGCTCGCCTCGGCAGGTTTGGCTATAGGTATGGCACTTAGCGGCACGCTGCAGAACTTCGCTGGTGGCGTGATGATATTGGTGCTTAAGCCCTACCGCGTAGGTGACTACATCGAGGCCCAGGGCGAGGAGGGTACCGTAGTGAACATCGGACTCTTCACCACTGAGTTGCATACGGTCGACAATCGTGTTATATACATCCCAAATAGCAGCATCTCGACCTCGGTTATCGACAACGCCTCGACCTCGGCAACGCGCCGCGTAGACTGGAGCGTGAGCGTAGAGTATGGCACTGAGCCTGAGGCTGTGCGCAAGGCGCTTATCGATATTATGAGTGCCGATAGCCGCATAAGCGGTGAGCCTAAGCCTGTGGTATACCTTACCGAGCTTGCCGATAGCGCCGTGATTTTCTCGGCACGTGCGTGGGTTAAGAACGAGGACTACTGGGGCGTTAAGTTCGATATAAACGAGAAGATATACACCGAGCTGCCTAAGCGCGGCATCTGCTTCCCATATCCTCAGCTCGATGTTACGATTAAGAAGTAGAAGCTGTTTTGAATTTTATTGAAAGAGTTTGTTCGTTGCTGCAAAAGATAGTTTCGAAATAAAATTCAAACAGCTTCTAATAATACTGCGATAATACTATAGTAAACACTAAACAGAAATAGAATTTATGGAATTGAAGGATATCTTGGCCATCTCAGGCCAGCCTGGCCTCTACAAGTATGTAGCACAATCTATGCGTGGCGTCATCGTTGAGTCGCTTATCGATGGTAAGCGTATGAACGCCTCGGCAACCTCGCGCGTAAGCGCCCTTACAGAGATTTCGATGTTCACCGAGGGTGAGGATATAGCTCTTGCCGATGTATTTACCAATATCTGGAATTATACTGGTGGCACGAAGTCTATCTCGCATAAGGAGTCAGCAGAGCGCATCAAGGAGGAGTTTGCTAAGGTGCTCCCAGAGTATGACCGCGAGCGTGTGCACGTGTCGGATATGAAGAAGTGCTTCGCGTGGTATAACCTCTTGGTCGAGGCTGGCTTTACGGAGTTTAAGCTACCATCGCGCGAGGCTGAACAGAGCGAGGAGTAGACCTCGATATATGTTTCGCACGAGGATACATAGAGTCCTAATACTATCATTAATAGTCTTGCTTGTCGGTTGTTACAATACGGCCGACAAGCCTCTTATTACCCCCTCATTAGATCGCGCAACGACGACTATTGCCGAGCTGCGTAACAGGGTTGTGGGTTCGCGTGGCGTCGAGATATCGGAGTATGTATGCTTGCGTGGTAGGGTCATATCGTCTGATGCCGAGCAGAACTTCTATCGTAGCATCGTTGTCGATGACAATACGGGTGCTGTGGAGGTTATGTTGGGCGTCCAGATGGCGTCAGCGCTCTATCCCGAGGGTCTCGAGGTGGTACTAATGCTCGAGGGTTGCTATGCGAGCTACTATCGCGGTGTACTGCAAGTGGGGCGTAAGGCCGCGGCGTATGACTACGTCGAGGTAGACTATATCGGCACGCGTGAGGCTGTCGACAGGGTTGTAGTCCGCAGTATGGATGTTACGCCGCGCTCGCCACAAAGGCTGCGCATAGCTGAATTAGAGCGGTCGATGTGCGGACGTCTGGTGGCGATAGACTCACTTAAGCTATGCGCCTCAACATCGATAGATACGCTGGCCGGTGAGACGTTGCTCGATGCGCGCTGGCGTGGTTATAGTCTGTTTCGCGATAGTTATGGCGATAGCATTGCCATACGAACACGTAGCTACGCCTCGTTTGCTAATGAGCCTATACCGCACGATACGCTCTCGCTACGAGGTATTGTAGAGTTCGGGAGCTACGATGGTGCGGAGGAGTGTTACCATATCGTTATGCGCTATGCGGAGGATTGCTCGACATATTAGCCTTGCGGCACTTGTAATGCTCTGCAGCTGTAGCGTTAGCGAGCCAGCGTCGGTGGGCGGCAGAGTCTCGATAGCCTATCTTCGCAGCCTAATTGTTGATAGCTCCGAAACGATAACCAAAGACTTTACCATTGCCGGTAGGGTGGTTGCCAACGACTACTGTGGTGAGCTATCTCGGGCCTTTATCCTTGCCGATGAGTCGGGCGGTATAGAGGTCAAGGTCGATGCAGAAGATATACTGGTCGATGAGCTTGTGCCGCTCTTTAGCAGCGTGGAGCTACGCTGCTCGGGATTGTCTCTCGGGCGCGAGGGGCGTAGAGTGGTACTTGGCGCAGAGCCGACAGACGACTATGTCGTTGACCGCATCGCCGTGGCGGAGCTTATGAGCCGCATTATCTATCTTGGCGATAGTGCTACGCCTCCCGAGGCTGCGAGGCTAAGCATTGGTCAGATTGACTACGACGACCTGTTTCGCTATGTGGAGCTCTCCGATATAGTGCTTATTGCTGAGGAGCACGATCTTGATTGGTGCGACTGGGACCCTCTGACGGCTCAGCATACGACCTCTGTGCGCCACTTCACCGATGGCCGCGATACGATATCGTTTGTCACATCTGGGGCGTGTAGCTATGCTGGTGAACGCATACCCACTACTAAGGTGCGGTGTATTGGCGTTGTAGATAGCTACGCCGGCGACATAGCCTTTCGCATTACGGGCTACCAGATAGAGGCTAAGGAGGATTAGTGTGGGGCGTGTTGAGGCTACTTATTCTCTGCCACCCAGTTTGTTAACTCAACAAAATCGGCGACCGAGAGCTGCTCGGCGCGCATAGTGAAGAAGCGGTGCTCGTTGCCCGAGAAGTTGCCGAACGCTGCCTTGAGAGAGTTGCGTAGCATCTTACGTCGCTGGCCAAACGAGGCCTTCACAACCTTGATAAATAGCTGCTCGTCGCAGTCGAGCCTCTCGACACCGTTGCGCACAAGTCGTATCACAGCGCTCTTAACCTTTGGAGGTGGGTTAAAGACCTTCTCGCCTACGGTGAAGAGATATTCGATGTCGTACCACGCCTGTAATAGCACGCTGAGGATGCCATACTCCTTAGAGCCTGGGGGCTCGGCTAAGCGCACGGCCACCTCACGCTGTATCATACCTACACACTCGGGCACGATATCTCGGTTTTCGAGTACCTTGAAGAATATCTGCGATGATATGTTGTACGGGAAGTTTCCAATAATCTTTAGACGCGAGCCATAGACCTGCCTAAGGTCCATCTTCAGAAAGTCGCCCTCCGTAAGTCGCTCGGCAAAGTCGGGATAGTGCTCGTGGAGATACTCTACCGACTCGGAGTCTATCTCCGCACCATAGGTCACTATGTCGTCGCGCTGGAGCAGAAACTGTGTAAGCACACCCATACCGCAGCCCACCTCGAGCACCTTATCGGGGGCGTCGGATGTGCCGCCCGAGAGCGAAGTGGCTATCTTGCGAGCGATGTTTAGGTCGGTCAGAAAGTGTTGACCGAGAGCCTTCTTTGCGCGTACCTCACCCATTAGTTTGCTACCTCCGATATAAATTTGATGCGTACCAAGCGTATCTCCTCCTCGCTATACTCCTCGCCAAGCTCCTCGATGGCGTCGTCGAGCGAGTCGGTCTCGGCATCCTCCTTGAAGTAGAGGTATATATCCTCAACCTTGTCGTCGTCCATAACCGAACTTAGGTAGTACTGAATATCGAGACGTGTGCCCGAGTTGACGATAGCCTCAATCTCGCTCAGCAGCTCGTCCATATCTAAGTTACGCGCGTGGGCGATATCCTCGAAGTCCATCTTGCGGTCGATAGACTGAATGATAAATATCTTGTTGCTCGACTTGTTGGCCACGCCCTTGACCACAAGGTCCTGGGGGCGTATTATCTCCTTCTCGTCGACATATGTCTTGATGAGTTTGATAAACTCTGCTCCGAACTTCTGTGCCTTGCCTGCTCCTACGCCCGAGATGGTCTGCAGCTCCTCCATAGTGATGGGGTACTGAATAGACATATCCTCAAGCGAGGGGTCTTGGAAGATTACGTACGGAGGTAGGTCGTTCTGCTTGGCTACCTGGCGGCGCAAATCCTTGAGCATAGCGAAGAGCTCCTCGTCGGCAGCACCACTGCCCTTCATAGGTCCTGAATTGGTAGTCTCCTCCTCCGAGTCGTAGTCGTGATCTAAGGTGATGGTCACCGGGTGTGGGTGGTCTATAAACTTACGGCCACGCTCGTTGACCGAGATAAGACCATAGTTCTCGATATTCTTATCGATATATCCCATAATTAGGCCTTGTCGTATCACCGCATTCCAGAAGTGAACGTCGTGCTCCTCGCCAGCGCCGAAGTACTCAGATTTGTTGTGGCTGTAGCTCTTAACCATAGCCGTAACCTTGCCCATAAGCACCGCTACGAGGTGGTCTATCTTAAACTTATCGCCTATATCTTCCAGTGTTTGCAGTGCTAACTTCATCTCGCGCTTGGCCTCGACCTTAGGCTTAGGATTGCAGCAGTTATCGCAATTCTCGCAATTCTCCACGGTGTACTCCTCGCCAAAGTAGTGTAGCAACGACTTACGACGACACATCGAGCTCTCTGCATACGATACGGTCTCGAGTAGGAGTAGCTTGCCAATCTCCTGCTCGGCAACGGGCTTACCCTGCATAAACTTCTCGAGTTTCTGGATATCCTTGTAGCTGTAGTATGTCAGGCAGTGGCCCTCGCCACCATCGCGTCCTGCGCGGCCAGTCTCCTGGTAGTATCCCTCGAGCGACTTGGGAATGTCGTAGTGGATGACATAGCGCACGTCGGGCTTGTCGATACCCATACCGAAGGCTATGGTCGCCACGATGACATCTACGCGTTCGTGGAGGAAGGCATCCTGGTTGTCGGCACGTGTCTGCGCATCCATACCTGCGTGGTAGGCCAGCGCCTTGATGCCGTTGGCTACGAGCAACTCTGCCAGCTCCTCGACCTTCTTGCGGCTGAGGCAGTAGATGATACCACTCTTGCCATCGTGCTGTTTGATGAAGCGTATGATGTCGCGGTCGACGTTGTGCTTAGGGCGTAGCTCGTAGTATAGGTTTGGGCGGTTGAACGACGAGCGGAATACCGTAGCGTCGGTCATACCGAGGTTCTTCTGTATGTCCATCTGCACCTTAGGTGTAGCCGTAGCCGTAAGGGCTATCAGCGGTGCGGTGCCTATATCGTTGATAATAGGGCGTATTCGGCGGTACTCGGGCCTGAAGTCGTGGCCCCACTCCGAGATACAGTGTGCCTCGTCGATGGCGTAGAACGATATCTTTATCTTTCTGAGGAATGCTATATTATCCTCTTTTGTCAGCGACTCGGGTGCGAAGTATAGCAGTTTGGTGCGACCCTCGAGGACGTCCTGGCGCACCTGGGCTATGGCCGACTTGTTCAGCGATGAGTTTAGGAAGTGGGCTATACCCGACTCTGTAGAGAAGGTACGCATCGCATCTACCTGATTCTTCATCAGTGCGATAAGTGGTGATATGACGATAGCCACACCATCCATAATAAGCGCAGGGAGCTGGTAGCAAAGTGACTTGCCGCCGCCCGTAGGCATAAGAACAAAGGTATCCTTGCCCTCGAGAACGTTGTTTATTACAGCCTCTTGATTGCCTTTAAATGATGTGAATCCGAAATACTCACGCAGTTTCTCGTGTAGTAAAACTCCCTGTTTGGTGCTCATAATTTTTCGTTATCAACAAAATTTACCCAAATATAATATATTTTTTTGTAAAAATGTAATAACTTTGCAAAAACTTACAAAAAAAATTACTGCACCGAGATGCGACTTTACACAAGCGAGTTAGTAAAATCCTATAAATCACGCACTGTCGTGAATCACGTAACAATCGACGTTAAGCAGGGCGAAATTGTCGGCCTTCTGGGCCCCAATGGCGCAGGCAAGACCACCACGTTCTATATGATCGTAGGACTTATCAAGCCCAATGAGGGTCGCATATTCCTCGAGAGCGACGAGGGTGAGGTTACCGATATCACCTCGCTGCCCGTATACCGCCGTGCGCAGATGGGCGTGGGTTACCTTGCGCAGGAGGCATCGGTATTTCGCCACCTAACGGTCGAGGATAATATCCGTGCTGTGCTCGAGATGACAAAGTACTCGAAGGAGTATCAGCGCGAGAGGGTCGAGAGCCTTATCGAGGAGTTCCGCCTTACGAAGGTGCGTAAGAGCTATGGTAACCAACTCTCGGGTGGCGAGCGCCGCCGTACTGAGATTGCGCGCGCCGTGGCTATCAACCCATCGTTTATCCTGCTCGACGAGCCATTTGCTGGTGTCGACCCCATCGCCGTCGAGGATATCCAGAGTATCGTTGGCACGCTCAAGGATAAAAATATCGGTGTGATAATTACGGACCACAACGTCGACGAGACGCTGGCAATCACCGACCGCACATATCTTCTCTACGAGGGTAAGATTCTGAAGACGGGTACTGCCGAGGACTTGGCAAACGACGAGATGGTACGTAGGGTATACCTCGGACGTAACTTCGAGCTGCGTACCTCGCCACAGATGCAGCGTCAACGTCGCGAGCGCGAGGAGCGTGAGCGCGAAGAGGCGTTGCGAGCCCTGGGCCACGTGAGCGTCACCACTGATGACGATGGCGACGACGATGACGATGATGATGACTTGTAGTAAGTGAAAACAACAATATATGGATGATAGTACGATTCCCTTAGGGAATAGGTTATTTGGCGAGGTTACACCTCCCTGCTCTAAGAGCTATGCTCAACGTGCGCTGGCGGCGGCACTTCTTGCCTCAGGACGCACAACACTTCGTGGCATCGAGCTGTGCCGCGATACCCTCTCGGCAATAGCAACAATCAAGGCCCTCGGTGCCGAGGTCGAGATCGCCGATGATAATACCTTATATATAGATGGAGGCCTTAAGCCTCGGTGTCGACGCCTCAATGTTGGAGAGTCGGGCCTTGCGGCGCGCCTCTTCACCCCCGTAGCATCGCTACACCACGAGCCTATAATCATCGATGGCGAGGGCACGCTGCTGCATAGACCTATGGCTATGATGGTCGAGCCGCTGAAGGAGCTTGGCGTTACGCTACGCGATGGTGGGGGTAGGCTACCTATAGAGGTGTGTGGCCCTATGCGCGGTGGTAGAATCACGGTAGATGGCTCTATGTCGTCGCAGTTTGTCACAGGCCTACTCCTCTCGTTGCCTTTGGCCGAGCGCGATACAACCATCGAGGTGGAGGGTGCTGTCTCTACACCATACATAGATATGACACTCGAGACGCTCGAGCGCTTTGGCGTCGAGGTTATGTACAACGAGGGTGACTACTCGCAGTTCTACATCGAGGGAGGTCAGAGTTATAAACCCGTAGATTATACCATCGAGAGCGACTGGAGCGCTGCAGCAACCATTATGGTGGCAGCGGCCATAGCTGGCGAGGTGACCATTAAGAATATATCAACTCTGTCGCGCCAGGCCGATACGGCCATATGCCGAGCCCTGGAGCGCGCCGGAGCATCGATAATCATCGAGGAGAGCACGATTACCGTAGCACATCGCAAACTCGAGGCCTTTGAGTTTGATGCTACGCAGTGCCCCGACCTATTTCCAGCACTCGTGGCATTGGCCGCAGCGGCCGAGGGAGTCTCGGTAATTAGCGGTATAGGTCGACTGCGAGGCAAGGAGAGTGACCGCGGCGAGGTGTTGCGTACGGAGTACGCGAAACTCGGTATCGACATCGAGCTGGACTACGATGCCGACCAGATGCGTGTCGTAGGTGGCCCTATCGAGCCGGCTGAGGTAGACTCGCACGATGATCACCGTATAGCTATGTCGTTAGCAATTACGGCATTGCGTACGGATAAGGAGATAACCATCAGGAATCGAGAGTGTGTGGCTAAGAGCTACCCCTCGTTCTTCGACGATTTGGACTCATTGAGAGCTGTAGACCGTGACAAATAGCTTCGGAGATATACTGCGCGTAACGATTTTTGGCGCGTCGCACGCCGCGGAGGTGGGTGTTGTAATCGAGGGACTCCCTCGAGGCCTACGCCTCGCAGCCGATATGTTTGCGGCCGACTTGGAGCGTCGTCGTCCTCGGCTTAAGGGCGAGACTCGGCGTACGGAGGCCGATGTTCCCCATATTGAGGGCACAGATAGTGAGTCGATGACTACGGGCGAGGCGGTGCGCATATCGTTTCGTAATGGTAATACGCGCTCGGGCGACTATGCCCAGTTTGAGCACCATCCACGCCCTTCGCACGCCGACCTTGTGCAGCGCAGGAAGTATGGCTTGGACTACGATATCTCGGGGGGCGGTATGGCCTCGGGACGTATGACCGTAGCGCTGGTGGCTGCTGGTGTGGTAGCCAAGCAACTGCTTAAAAGTGTGAACTTTACTACGGTACTCGAGTCTGTAGGAGGCGTTGACGATAGCTCGCGCTTTGAGGAGGTCATTGCCGCGGCGCGTGATGCTGGTGATTCGGTAGGAGGCGTGGTGCGCTGTACGATAAGTGGAGCATCAGAGCCTCTTGGAGAGCCATTCTTCGACTCGGTGGAGAGCGTTATGTCGCACCTG
Organism: Alistipes sp.; assembly: GCA_017465055.1. GTDB lineage: Bacteria > Bacteroidota > Bacteroidia > Bacteroidales > Rikenellaceae > Alistipes. The sequence goes on along the minus strand of JAFTWZ010000017.1, from coordinate 60,809 downwards.
CTCTTCTCTATCCCTGGCGTTAAGGGTGTAGCCTTTGGCGATGGCTTTGCAGCGGCCGCGAAGCGTGGATCAGAGCGTAACGATGCCATCGTAGAAGCCTCGGGAAGAACGGCAACAAATAACGAGGGTGGTATAAATGGCGGCATTGCCAATGGTAACGATATAGTGGTTCGTGTGGCGATAAAGCCTACGCCGAGCATCTCGCTCGGGCAGCAGACCTACGATTTTGCACGTGGCGAGCTGTCGGAGCTTATCATCACTGGTCGTCACGATAGCTGCATCGCACGTCGTGCCGTAGTCGTTGTCGAGGCAATGGCGGCACTTGCTCTTGCGGAGTTAAAACTTAGAGGTGGGTATGCGTAGGCGCGAGGCTATGGAGTTGCTGCGCTCGGCGGCGGCAGCCTGTTACGACGATATGGAGGCACGCCAGATTGCCGAGATGATAGTGCTCGATAGGGGCGGTATCACGCGTAACGAACTTCTCGTTGAGCCTAATGCCGAGATAGATATTCCCGATTTAGAGGATATAGTAGCAAAGCTACGTTGCTGGACTCCAGTGCAATATATACTCGGCTCGGCAGACTTTATGGGGTTGCAGTTCGAGGTCGATGGCAGTGTGCTTATTCCTCGACCCGAGACCGAGGAGTTAGTCGCTTGGGTAGCTGACAACACGCCGCGCGGAGCAGCGATACTCGACGTCGGCACTGGCTCGGGTTGCATAGCCATAGCTCTCAGTCGCGAGGTTGCCGAGGCGAAAGTTTATGGCCTTGATATCTCCTTAGATGCCTTAGCTGTAGCGCGCCGCAATGGCGAACGCTTAGCCCCGAGTGTGAAGTTTGTCGAGGGCGATGCGTTAGGCTCGTTCGACGAACTCTTTGACCATCCGTTTGATGTTATTGTCTCCAATCCACCATATATACCCGCGGCCGATAAGAGACTTATGCGCCCTAATGTCGTCGACTACGAGCCACATACGGCGCTCTTCGTGCCCGATGCCGACCCGTTGTGTTTCTACCGCGCCATAGCGCGTACGGCACGCAGGATGCTCCGCGCCTCTGGTCGCTTGTACTTCGAGATATACGAGATGCTGGCCGAGCAGATGGCGGCGATGCTGAATGCTGAGGGTTATACAGATGTCGTTGTACGCGAGGACTTTAGAGGTAAACCGAGAATGATATGCGCAAGACCGATTCAGACGAACTGATACAAAAACCTAAGGAGCGTAAGCCTAAGAGTGCCGACCAGGCCCTTAGCTCGCTTATGCGTCTATGCTCGAGGGCCGAGAAGTCGTCGGGCGACGCTATGCGTCTTATGCGCACGTGGCAGGTACCCGAATCCGATAGGCAGGCGGTGCTCGAGAGGCTTATATCGATGCGCTTTATCGACGATAGTCGCTATGCCGAGGCCTACGTACGCGAGAAGAGTAGCCTTGCAGGATGGGGAGCGCGTAAGATAGCTCAGCAGCTGCGCATTAAGGGCATAAGTCGCGAGATTATAGCCTCGGCGCTCGCTACGCTTGATAACGAAGAGCTTGCCGAGCGTCTCGAAGAACGGTTGCGTAAGAAGCTGCGCACGACAAAGTATACCACAACGTACGACCTGCGCGGCAAGCTCCTGCGCTACGCTCTCGGCTTAGGCTACGACTACGACGTGGTCATAGAGACTATCGACCGCGTTGTGCAGTGCGACGACTAAGGTACGATGTCGTATACTAAGCTGGCGTAGTAAGCACGATTCTCTTCACAGAAACTTAGGTACATAGCACCAATCTTCTTGGGCGTAATGGTGATGCTAAGCATACCATCGGATGAACGCTCGGTAACGTGATGCCATATCTTCGATGTGTCGCCGCCATTGCCGTGCTCGATAAGTGCCCAGTTGTTATCTCCCGTAGGATAGAATCTAAAGGTGTAGCTCTGGCCAGCCTTGAGTTTATGGTGCATAGGTACGTCGACAATGCGGAGCGTCTCGCCAGTGTCGGTGCAGAACAATGGTAGCGCCTCGATACGTTGCTCGCGTATAATCTGAGCTAAGCTCTCGGGGCTGATGCCCGCGGCACTCCACTCCCAGTACATTAGGTTTCCAACGTGCTTGAATTCACTCCGTCGTAGTGGGTTGTCCTTGTCATTTTCAAGCTGCTCCTTCAGTGAGTCAGGGTCGGCGTATAGCAATATATAGTGCAGCTCGTTGCTATTGATATTGCGGCACACGATCTCCACACTGGCGCGCTCCTTAACCGTGTAGCGCAGGTAGTAGACGCCATCACCCTCGTCCTGCCACTCGTTCAGCTCGACTATTTTGCGGAAGTTCTTAAGATATATGTTGTAGCGGCGGTCGACAATCTTGATGCGGAAGGTGTAGCTGCGGCCCACTTTGAGATTACGGTGTAGCGGAAACTCCAGCAGCTCGACAATAGGGCCTTCGGTGCCGCCGTGCACCTGAGGTAGCTCGAGCCTGCCGCGACGTGCAAGGTGAAAGAGTCGATTGATGTCGAACTTATGTATGGCCCACTCGGCCGAGGTGGGAATCATCATCTTAAACTCCTCGTAGGTTATGGGCGAGTCGAGGAACTGGTATTTAGAGTCCTTGGGGAAATGAGTCATAATCATTAGCTGTGGGTCGACGTCGTACCAGCTCCAGATATATTTATTATGCCTAAACTCTCCATTTGTTACGCTACCAGCACCCCACGTCGGGTCGAGAAGCATACCCTTGCCATCGATGTAGACATATACCCAGGCGTGGCCTCTAAGGTCAATCACACCCTTATGGTCCTTTGATGGGCCCACAATCACGCGCGACTTGATGCCCACACATTTAGCGAGGTGGTAAAATAGTTCGCTGTAGGCCAGACATACGCCACGACGTGCAGCATAGCACTCATCGGCGTGATATATCGTGTAGGTGGTGTCGTAGGCTATGTTCTTACAGAGCCACGCATAGATTGCTCGCACCTTGTCGTGAGCATTTGTGCGCCCCGAGACTATGCTCTCGGCCAGGGCGCTATAGTCCACTTTTGAGGGGTATACGTAGTCTTCTTCAAATGGTAGGTCGGTAGTAAACATTCGTAGGTCAGAGTGTTAGTGTGTAGTGAAGATTCTCTTCGATGGCCGCTATAGCGTGTACTTGGCTATGGGGCATATGTTGCAAGCCCCCTTCTCGCAATACTCGCGCGAGAGTTGTATCAGTGCTTGGCTGTCGAGTGCCGAGGTGGAGATATGGGCATAGCTCTGCCATAGCTTGGTATAGATGTTATTCTCTGCAGGTATATCTATCAGCAACTGCGCAGGAGATACGTCGAGCTGCCCCGAGGATGTGTAGTTGCGATATGCATAGATTATCGGTACCACAAGGTTGATGCCTATGATATCGCACTTAAAACGACCTATGTGGCGCGAGAGTGTTGTGCCAGCCAGCTCGTGCGATATCTTTTCGACCCAGTATTTTGAGGTGTCGCACGAGAATAGTTTGTATATATCCTTACGGCTGCGGCACGACGTGACACTCGAGATGTTTATTACATTGTTGTAGAGCGTGGCAGCAATCTGCACAAGGCGCAGTATAGGGTTATTATTGGGGTATTTGGTGTTCAGATGCCACTCCGAGACATCCATAGGCTTGATGCCATACTTGGCTATCTGATGCGTAGCCTCCAACTTAAGTTTGGCTATGTAGTCATCCTCGGGATAGACCTCTAAAAGTCCAGCACCTCCGATAAGCAGAGCCTCGAGATTTACGACGGAGCCACGCTCGCGAGCAATGTGCGTGTAGCTTATAGTCTCCGATAGATGAATCATAGCTTTGCGGTTGCCAAAGCCTCCCATAACCTTAAAGAGTAAGGACGTCAGGACGTGATTCCAGTCGTTATTCGTGGCGCGTAGCTGTTCGTTTATCTCAGTAATCTTGCGCTTTATGCGAGCTTGAGTTAGCTCCATAAATATCGTCTGCCTTACACTTGCATCTATAAGGCCTATGCCCCGAAGGCACTCTATGCGTGGCGTAGTGCTACGCTTGACACCACCATAACCATCTGAGGTGCTACGATTGTCGCCGTGCGCCTCCATAGCTAAAATAGGTTGAGCTCGAGCATAGCCTCCTCGGTCATCATCGACTTGTCCCACTGTGGCTCGAAGGTGAGTGTTATGTTTACCTTATCGACGCCATCGATCTTGCTTACCTCGCGGTGAATATCCTCAAGGAGCATATCGGCCATAGGGCAGTTGGGGGCTGTGAGTGTCATAATTATGTCGGCCACGCCCGCAGGGTCGTAGTTTATCTCGTAGATAAGACCGAGGTCGTAGATGTTGACAGGAATCTCGGGGTCGTATATGTTTTTGAGTGTGAGAACTATACTCTTCTCAACGTTGAGAATCTCTTCGGGTGTCATATCTATTTTTATAGTCTAATTATCGGTATCTTATTTCAGTGTGCTGGCATATACCGCAGCATCCATCTTCATCTGAGCTATCATAGCCCTTAGTCCGTTGCTTCGCGTGGGCGAAAGGTTCTCGCCGAGACCTATGGCATCGACAAAGTAGAGGTCTATGTTGGCTATCTCCTTAGGCTCGCGGCCGCTCATTACGCGCACCAGCAGGCTGATGATGCCTTTGGTGATAATGGCGTCGCTATCGGCGGTGTAGAGCACCTTGCCGTCACGAAGTTCCGAGGCTACCCATACGCGCGACTGGCAACCCTCGATGAGGTACTTATCCGTGCGCTTGGCAGGGTCTATGGCTGGGAGCGAGTCGCTGAGGCTTATTAGGTAATCGTACTTGTCTAACCAGTCGTCGAACATCGAGAACTCCTCGATGATTGCATCCTGAATTGTATCCTGTGTCATATTCGAATCGTTATATCTGTTGTCTAATTATTCTTGGCTCTCTTGACCTCTGCGGCAGGCCGAGCTGTCGAGGCCCAGGGGCGCTCGATGCCTAATAGCTTAGTTACTGTGGGGGCTACCTCGACGATGCTCATAGGGCGCTCTACGACACTTGGCACGAGGCCTCCGTAGATTATCACAGGCACCTCGCGGTCGTAGTTATATCCTGCGTCGGCTGCCGAGCGCGTATCGCTATTCTCAATGGTCCACCCTGGCTGCAGGTCGACGATGACGTCGCCGGAGCGTGTGGCGTAGAAGCTCTGCTGCAGGAGTCTGCTGCGTCCCTCTGCAAACGAGGTGTTGCGCAATGATGATGCCGAGAGTGCTGAGGCCACGCCACGTAGTTGCAGCATAAAGGTTGCAACCTCCTCGCGTATGGTCTCGAGCGATAATCGCTTGTCGAGGATGAGGCTATGGTTTAGGTAGATGGCGTTGTTGGCAAAGCCGAGGATATAGTTGTCCGAGCCGTAGCGAGCGCCAAGAAAGGCGTTGATCAGCACCTCGACTTGGCGGACGTTGAAGCGCTCCTGAGCTTTACACCCTATGGGGTTGTACGATGGCGATGTGCCGTGAGGCGAGCTGAGTACTACTACCACTTCGCTCGGGTCGTCGACCTGGGCATAGAGGTAAGTGAGAAACTCATCAAGCTTCTTGTCTAAGCGGTATAGCATATCCTCATACTCCATAGACTCAGGCCCGTATGTCGTGGCTATGTATCGTGGCGTGTCGAGTATGATGTTTAGTAGGTCGGGCGTATCGTTGCTTGTGAGCCGCTCCTGAGCTATTAGGCTACGGGCAAACTCCAGTACCATACTATTTCCTGCTGGCGTATAGCGCATATGTCCTATCTTCGATTCGGCGATTGTAAGGTCTATGTCGCTAAGTAGCTGTGTGCTCTTATCCTTGATATCCTCGATTACGGCTACCTCCTCGTTCTTATATATCTTGGCATAGTATATTGGTGTCCATCTCTCCATACGATATACGTCGTTGAACCCCAATTGATTATAGTTGCATACCCACTGTGGTATGCTCTCGGTATATGCCGACGATGTTGTCCAGTGAGTCTTGTTGCTCTCGGCCCAGTAGGCAATACCTCTCTGGCCTGTGGCTACGACTGCCGATAGGGCATCTATGGCTATGGTTATGTTTTTGCTTTCGGGGTTTGCTGCCACGAGCATATCGCCTATGGTAGGTGCTACGAGGCGGTGGGGCGAGCAGCTCTCAGCGCCGATGCTAAACTCTATGGGGCGGGCCTTGCTGTCGCTTATGAGCGAGACGCGTGATGAGTCTACGTAGTTCCACCACACTGGGCCTACGACGCCGTGGGACGATGGTTGAGCACCTGTCGTCAGTGTCGCTATGCCTGCGGCTGTCGAGCATATGGCGTAGTCGAGGTACGCCTCGGTGAAGTATACACCGCCATCCATCAAGCGGCGGAAACCTCCCTCGCAGAAGTTCTCCGAGTAGCGGCCGAGGTCGCTGCTACGTAGCGAGCCGACAACGATATTGACGACAAGCTGCGGCGCGTGGGCCGTGACGCGCAGTGGTACGTTAAGAGTAATTATTAGGGCAAGTATAGCCCATATGGTAGTGCGTTTAAGCATAGCGTTATGTTTCAAACTACAAAGTTACAAATTTATTTGTAACATACGCTCCATTGTCGCCCTTTCTTGCGAGAAATCTATCTCCGATAGTCTCTCCATAGCAGCAAGCTGTCTACGACAGAACTCCTGATATGTCTGACTACGAGGATTATGAGGACGATGATTTACTGCAGCAACAATATCTCTAATCTGTTGCATCTGCTCCCTGGCGCGCGGAGATAGTGCCGCATCGAAGAAGTGCTCGGCGATATACTCTATGGCCTGCCTCGAGGGGTGGACAAGGTCGTCGCCATAGAAGCGGTAGTCGCGCAGGTCGTCGACAAGCATCTCGAACGAGGGGAAGTACACCGTGCGGTCGGGGTGGCGACGGCAGATGTTGGCGATGGCAACACGCAGTATGGCCTTACTCAAAGAGTTATCCTCGAGACCCTCGCCCACGTGACGTACAGGACTGAGTGTTAACACTATGCGCGACTCTGTTAGGCTAAGCATCTCCTCGAGGAGCGCCTCGCACTCCGTGACCGTGAGTAGCTCGCGAGAGAAGAGTCTCTGTGGCTGCTTATGGCAGTTGGCCACCACCTCGCCCGTAGCGTTAAGGCGGTATACCCACGCCGTGCCAAGCGTGATGATAGTTGTGTCGGCCTCGTGCATAGCCCTACGGCCCCGCTCCAGTGCCTCGGTGGCTACATCAGTGAGTGCCTCGGGACTATCGGCCGAGATGTCGGAGTGAAACTTGTAGCTTAGATACGAGCCATCAAGCTCCACGATATCTTCATCCTTAGGAGTATAACCCTCGCTCATAAGGCGCATTGTCAAGGCTATGGATGCAGGGTTAAAGAGCGTGCCAGTAGGCGATGTGGTGACGCGGAACTTGTTGTGCTCCAGAAGCTCGGCGATGTTGCGAGCAAAGCACGAGCCTAAACACAATATCTTGTGGCTATAGTCGAGAGGATTTGTCCATCTCTTGATATCTATTTCGGTGCGAAACTTCATACTATCGGATGATATATTTGCTTTTGGTAATTAGCGATAGTTGCTGTTGTTTGCCACAAAGATACGAATTTCGTTGTAATTAGCAATTCCCCACCTACACCAGCAGCATCATAATGATGCACCTACTACAATAATATTTTCACTCCTGACATCGTCTCAAGTGGTGGAGATTACGTACTTTTTTTATACCTTTGTGCAAAACTAATACACAATAGCTATGAAGAAGAATGTTGTTTCGTCGTTCGATGTTGACCATCGCACGCTCGATGCTGGACTATACCTACGTTCAGTATATACCATAAACGATGAGTTTCAAGTGCGCTCGTGGGATTTGCGCTTCCGCGCTCCTATGGCTCACGCACCCCTCGGCTCAGGCGAGGTGCACACCATTGAGCACCTTATGGCCTACTACCTGCGTCTCGACGAGAAGATAGGTGCAAGCATCGTGTCGTTCTGCCCTATGGGCTGCAAAACAGGCTTCTACCTCTCGACGATGCAGAGTGTTGAGGCCGAGGATATTCGCCAGGCACTGGCTAAGGTCTACAAGGAGGTATTTCCGCTGAGGTCGGCCTCGGATGTTGTGGGCCTCAATGAGATTCAGTGTGGCAATCCAGGACTCTATGCCATCGACTCGACAAACGCCGCGATGGCCGAGTATATGCGCACGTTGTTCACGGTCGATGAGGCTACGGCGTTAGGTATAGGCTCTGTTTACGAAAAGTGGTGGTAGTATGAGAATACTTATTTGTGCCCCTACGACGCGTGAATATCGCGCTATGCGCTACGCTTTAGATAAGGCCGAGGGGCTGAAGCACTGCTATGACCTTGTGGAGGTAGGTATCGGCAAGGCGCTCTCATCGTCGGGCCTTGCGCGCGCCCTTACACTGGCCGAGGTTAAGGGCGTTAAGTACGATATGTTGGCCGTCGTAGGCTTTGCCGCTGCGGCGTTAGGTCGCCAGCAGGGCGATATTGTTATGCCATCGCGTGCCCTGCATCACGATGCCATCATCCCCGAGAACTTCTGCCCCGAGATTACCGACCCTCGCGCGCTACGTGGCTCCGACCCCGAGACTATGTTCACGGGCGACTCGTTCGTAAATGCCGATATCGTGCGCGAGATAAAGAGCCGCTTTGGCGTGGAGTGTGGTCTGTTCGATATGGAGATTGCAGCTATCTGCCAGGTGGCTGAGACATATGGTAATATCCCCGTTGTGGCTGTTAAGTATGTCTCGGATGTCCCCGAGGCCGGCCATTCCGAGCACTCCTACGATGAGTTTGCTGATGCACACTCGGACTTTACTCCGCTGCTTGAGAAGATAGAGGCGCTGTAGCTCTTCTACCTCATAACAAAAAAGGAGGTGACTAAAAAGTTAATTAGTCACCTCCATTTTTTTTGTATTTACAAGCTATTAGCGATTCTGCATCCAGAGCTCGTGGTACTTGTTGTACTTATCCATCATACCATCCAAGTCGCGGAGACGGAAGCAGAGGTTGTTCAAAAGCTCGATAGTGCCAGCATCCGTAGGATTGATAGCGTGAGCCTTCTCCAACCAAGGAATAGCCTCGGCATAGATAAGGTTGATCTTCGCGTTCTCCTCTCCATACTGCTCATAGCCAATATTCGTATTGTTATTCAATACCTCGAGGGCAGCGTTAGCCTTCTCGATGATGAAGTAGCCAGTGAAGTAGTTAGCATCGAACTCCTCAGGACGAATCTCTACGCACTTCTCGAACGACTTGATACACTCGTCGTAGTTCTTAAGAGCATTGTATACGCGGCCACGACCAAACCACAAGTCGTAGTTAGTTGGGTCGTCAGCGAGCGAATTCTCGATCATATCAACGAGCTCTGCAGGGTCGCCTACGCCCTCCTCAGCAGTGTAGAACGACATCAAACCGTCGAGGATAATGGTGTTCTTAGGGAAGAGCTTGATACCTGTGAGCAACGCCTCCTTAGCCTTAGCAAGGTAGAGATCGCGGTCTACGTCCTTCTGAGCATAGTAGCTGTGGAAGAGGTAGTAGTAGATGTTACCATTCTCATCCTTGTAACCCTCCTCGAGAGCCTTAAGAAGTGTGGCCTCGCACTTCTTGAACATCGCCATAGCCTCCTCGCCCGACATTGTCGATGCAGCCATAGCGTAGAGCATACCTGCGTTGTAGAGGCAGTTAGCATCCTCCTGGAACGATGGTGCTACGCACTGTGCGGTGTATGCCAAGTCGAAAGCCTCGCCAGCCTCAGCCGTGCGGCCCAAGATGTTGAGCATATTACCCTGCTCCATAAGGCTATTTGAGAGTGTAGCAATGGCCACTGCAATCTTTGAGTCCTGCTTTGGATCGAGCTCGTAGGCCTTAGCAAACGACTCGATAGCTGTCTGTGCGAGGTTCTCCTTAACGGCTAACTTCTGGTTCCAGCCCTCGATCATACCGTTGATAACATATACGTCTACGTACTCATAAACGTAAACGATAGCAGGAGCACCTGCGAACTCTGCCTGATAAGCATCCGATGGGTTACCAGCCGACATAAGGAGCATCTGCTCAGGCACACCGCGACCTAAGTCCTTGGTAGGCGCTACGAAAGCATCGGTGTAGGCCTTACCACGTGCAATCCACGTTGCAGCCTTAGTGTTCTTCTTTGCATCCTGGCACGCCGCATCGGCCTTCTCGAGCGCTGCAATCTCCTTTGCGGTGTTTACCTTCTGTGCATTTGCTGCAGGCAATGCGAACATCAGCATCGCAGCAGCGAGAAACAAAAACTTCTTCATAATTAGAGTGTTGTTTTATGTGTTAATTGTTATCTTTCTATCCCGTTGGCTCGGTTACTACTCGTTGGCCTGTTCTGTAGCCTCCGTAGTCGCTACTACCTCGGCGGTATCGCCCTCGGCCACTACGTCTGTAGCTACCGTCTCAATATCCTCCTCGTCGGTCTTAGGAACTGCCGTTACCGAAGCGATAGAGTCGCCCTCGCGTAGGTTGATGACCCTCACGCCCTGCGTTGCGCGGCCCGCAACACGTATCTGCTCTACCGAGGTGCGTATCGTCAAGCCCGAGCGGTTGATGATCATCAGGTCGTTGTCGTCCGTTACGGCCTGGATAGATATCAACTTACCGGTCTTCTCCGTGATGTTGATAGTCTTGACTCCCTTACCGCCACGGTTGGTTATACGATATTCGTCGAGGTCGGTGCGCTTACCGTAGCCATTCTCGCTGAGCACAAGTACATCCTGCGCCGTGCCAGGCTCGATAGCTATCATACCTATCACCTCGTTGTCCTCGTCGATAGAGATAGCCCTTACGCCCGAACTTACGCGGCCCATAGGGCGTACCGTAGACTCGTTGAAGCGCAGTGCGCGACCCTCGCGCGAGGCTATCATAACCTCGGCATTGCCGCTGGTGAGCTTAACCTCGAGCAACTGGTCTCCCTCTCTAATAACGATGGCCTTAACGCCGTTAGTACGTGGACGCGAGTAATCCTCGAGCGTCGTCTTCTTGATGATACCGCGCTTGGTACACATAACAAGGTAGTTATTCTCTACGAACTCCTTGTCTGCGAGGTTCTTTACGTTGATATATGCGCGTACCTTGTCGCCTGGCTCTATCTGTATCACGTTCTGTATAGCGCGACCCTTCGAAGCTCGTGTGCCCTCGGGTATCTGGTAGACCTTGAGCCAGTAGCAACGACCCATCTCCGTGAAGAACATCATCGTGTTGTGCATCGAGGCTACGTAGATATGCTCGATGAAGTCCTCGTCGCGCGTTGCGCTACCCTTAGCACCCACGCCACCGCGATGCTGTGTGCGGTACTCGGCAAGTGGCGTACGCTTGATGTAACCCATATGCGAGATGGTGATGACCATATCGTCGTCGGCATAGAAATCCTCGGGGTTGAACTCCTCAGATGAGTATACAATCTCCGAGCGGCGCTCGTCGCCATACTTCTCCTTCATCTCCTGAAGCTCGTCCTTGATGATCTGCATCTGCATATCGACATTTGCCAATACGGCATTGAGGTAGTCGATAGTCTTGATGAGCTCGTCGCGCTCGGCCTCGAGCTGCTCGCGCTGCAGACCTGTGAGCTGACGTAGACGCATCTCGAGTATCGCTGCAGTCTGCAACTCCGAGAGCGAGAAGCGCTCCTGGAGGCGTGTGCGTGCCTCCTCGCCTGTCTTTGATGAGCGTATGATGTGTACCACCTCGTCGATGTTGTCCTGGGCGATGAGCAGGCCCTTGACTATGTGCAGACGCTCCTCGGCCTTCTGCAGGTCGAAGCGTGAACGACGGATGATGACGTCGTGGCGGTGCTCCACGAAGTGGTGGATGAGGTCCTTGAGGTTGAGAAGCTGTGGTCGGCCATTTACCAGTGCGATGTTGTTCACGGCAAATGACGACTGCAGTGGGGTATTCTTGTAGAGCGTGTTGAGCACTACGCTAGCGACAGCATCCTGCTTGAGGATGATGACGATACGCATACCCTGACGGTCCGACTCGTCGTTGATATACGATATACCCTCAATCTTCTTCTCGTTGATAAGGTCGGCGATGCGCTTGATCATCTCGGCCTTGTTGACCATATATGGTATCTCGGTGATTACGATGCACTCTCTGCCCGATGCCGTGTGCTCAATCTCGGTCTTTGCGCGCATAACCACGCGGCCACGACCCGTGAGCAACGCCTCCTTGACGCCCTCGTAGCCATAGATTATAGCTCCTGTAGGGAAATCCGGACCCTTGACATAGTTTAGTAGCTCCTCGCACTCGCACTCAGGGTTGTCGATATATGCGCAGCAGGCATCTACCACCTCGCCGAGGTTGTGGGGGGCCATATTGGTAGCCATACCTACGGCGATACCGCTTGCGCCATTGACTAAAAGCAATGGAATCTTCGTGGGCAATACAGTAGGCTCCTTGAGCGTATCGTCGAAGTTAAGACCCCAGTCTATGGTCTCCTTGTCGATGTCGGCCATCACCTCGTCGGTAATCTTCTGCATACGGGCCTCGGTGTATCGCATCGCCGCAGGCGAGTCGCCATCCATCGAGCCGAAGTTACCCTGACCCTCTACCAATGGGTAGCGCATAGACCAATCCTGAGCCATACGTACCATAGCCTCGTATACCGAGAAATCGCCGTGCGGGTGGAACTTACCGAGCACGTCACCGACGATACGGGCACTCTTACGCGTAGGCTTATCCGAGTAAAGGTTCAACTCGGCTGACATATCATACAAAATACGACGGTGTACGGGCTTAAGACCATCGCGCACGTCGGGCAGCGCACGCGACACAATTACCGACATCGAGTAGTCGATATATGCCGACTTCATCTGCTCTTCGAGGTTGACCTGGACTATGCGTCCGCCAGTCGAACCTGTGTAGTTTATCTCCTCTGACATACTTTTTTTATGTTGTATTTAGACGTTGTTTGAAATTTATTTATCTCACTCTTTTAGGTTGTTCGCAGCTCTATTTTCCTCCGATTCTCACTACATAGGAGCCCCTATGCGCCTCAAATCAGCCGAGAATATAGCCACAAAATAGCTATAAAATAATTTCGTAAACAAATCCAAACAACTTCTTATTATTGTCTACTTATCCATTTTCGCGTGGCAACCGACAACCATTAGCCAGTGGCCACCTATAAATATATATAGGTGCGCAAATTTACTTAAAAATTTCGTTTCTGCCAAGTTTTGCTCCGAAAAAGTGTTGCGCGGCGATAGCCTTTTTACGAAAATATCGCCGTAATGGCCCTTTTTAGCCGCTCTAAGCCATTTTGGCTAAACTCTCGACCCTCCCACGGAGGTGGTAAAAGAGGACGGCTCGCACCACGGGGATGCAAGCCGTCCTCAATACTTGTAAATATCGTCAACTGAGCGACACTGCTATTAACGGTAGAAGAGCTCGTAGAGATCGAAGTCGCCTACAAGTTCGATGCGCCATTTGCCCGACTCGATGTCGGTCATAGGCAGTTTGATAGAGGCGCGCGACGAGGTAATCTCGCCACTTGAGTACTCAGTAAAGTCGTTGTAGATGCGATACTTAACGTTGCCGCTAAGCTCTCCGAGCATAAGCTCCAAGCTCTGCTTGCCCGAGTAGCAACCACTGCAAATCTCTATCTCGATGCTGCCCTCCACGCTACGCGACGTGAATGGGTTACCATCCCAGCCATACTCATCCTCGCTGACTGGGTTGATGGCAAATTCGCGTATTGCCAACCAGTTGCGCTTCTTCGACTCGAGCTTGCGGATACCTACGTAGCGTGCTTCAAAAGGCTCGCCCCTCCACACGATGTCGTAGATGCCCTGCATAGGCTCTGTAAGTGCTGTCCACGTCTGGCCATCGGTCGAGTACTCCAAGATGCAGTGGTCGAAATAGTCGACATCGTCGACCGAGTTGCGACCCTGCGTGATGCGTACCTCGCGTACCTCGCGCACGATGCCCATATCGGCGCCAATGAAGTCGTCGGTGCGCTGTGCCTGGCCCGAGTGGTAGTAGGTCTCAAGGTCATTATCGAACATATACTTGGCCTGAGGTGCTGCAGGCGAGTGGTAGCTACCTACAGCCGCAAGGTTCGAAGACTTCTGGCCTGTGAGGCTCTCGTAGTATGCTGCAGTCATATCGTCCATCATACGCTCGTAGAAGGGCTGTAGCTTCATAGTGCCGCAGCGGTGTGCATCGAACGCCGCAACCTCCTCCTCGGTCATTAGGTTGTCAACATAGAGATTCCAGAAGCCCTCATAGTCGCCCTTGCGATAGAGCTCATAGCAATCCAACGCCTTAAGGCAACGCTCTCCGAGCTTGCCAAACTCCACCAACCAGGGGCGTAGCTCCTCAAGTAGAGCCTTGTTCTCCATAGCCTCCATCGCGGCTGGTACCATAACTATGCGCTCGAGCTCCTCGCGTAGCTTGGCGGCCTTGGCGTCGTCCCACTCGGCAAACGTGAAGGTCTCGGTCTCCCACGACTCCAAGCGGCGGTAGCCAGTCTCGGTGTCGCACGAGTGGATGGCGAACAGGCGATATGCCTCCTTAACCTCCGGGGCTACGCACTCTATCGCGCGCTCCCAGCTATCTATAGGGTTGTACGTCTCGGGGCACCACGCATAGTCTGCGGTGCTATATAGCGCCAACTTCGATGCCTCGCCGTGCTCCATAGGGTTGCTCACGATGCCTCGAGTCTTGGTGCTGTCCATCGTAGAGTCAAGACCGTATACAGGGCCCTGCATAATGATGTGGCGAGCGTAGTCGGTTACGGGGAAGTTCCACCAGAAGAGGGCGGGGCGCTTGATGCGCGACGATATCCACTCCATCGTCGACTCGGTCATATTGCTACATACGGCATCACCAGTCCAGAATACATCGACCGAGGGGTCGAGCTCGTTGCCATAAATCACTAAGCTGCCACGCTCGGTGGGGTTGGCCCATAGGCGTGTGTACTCGGTAGGACATACTATCAGTGGCTCAACATCGCCCTTTACCTTTACGAAGTCATCGTTGAGGATGTTCATCAGCTCGGTCTGGGGGTATGGGTTGGCACCAGCACCCTCGATATCGTCGAAGTGTACGGCAAAGGCGCGCACGCCCAGCTGATACATCGCCTCGAACTTATTGACGAGATTTTGCAGGTCGGTCTCGTTCCACTGAATATCCTTACCAGGGTGTATGGCCCACACGAAGTGCACGCGGTTGCGCTTGCAGGCCTCGACAAGTTCGCGAATCTCCTCAGCCTCCTGCTCGGGGTACATCTCACGCCAGTAGGGTGATGAGTGGTATGGGTCATCCTTAGGACCGTATATGTAGTAGTTCATCTTGAAGCGGCCGTAGAAGTCGATAAGCGAGAGGCGTGTCTGGTGCGACCAGGGCTCGCCATAGAAACCCTCGACAACGCCGCGATACTTAAGTGCTGGCCAGTCGTTAAAGTACATTGCTGGGAGCTCACCCTCGGCTGCGATGGGGCTCTCGACAATCTGACGCAGGGTCTGAATGGCGTAGAAGGCACCAGCGTCGTCGTAGGCGTCGATGGTGATTGTGCCCTTGCTAATCTCGAGTGCATAGGCGCCTGGCACGTGGGCAAATATCTCGTGCTTGTCGCTCGCCTCGGTATAGAATCTAAGGTTTAGCTTCGCGCCCTTGTTGCTCTGCTCAAGGAAGCTAAGCTCTTCGGCATAGTTCGTAGCCTCGCCAATGAGCTTTACGCCCTTACGTAGGTCTACGCCGTCGCACGACATAGGCACGTACTGCTGTGGGAAGGGGCTAATGTTGAGGCCACCACGGTCTACGCGATAGCCGAGAAGTTTTCCGAGATCTTGCGACTCGCCGCGCTGCGACGAGAGGTCCTGTGCCTCGGCACTAAGGCCGATAACTACTGCCAATGCTATGGTGGCAAGGGTCTTAAGGGTTTTAATCATAGGTTCTCTTCTGTTACTTGTAGTTTAAAATACTCATTATGTTTTTGTTCTCTTACTCTCTCTATGCCCAAGCGTCGTAACGACCATCGTCATCGTTCTCCTCTTCATCGTCGTTGCCGTCGCTGAGTCTTACCCCTCCGTCAGTAATCTCGACCAAGAGATTAAATATGGCCTTTACCTGCTCGAGGCTCTTGAAGGAGTGGTTGTTGTAATCGTCATCCTGAAGTAGGAGTATTGCCGCACCTCGGATGTCTGACATGTTATCGAGAATTGTAGCTGTGGGGTTTAGCTCGAGCTCATTGTTGTCCGTATCGCTGTCGTAAAAGAGCGTGAGTCGGTCGCTGAGGTTGCACTCCTCGTTGATTCTATCCAGTACCTCAGAGTATGTTGTCGTTGTAACGTGCTCGGCATCCAGAAGCTCTGCGATGTCGGACTCGGGGATGTCATCGTAGTCGTAATCGGAATTGCTTAAGTCGACAAACTCTACATCGCCCGAGGGGTGTATCGCTATCATCCAAGAGCTCTTCTTGCCGCTCTTGTTATCGCTCTCGTTATTGCTACTATTCTCATTACTATCGAGCCACTTAGGTATCCATACCGACTTTATCTCGTCGCCGTAGCCCATCTGTATATACTTCTCTTCGTTCTCTATCACTGTCTCGAGTACACTCTCGACGCCATAGCGCAGAGCACGCAGGTTTAGCATCAGGATGTCGCGCTCGGTGACGTGTAGCTTACTGAGCATCTCCGAGTCGCACTCTTCGTCTTGTAGTATGATGCAGGCAAGCTCCATGGCTTCGATGCAGCGATGCTTATATCCTTTAAGAGCATACTCCAAAGCCCTTGAGGTGCTCTGCCAGAAACCAAATTGACGGTAGTAGTGCATATGTCCAATAAGATATGCACAGAAGCCATTGTTGAGTTCTACACCCTCATTGAGGTTCAATCTTAGCTCAGTTGATAGAGATGCCTGGCGACGGGGGTGAAGGTTGTCCCATTCGTGCTGATTCTCTATGCCCAGAATTAAGCATTGCGATACCTTGCGCCTGATACCCTCGCGCATAAGAGCCTCGTAGTAACTGTTTTGGTCTGTGTATAGGTGTATAAGCGCTAAGTCAATTATCGGCTGGTAGTAACCTCTTAATATGCACCTCTCGTATGCCTCTATAGCCTCATCGTAACGCTTTAATTCGTTGTAGAATGTACCCAACTGCTCAATCCAATATACCGAAGCATCGCTCTTGTTAGCCTCGGCCTCAGCCTCGGCAAGGGCTGCTTTCTGGTCCTTGTCGACAAAATTAAGCCCTTCGAATTGGTGGAAATTATGATGCAGTTTTGCCAGCATACTACCACGCTCTAAGGCCTCGTCGTATAGTTGCTTGGCCAGCGCTGTATCGCGGATATATGTCGTGATACTTGGGTTGTAAACATCACCCTTGCGGTATAGTAATGACAACATATAGAGGGCATCGGCTATGCCATGATTGGCAGCATACTTGAAGCACTCCGTAATCTGTATCAGCCCCCAATCGTCATATTTAGTGTTATAGAGCCAATGTCCATAGGCGTAGCGAGCATACGGGTCGCTACTCTTGCTAAGCTTCTCGACCATCTCAGGCGACAGTCGCCCGGCAAATCTAAAGTCGTAGAAGTGGCTGAGGAACTCGTCGTCGTGCGTAATTTCGAAGTCGGTGACATATGCGTCATATCTATCTACGTCTGTCTCATCTTCCGCTTGCTGGTCCTCTCTCCACCATCCAGAGTACTCCCACCACCAAGTCTCGATATACTTGCTGTACGACCCTGGCTCGTGCAGCGGATGTATGAGCCTTCCAGCCGAGTCGTAATCGCCCTCTTGATACCACTGCCACTCCTCCTGCGGATTCTCTTTAATCCCCTTGCACGTCAGCTCTCCAAAACCGTGACGCTTGCCGTGGCGGAACATACCCTCGTAACGAAACTCCTGGTCGCCATTCGAGTAGTAAGCCGTACCATATCCGTGGGGTCGACCCTCCGAGTCCTTGGGTCCAGAGTATTCCGTCATTTGTAGTGTAGATTTATTTGTAGCCATATCGTTTGTTGTCAGTGGTGATACATAATGGATGAGAGGCCTTTAATATCGTAATGATGCTTGAGGGTAATTTGTGGCCGTGCTTTAATAGCCTTCGCTAAATAATATCGAAGGCGATCTTCATCATATTGGTAAACGACGTCTGGCGCTCCTCGGCCGAGCAGGCGGTGCCGTGTACCAACGAGTCGGAGATGGTGCAGATGCATAGCGCACTCTTGCCAGCACGCGCCGCGTTCATATACAACGCCGTAGCCTCCATCTCCACAGCCAGCACGCCCATCTTCTGCCACTGCTTCCAACCCTCGGCATCGTCGCCGTAGAATACGTCGCTGGCAAGGATGTTACCCACGCGGTAGCCTATGCCCAGCTCCTCGGCCTTAGCCGCTGCCGAGCGCAAGAGCTCAAAGTCGGCGATAGGAGCAAACGTGCCTGGGAGGTTAAACTGCGCGCCGTAGTTCGAGTCGGTGCACGAGCCCATACCGAACACCACGTCGCCGAGCTTCAGCGTAGGGTCGTAAGCACCTGCCGAGCCGCAACGTATGATGCGCTTAACGTCGTAGAAGTTGAAGAGCTCGTAGGTGTAGATACCTATCGATGGGATACCCATACCGTGGCCCTGCACCGATACGCGCTTACCCTTGTAAGTACCCGTAAAGCCGAGCATACCGCGCACGTTGTTATACTGCACGGGGTTCTCTAAAAAGTTCTCGGCCATAAACTTCGCACGTAGCGGGTCGCCCGCCATAATCACTCTATCGGCAATCTCGCCATACTGGGCCCCGATGTGGGGCGTAGGAGTCTTTCCAGCCATAATGCTATCAATTTAAAGTTTTATACTATCGTTATCGGTTCAAGAAACCTAACCTAAACGTTGGGGTAGACAAATCGCCGCTTAAACGTAAGGTTGTTTCTATCCCTCAAAGATAAAGAAAATATATGTTTTGACAAAATTTGTGCAGTAAAAAGTTATTCGGGGTGCAAAAAATGGGCAAGCGATTTTGTAGTTCAATGAAAAATGTATACCTTCGTATGATTAAACAACCGAAACAAACTAATACCTATACAATGTCTATGAATTACACCTTTACAGCCGAGGAGCGTAGAGAGATAATCGCTCTGATGAATCGCGAGATAGTCCCCGCTATTGGATGTACCGAGCCTATAGCCGTAGCTCTATGTGTCGCTAAGGCTACCGAGACCTTAGGGTGTCGCCCCGAGCGTATCGAGGCGCGCCTCAGTGCCAACGTCCTGAAGAATGCTATGGGCGTGGGTATCCCTGGTACGGGTATGACTGGCCTGCCTATAGCTATGGCTCTCGGAGCTATCGTCGGCCGCTCGGAGTACGAGCTCGAGGTGCTCAAGGATGCTACTGCAGAGTCTGTGGCCGAGGGTAAGAAGATGATCGACCAGAAGGCTATCATCGTAGACCTTAAGTACAACATCTCGGAGAAACTATATATCGAGGTTGAGGTATTTGCCGGAGGTGCCAGCGCCAAGGCCATCATAGCTGGCGGACATACGCGCTTTATCCACGTGTCGCGCTGTGGCGAGCTACTCTTCAGTGCCGAGGCTTCTCAGGGTGACGACGCTACTGCGCAGCCCGAGATAAGCGACCCTCAACTCACGCTTCGTCGCGTGTGGGACTTCGCGATGACCGCACCCCTCGAAGAGATAGAGTTTATCCTCGAGGCTAAGCGTCTTAATATGGGCGCTGCCGAGGCCTCGCTCAAGGGTGACTACGGCCACGCCATAGGTAAGCTCTTCCGCGCTGAGTCAGAGCGTAACATTATGGGCGACACGCTCCACTGCCAGATTGTAGGTATGACCACCGCTGCGTGCGATGCTCGTATGGCGGGTGCTATGATACCTGTGATGAGTAACTCAGGTAGTGGTAACCAGGGTCTTACCTCTACAGTCCCCGTAGTGGTATATGCCGAGCGTACGGGTGCCTCGCACGAGCAGATGGTGCGCTCATTGGTGCTCAGCAACCTCACCGTGATATACATAAAGCAGAGCCTCGGACGCCTATCAGCCCTCTGTGGCTGTGTTGTGGCAGCTACTGGCTCGTCGTGCGGCATCACCTACCTTATGGGTGGCGGCTACAACGAGGTGACCTACGCCGTAAAGAATATGATTGCCAACCTCGCAGGTATGATTTGCGACGGAGCTAAGCCATCTTGTGCTATGAAGTGCGCCTCAGGCGTCTCTACAGCCGTAGTTTCAGCACTTATGGCTATGAATAACCGCTATGTGAAGTCCGTTGAGGGTATCATCGACGACGATGTAGACAAGTCTATCCGCAACCTTACAGATATAGGCCGCGATGCGATGGTTCACACCGATGCGATGATACTTCGTATTATGACCTCCAAATAAAAATTTCTTGTGATAATGGCGCATCTGCGGCATCTGGCTTGCCGTTGAAATGCTCACATACGATTAGTATGCTCCGCTTTCAACGTCTGCGACCAGCTACCACATCTGCACCATTCTGACAAGAAATTTGGTCGTGGAGGTAATGGCGCATCTGTGGCATCTGGCTTGAGTGCAAAATCCTCATTTACGTCAGGTAAACTGCGGTTTTGCCCTCTGCGACCAGCTACCACATCTGCACCATTCTGACAAGAAATTTGGTTGTGGAGGTAATGGCGCTCTGCGGCATCTGGCTTGCCGTTGAAATGCTCACATACGATTAGTATGCTCCGCTTTCAACGTCTGCGACCAGCTACCACATCTGCACCATTCTAACAAGAAATTTGGTCGTGGAGGTAGTGGCGTTCTGCGGCATCTGGCCTGGCCTTGCGGCCACCGCTACGCGGAAAGGGTAGTTCGCAGGCGATGCCTGCTAAAGGGTAGCAGAAAGGGTAGTTCGCACCTGCGGTGCTAAAGGGAAATTCGAGAGATTAGAGAGCGTCGCGAGATTAGGGAGATAGAGATTAGTGAGTTTAAGGAGTTTAAGGAGTTTAGTGAGTTTAAGGAGTTTAGAGTTTTTTCCTTAAATTCCCTAATTTCCCTAAATTCCCCAAATTCCCCAAATTCCCCAAATTCCCCAGACTCCCTAAACTCTCTAAATTCTCTAAATTCTATAAATTCTCTAAACTCCTTTTACCCCCTCAAATCTCCCTCACCTCATTAAAGCTCTTTTACGCGAAGCCGATTATACTTCTTGTAATGGCGCTAAATTTGTAATGAGTGACAATGTGTTAAAAACTCATACGCAAAAATATACTATGCAAAACACAGCTACAGAACGCATTAAGAGCTTGGTGGCGGCGCAACGACAACTCTTTCGCAGCCACAAGACCCTCGATATAGAGTATCGCCTCGCGATGTTGGCAAAGTTGCGCGGTGCCATAAAGCGATTCGAGCAGGAGCTCCTCGACGCGCTATACCTCGACCTTCATAAGTCGGCCGAGGAGGCATACCTTACGGAGCTAAGCATAGTATATGCCGAGATAGAGCTATTCCAGAAGAACCTGCGTCGCTGGGCAGCGCCCTCGAAGCGACCGACACCCCTGAAACTTAAACCCTCGCGTAGCCAGATACTCACCGAGCCTCTCGGCTGCGCACTTATCATAGCCCCCTGGAACTACCCTGTGCAGCTGCTCCTAAATCCATTGGTCGGAGCTATAGGTGCTGGGTGTACCGCACTGCTTAAGCCCTCGCCATACACCCCACACGTGGCTACGCTGCTCGAGAGGCTTATATACGAGACTTTCGATGAGGAGTATATTGCCGTAGTTCAGGGAAATAGAGATGTTAACACCGCGCTACTTGCTGAGCGCTACGATATAATCTTTTTCACCGGCTCGCCAGCCTTAGGGCGTGTGGTTATGCGCGCCGCGGCCGAGCATCTGACCCCCGTAGTCCTCGAGCTGGGAGGTAAGAGCCCCGTGGTCATAGACTCGACGGCCGACGTTGAGTTAGCTGCTAAGCGCATAGCGTGGGGCAAGACGCTAAACGCTGGACAGACCTGTATCGCCCCAGATTACCTGCTTGTCCACCGCACCGTTAAGAGCCGCTTTGTCGAGGCCTTTGGTCGTGCTGTG
Organism: Alistipes sp.; assembly: GCA_017465055.1. GTDB lineage: Bacteria > Bacteroidota > Bacteroidia > Bacteroidales > Rikenellaceae > Alistipes. The sequence continues at coordinate 38,808 of JAFTWZ010000017.1, read as the reverse complement.
CGCCAGCTTCACGGCGACGATGCCAGCAAGAGCAAGCACTATGTCCGTATGGTCTCGGATGCAGCTTTCAAGCGCGTGAAGGCCTATATTGCCGATGGCGATGTGCTGTTCGGTGGGCGTACTAAGGCCGAGGAGAGGTATATCGAGCCTACGTTGCTTGATAACGTGCAACCCGACAGCGCTGTGATGCACGATGAGATATTCGGACCGGTGCTGCCTATGCTCACTATTGATAGCATTGCCGAGGCCGAGGCCTTCATCCTCGAGCGAGAGAAACCGTTAGCTCTATATGTATTTGCTGATGAGGATATTGCTCGTGGAATCTTTGAGCGCACCTCGTCGGGAGGTGGCTGTATAAACGATACTATTATGCACGTGGCAAACGAGCGTATGCCCTTTGGTGGTGTCGGCAACTCGGGTATGGGGCGCTACCACGGCCGCGACTCGCTCTACGCCTTTTCGCACCGCCGCGCTGTGCTCACCACACCTACGTGGATAGACCTGCCCTTTAGGTATATGCCTTACAAACTATTTCGCTGGGTTAAGAAGTTGCTATAGCCCACCCTGTAACCGATATTGCTGACTGCTAATCACCCTCCCCCAGCCAGTGTCGCTTGGGGGTAGTACCTGTTTTGCGCCTGAAGAACTGCACAAAGGCCGAGGGGCTTGAGAAGTTAAGCCTCTCGGATATCTCCTGCACCGTAAGGTCGGTGCTACGTAGCAACATCTTGGCATCTATAAGCACTGCCTCGTGTATCCAGTCGAGGATAGGGCGGCCAGTGATGCGCTTGATGGCTGCGGCAAGGTACTTGGGCGTTAGGTTCAGTGCCTCGGCATAGTAGGCCACGGTGCGATGCTGGCGGTAGTGGCGCGCAAGGAGCCTAAGGAAGCTATCCGAGAGGTCCTCGGCCTTGATACTCGTGGCGGCATCGCGCTGCAGGTGGCTCTCGTACTCGGCGGCAACCTCGAGTACCATAGCGTAGAGCAACGACTGGATGATCTCCTGCTGGTAGAGCGACTCCTCGAAGGTCTCCTTATATATAAAGGTATAGTAGCTCGCAAGGTCGTTGTACTTAAACTCGCTTATGGGTATCACCGAAACGAAGCGCGAGTAGTTGAGTATGTTGGTATCTATGGGCGAGGGCATAGATAGTAGGTAGTCCGTAGGTAGGGCTATAGAGTGGTAGTCGTCGCGCGCTATCGTGTGGCTAAACTCTACTACGTGACGCTCTGGGAGGACTATGAGGTTGTAGTCCGTAAGTTCGTAGCGCTTTCTGTCGACAATAACGCTCTGGCCACCTCGACATATAAGTATAAGCAGGCCGCCCGTGACCATCATCTTTGTTCCCTGATTGAATATCTCCTGTTCGACAACCACGCCATAGTGCACTGAAGCCATCATCGCGGCGATATCTATTTGGTATATGTTTTGGTCTGAAAGTTTCATAGGCGAAAAATTATAAATTTTTTATACCACAAATATAATAAATTTCTCATTTGCAAAGCCTATTTTTGTGAAAAATATCAAACACATTATTTATGAAGGAGTTATACTATAGGATGACAACCTCGGAGGTGCTTGAGCGCTTAGGGGTTAAGGATCTTGAGGGCCTCTCGACAGAGAAGGTCGAGAAGCGCCGTGAGCGCGATGGCTATAACGAATTTAAGCGCAAGGAGCACTCATCGCTCATAGCTAAGTTCTTTGCACAGTTTAAGAGTTTTATGATTATAGTCTTGGTCGTGGCGGCCATAGTATCGGGCGTTACCGGCTATATGAATGGCGAGGGCATAACCGATGCCCTTATCATTATGGTTATCTTGATACTCAACGCTATCATCGGCGTGATGCAGGAGTCCAAGGCCGAGAAGTCGCTCGAGGCTCTGGAGCGTATGTCGGCGCCGCACTGCAAGGTGATACGCGAAGGCGAGCTTCGAATTATCGAGTCGCGCGAGCTTGTTGTGGGCGATATCGTAGTGTTGGAGGCTGGCGATTCGGTGCCTGCCGACCTGAGACTTACGGAGTGCGCCAGCCTGCAGATTCAGGAGGCAGCGCTGACGGGCGAGTCGCAGCCTGTGGCCAAGAGCGTCGAGCCGCTGGAGGGCGACTGCACATTAGGCGATAGGGTAAATATGGCCTTCAGTTCGTGCAGTGTGACCGCAGGACGTGGTCGTGGCGTGGTGGTGGCCATTAGCTCAGATACCGAGGTGGGACATATAGCATCGATGATTGAATCGGTAGTCGAGGAGCGCACGCCTATGCAACGTCGCCTCGACCAGCTGGGAAGGGTGCTGGCCATCATATGCTTGGTTGTCTGCGGCATAATCTTCGTCATAGGCCTTGCCTACGGAAACAACTTTATGGATATGTTTATGACGGCCGTGAGTCTGGCTGTAGCAGCCATCCCCGAGGGACTGCCAGCGGTATCTACCGTGGTGCTGGCTCTCGGCGTGCAGCGTCTGGCTAAGCGCAACGCCATAGTGCGTAACCTGCCCTCGGTCGAGACGCTCGGAAGCACGACTGTGATATGTTCGGATAAGACGGGTACGCTTACCCAAAACCGTATGACGGTGGTAGATAGCGTTGCAGTACCTTCGACACGCATCTACGACGTGGCGCTACTCTGTAGCGATGTTAAGCGCAGCGAGAGTGGCGAGCTTATAGGCGACCCTACGGAGACGGCTCTTGTGGCGTGGGCCGAGGGCGAGGGATACGGCCAGCGCGAGGCTATGGAGCTCTACCCGCGCATAAGCGAGATACCCTTCGACTCGCAGCGTAAGCTGATGACTACGCTACACCGCATAGATGATCATAGGGTGCTGGTGGCTACTAAGGGTGGCTTCGACGAGCTTATGGCCTGCACCACGCATATCGTTGGCGACGATGGCACGGTGAGGAGGATAACCGAGGAGGATGTAGCGCGTCTTGCCGAGCAGAATGGCGCTATGGCCGAGCGTGCACTGCGTGTCTTGGCTCTGGCCTATGCGGAGCATAACGTAGCGGCCGAGGGCGAGGAGCACTATCTTAAGGCTATTGAGGAGCTTACCGAGCGAGCCGAGCAGGGTTTAACGTTTGTCGGTATGGTGGGTATGATTGACCCACCGCGCAAGGAGGCAATGACAGCCGTTGCGGAGTGCCGCGCTGCAGGCATCAAGCCTGTGATGATTACGGGCGACCATAAACTTACGGCTATGGCCATAGCTCGTCAGCTCGGCATAATGCAGGAGGGCGACTTGGTGCTTACGGGCAGCGAGGTGGAGAGCCTTACCGACGAGGAGCTTCGTAAGTTAGTCGACAGGGTCTCGGTATATGCACGCGTAGCCCCAGAGCATAAGGTGCGCATCGTCGCCGCCTTTGCATCGCGCGGTAACGTGGTGGCTATGACCGGAGATGGCGTCAACGATGCTCCAGCACTTAAGCTCGCAAACATTGGCGTGGCTATGGGCATCACGGGTACTGATGTGGCTAAGGAGGCCTCGGATGTGGTACTTGTTGATGATAACTTCGCTACGATAGTCTCGGCCGTGGGCGAGGGTAGACGCATTTACGACAACTTGGTCAAGTCGATACAGTTTATGATATCGACCAATATGGGCGAGATAGTGCTGCTCCTTGTCGCCGTATTGTGCAACTGGGCTATGCCACTACTACCTATACAGCTACTATTTATTAACCTCGTATGCGACAGTCTGCCATCGTTGGCGCTGAGCGTCGACCCTGCGGCTAAGGATATTATGAGCCGCCGTCCTGTCGACGCAGAGAGGGGCTTCTTCACTCGTCCCTTCATCCGTAGGATAACGCTGCAGGCGCTTATCGTCGGAGGTGCTTCGATTGCGGCTTATCTTATAGGTTTGGGCGTGTCGCTCGACGTGGCGCGTACGATGACCTTCGCGGTGATGGTATTCTCGCAGTTTACGGTGATATTCAGCATTCGCACAGGTAACAAGATATTCACTACGGGCTTCTTCACAAACCGCTGGTTGTGGCTGACGATACTCTTCGTTGTGGTGGTGACGATGTTCGTTATGCTCACGCCAAGTATGATGTCGCTCTTCGACCTTACGGCACTCAACACACAGCAGTGGCTGGCTGTTGCGGCCTTGTCTGTCGGCGTACTGCTCCTTAGCGAGCTTACGAAGATAGGCGCAAAGAGGGCGTAGCTGAGATGTAGTGCATAATAATACAATAAGTGCCGACCCTTTTAGGACTACCCTTCATCGGCGGTGAAATACTATTCACCGCCGATTTTGTTGATATACATTGCATTAGGTTGTTGCGTTGTGAAACGACTTTTTGTGCAAAAATGGTTTAAGCGTTGATTTTACCCTTTTGCGTGCAGTCTTCTATGTAGTATAAATTAAGTATAATTAAGATATAATATGCGAAATTCTTTGGAGATCTAAAAAATCGGACATATATTTGCATTGCGTAAAAATAATCAACTCACTGCGTAAAATGTAATGTTATGTATAAAAGAGCTGAATATCAGAAAATTAAATCAAGGCTTGAAGAAGAAAGAACGTTTATTCAGGTTGTAATGGGTGCTCGCCAGATTGGCAAATCAACAGTTGTCAAGCAGGTACTCAAAGATCTATCACAGCCTTATCAGTTCTACTCTGCGGACAATGTTCCTGCCACCAATACTGCGTGGATTTCCAATTGTTGGGCAGCGACACGCAGTCTCAAAGAGAATAATGGCTGGGAGAGTGTCATCCTTGTAATTGACGAGATTCAGAAAATTGCTAATTGGAGTGAAGTTGTAAAAAAAGAGTGGGATGATGACACATTCCACGACCGAAATATTAAGGTATTGCTTCTTGGTAGTAGTCGTGTACTGCTGGAAAAAGGCTTGTCTGAGTCCTTGGCAGGACGGTTCGAAGAGATTCGCATGAGTCATTGGAGCTATAAGGAGATGAAAGAGTGCTTTGGCTTCACTGTTGATCAATATCTGTTTTACGGAGGCTACCCCGGAGCAGCAACACTGATTGATGATAGTGACCGTTTTGAGCAGTATATCCAGTCAGCGATTATCGATACCACTATAAATAAAGATATCCTTATGGATACTCCAATCAGTAAACCTGCTCTTTTGAAACAAACCTTTGAACTTGGAGCTGCCTACTCCGGAAACCTGCTATCATTAAATAAAATGTTGGGCTCTTTGCAAGATGCAGGCAACACATCTACATTGGCTGGATACGTTAACCTGCTTAATGAGAGTGGTTTGCTCTGTGGCCTGCAAAAATATAGTGTTGATATGTCCCGCCGAAGAGCCAGTATTCCAAAGTTCCAAGTATATAACAATGCGTTAAAGATGGTGTACAGTCCTCTTACATTTGAGCAGGCTATTCTTGACCGTAAAGCGTGGGGACATATCTTTGAATCGGGCATTGGAGCATACCTCGTCAGCCAGGCATTTATTCATCGCTTTGAAGTGTTCTATTGGCGAGAGCGTAATGACGAAGTAGATTTTATACTTCAGAAAAAGGGCTCTATTGTGGCTATTGAGGTGAAGAGCAATGCTGAGAAAAACACAAACGGCTTAGAGAAATTCAGACAGATGTTTAACCCTAAGGCCTCGTTTATCGTTGGTGATGGCGGTATAGCAGTGGAGGAATTTTTATCAATGGATATCAACAAGCTATTTTAGCGATAGATATATATAAACAACGGCTATAAAGATAATACTCACAGGAGAAACGGAATTTGTTGGCGAAGGAATACTGCTTCGTGCCTTGATAGGCTAGAGTTAGAGAGAGTGTTGAGCGTTAGCCGTCGTCCGTGTGGCATTTCGCATTCCGAGATCGAAGAGTATATAGAGGGGGTTGCAATGCAATAATAAGCTGCGTAAAGTGCGGCTATTTCAAACATATAGTTAATGTCAGGGATATTGATGCACTATCGAAGTGATGTAAATAAAGTAAACTTTCATATATAGTAAGATAGGGGATATGGATATTACGCAAGAATTTTATAACAATATAGCTTCTCAATATGACAAGCTCTTTCAAGATTGGCAATCTACTATTCACGAGCAGGCAGTCATACTGAATAGAATATTCAATGATAATGGCTTCGACACAGCAGCTCATATTCTTGATTGTGCTTGTGGAATAGGAACCCAGTCCATAGGCCTTGCTGCGCTTGGCTATCGAGTGTCTGCTTCTGACATAAGTGCCGCAGAGATTATCGAAGCAAAGGAAAGGGCGAAGAAAAACAATGTTGACATTCGATTTGAGTTGGCTGACTTTCGTGGTTTGGCGGATAGGTTTTCAGAGCAATTTGATATTGTGATAGCAATGGACAACGCCTTGCCTCATATGCTTTCAAACAAAGATTTGGAGGCAGCAATCAAGAGCATAACGGAGCAAACCAAACCAAACGGAATAATCGTTGCCAGCATTAGAGATTACGATAGGCTATTGGAGGAGAAGCCATCATACTCACCTCCTTACATATATAAGACAGACAAAGGACAGCGTGTCTGCTTCCAGACTTGGACTTGGAAGAATGACAATTATCATCTTGTACAATATATCATCGAGGATGAGCAGACGCTTCAAACAAGTAAATTTGAATGTGAATACCGAGCCGTCCGTAGAGAAGAACTCACCTCTATTTTTAGAGCTAATGGATGTAAGGAAGTGCAATGGAAGATGCCAGAAGAGACAGGCTTTTATCAGCCGATTGTTATAGCAAGAAAATAACAGTAATGGCGACCGTCTCTTCATCATCATTCCTAAGCAGGCTGCTTGGTTGGGCGGTATGGTAGAACTTGTAGAGAAGGAGAACGAAGGCTTAAAGCTCGATGCCGCACAGATTGCCGCATTGGAGAAGGAGTTTATGGAGACCTTCGAGACTTTCACTGTGATTTTGAGTTTGAGCAAGAAGTAAGAGAATAGTCTATACACAAAAATTGGTGCGTGTAGGGAACGATGTAGTCCCGTCACGCACCAATTTTGTTTATACATATCGCATCAGCGAAAGATGCTCGATTTCAGAGCCGTACTTTCAAAACTGCTATACACATTTTACTCGTCGGAAAATGGATTTAACCACAACCTCCACGTAGTCTTCTATGTAGGATTTCGCAATTTTCGTAAAAACTAACACTGAAAATCAATCAGTTAAAAATAAAAAGGGCTGCCCACTGGGTCGGCACTTATTGTATTATTACGCTTGGAATATTATAGCGTCTTAAGGTACTCGCTTACATTCTTCTCGATGCGAGCCTCGACATTGTTGGCCTCGGCGCGCACGAACTTCTCGCCCGTAACGGCCTCATATAGCTCGATATAACGCTCGGTGATGCCTGCGACAACCTCTGGGGTCATCTCGGGAACCTGCTGACCCTCCAGACCCTGGAAACCATTCTCCATAAGCCACTCGCGAACGAACTCCTTAGAGAGCTGCTTCTGCTTCTGGCCTGCGGCGAGGCGCTCCTCGTAGCCCTCCTTGTAGAAGTAACGCGATGAGTCGGGAGTGTGAATCTCGTCCATAAGGTATATAATACCGTTCTTCTTGCCAAACTCATACTTCGTATCTACCAAGATAAGACCCATCTTCTCGGCTATCTCCGTACCGCGCTGGAAGATGGCGCGTGTATATGCCTCGAGCTGCTCGTACTCCTGACGCGACACAAGGCCCTGAGCGATAATCTCCTCCTTAGAGATATCCTCGTCGTGACCCTCGTCGGCCTTAGTCGTTGGGGTGATGATAGGCTCGGGGAACTTCTGATTCTCGACCATACCCTCGGGCATAGCGACACCGCAGATAGTGCGCTTGCCAGCCTTATACTCTCTCCAAGCGTGGCCCGAGAGGTAGCCGCGGATGACCATCTCGACCTTGTAGGGCTCGCAGCGGTGGCCGATGGTGACCATAGGATCGGGAACGGCAATCTTCCAGTTGGGGAGGATGTCGCTCGTAGCATCGAGGAACTTGGCGGCTATCTGGTTAAGCACCTGGCCCTTGAAGGGTATACCCTTAGGTAGCACAACGTCGAAGGCCGAGATACGGTCCGATACGACCATTACCAAGTACTCGTCGTTGATGTTGTAGACGTCGCGAACCTTGCCAACATAGTGGCTCTTCTGGCCCTCGAACTGAAAATCATTCTTTACAATAGCATTCATATCTCTTAGGTTTTAGTATTTATTTACTTACGTTGCTTCTTGCGTAGGCGAGTGATGCCGTCGATGAAGCATAGGGGGTGTGTAGGTGCTCCAGGGAGCCATAGGTCGACGTGATATTTATCCAAAAATGACCTGTCGACAGCAGGGCTATTGGCGTAGAGACCTCCGGAGATGGCCTCCGAGCCGCAAACAACCAGTATCTTAGGCTCGGCAATCGAGTTGTAGCATATGTCGAGCGCCTCGGCCATATTCTGGCTTATAGGGCCTGTGAGTACAAGACCATCGGCGTGGCGTGGCGAGGCGGTAAAGCCCACGCCATAGCGGCCGAAGTCGAAGTTTACGTTGCCCGTAGCGTTAAGCTCCATCTCCACCGAGCAGTCGCCACCAGCCGACACCTCGCGCAGCTGCAACGCCTGGCCAAAGTAGCGAGCTATCTCGGGACGTATGACCGACGTGTCGAACTTGGGGGCTGTGTCGCCAGCCTTGACCACAAGATCCTCGCGGCGCGTGGCGGCAAGGCGGTGCTCGTTGGTAAAGCGTATGTTGCGTGGTGCGCACCTCTGGCACTCACCACAGAAGAGACACTTGCCCATATCGAGCGTAAGTGGGGCAGTGGTTATAGCTCCCGTAGGGCACAACTTCGCCGCACGCTCTATGTCGTCCTTCTCTTTGGTCTCGCTAAGTATCGGGAAGCCGCGAAACTCCTCGGTGAGGGTTACGGCGTCTAAGTCGGGGATATATTGCCAGCCGTGGCTGCGCAGTATCTTTGCCTTTCCAAATAGCATATGTTGTCCTCCTTATATATTCTATTTAATCTGCTTACGTTTTTATCTGTCGCGCTCTCGATTACAGGTCGTGACCGCAGTACGATAGGTTGAAGCTCTTATTATTAATTGGGAAGTCAGAGATACCCTCCGAGCGTACGGCTATGGCCAGGCCGAGCCAGTTGTGAAGGCTTGGATCCTTAACCTTATACTTTACGATGCGACCATCGCCATTCGTAAGTGCCACGTGGCATATCTCGCCGCGCCAGCCCTCGACAAGCGAGAACGAGAGAGCCTCGCCCTTCAGCTGAGCCTCGTAGTTCGGAGCTGCGATATCCTTAGATGGCGCGTAGCCAGACAAGAGACGCTCTACGTAGTCGGCACTCTGAATAACCTCGTCGAGGCGTGTTGCAAGGCGTGCCATAACATCGCACTCGCTCTTAACAATGGGGGTGTGCTCCATCTCGGCGTAGTAGCCCGAGGGGTGCGTGTGGCGTATGTCGCGCTTAAGACCACTGGCTCTGGCGGCCTGACCGACGCCTCCGATGCGCTCCATCTCGCTCTTAGGCACAAGACCACACTGCTCGAAACGGGCCAAGAGCGTGTGCGCCTCGAGGATATCTTCACGTAGCTCGCAGTAGCGGCGGCGTACGTCGGTGATATTCTTGCGTATAAGCTCTATCTTAGCCTCGGTAAGGGGGTGATTGCTACCCATAGGGCGTATCAAGCTCTTGCCAAAGCGGTTGCCGCACCACGCCTGTGTGGTGTTGATAGTCACGGTACGTAGCGCCTCGCAGGCTACCTGGTAGAGCTGAAAACCGATATCCGTAGCCAAAGCTCCCGTGTCGGCAAGGTGCATAGCTATACGCTCAAGCTCGATGGCTATCATACGCTCCAAGCGTAGTGACTTTGAAACCTCGACACCTGCCAGCTTCTCGATAAGTTCGCAATATGCAGTAGCGTGGCCCACAGCCGTATCGCCAGCTATGGACTCGGCGATGAGCGTCTGGCGCAGGCGGTTGTCGCTCTTGACCATCTCGCCCTCGACGCCGCGGTGCTGGTAGCCTAAGGCGATTTCGAGGTGTAGCACCTGCTCTCCATCGCAGATAAAGCGGAAGGCGCCAGGCTCGATGATGCCTGCGTGGATAGGGCCTACGTTTACCTCGTGAAGCTCCTTACCCTCGATCTCGTAGAAGGGGTAGCTATCCATCGTCGAGCTCCTGTCGCGCCTATCGTGGCTGAAGCGCAGAGGCTTAAGCCAGGGGTGGCTGTCGAAGGGTATGCCGTAGAGCTCGTGCATCTCGCGCTCGAAGGGGTGGAACTGTGGGTGCACCGCCGTAAGAGATGCTAATCCCTCGGCGTAGTAGTCGGGGATAAACGAGGTGATGAGCACCTCGCCAGTCTCGTCGTCGAGCACGAGCATAAAGAAACGCAGGCCGTTCTCTATCTCCGTTGCGAAGTAGTGAGCTACGTGGTAGCGTGTGTCGTGCATACGCTCGCTGAGGTCGTGGTATAGCTCCATATACTCCACCACGGGGATATCTTGAAGCACCACGGCCGAGGCTCTATTGTTTGTCGTGTAGTATAGTTTCATAGCGTTAGCCGATGTTTACGATGATGTCAATAGCCTCCTTGAGTACTTGAGGCTGCCATATACCCAATACGATTGCTACGATGAGTAGTATGGCTGCCGAGTACGACAGGCGGCGGTTTACGGCCGAGAGGTGTAGCTCGTCCTGGTTAGAGTGGTAGCCTAAGCGCAACGTGCGGCTCCAGATAGAGTATATCACCACGCACATAAGCACCAGCATCAAGGCCAAGAGCCACCAGCTGCCTACGGTGACAATCTCGGAGAAGATCATAACCTCCGAGACGAAGAGTGGCGAGGGTGGGAAGGCCAGCAGCACTAAAGTGCCGACGATGATGCCTATAGCACCCACCTTGTTGATGTTCATATAGTTGCCTATGCGGTTGATGCTGTAGCTGTCGTATATGTGTCGCACGATGCCCACCTGGTAGAACATCGAGCTCTTGACCAGCGTGTGGCATACGACGTGGAACACTGCAGCCCAGAGTGCTATGCCTCCGATACCGAGGCCTATGGCCACGATACCCATATTCTCGACAGTAGAGTAGGACAAGAAGCGCTTGTAGTTGTTGGTACGGCGCAGGAACATAGCTCCTACGGCCAACGATAGGATACCTATGAGTATCAACAGGTGGCGCGCCCACTCAAACACCTCGCCCGATGCGGCGTAGAGGTCATAGATGCGGTAGATTGACAGGAAACCTGCGTTGACCAGTGCCGTAGAGATAAATGCCGAGGCGGGAGCTATAGCGGCGTAGTTGGCATCGACGCCCACGGTGTATAGCGGGAATATCTCCATCTTACAGCTGTAGCCCACGACGATAAGCAGGAAGGCGACCTTGAGGTATAGTGGGTTACCCTCGGCGATGACCTCCTTAAGCGCGGCGTAGTCCAAAGCGCCGTGGTGTGCAACGGTAGAGAGGAGCAGGATGCCGAGGTATGCCATAGCGATACCCGTAGAGCATACGAAGATGTACTTCCACGTTGCCTCCAACGATTGCCTAAACTCGCGGTGGTAGATGATACCTGCCGAGCAGATGGTCGTAGCCTCGAGGAATACCCACGTCATAGCTACGTTGTCCGAGTAGTAGACGCAGCTGATGGCCACAGCAAGGAGCATAAGTAGCGTGTAGTAGGCCTTGTATGAGCGTGTCGAGATATCCTCGGCCTTGAGGTACGACGACGAGTGTATCAGCGTAAAGCCGAGCACTAAGGTCATAAGTATGTGGAAGAGCACGGCTAAGGTGTCGGCGCGGAATATCGAGAGCATAACGCAGTCGATGCGGTCGAAGGCGATGACTAAGGCTATGGCTGCCACCTGAACCAAGAAGAAAGCCCCTGCGATGAGGTGCGTAGCGCGCTCCGAGCGCACAGCTAAGGGGGCTATGGCCAGAAGTACCGAGAGTATGATGTATATAAGCATTTCCATAGTCGTTAATCTTTAATCGAGGTTAGAGCATCCGTCTCGTCTGTATGTATGTCGTTGTCCAAGCGGCGGAGGAACATACCGAGGATGAGTATTGAGATAAGGATATCGAGCATAATAGCGAGGTTGATAAGCATCGGAAGCTCGACACCTATAGCCATCGAGAAGAGGAACACACCATTCTCGATAACCAGAAATCCGACCAAGTGTGCAAATATTCGCTTACGCATAACGATGAGGATAAGTCCCGAGAGCAGTGCGTATAGCGCCACGCCGAAGAATATCATATCGGTGCGGCTGTCGGCCATATAGTAGGTTATGGTGCAACTGGCCACCAGTGCCACTATCGACATCGTAAGTGCGCCAAACTGCGACGATGACGAATGTATGCGGTTAATCTTGGTCTTGTGGATGACGTGCAAAAGTATCGCAGGGATGACTATAGCCTTGAATACAAAGGTCTCGACGATGATGAAGCTCATCTCCACAGGGTGAAACTCGTGCATACGTGCTATGGCGATGCCAAAAAGTAGTAATCCCTGGATGGCAAGTATCGAGGCGTGGTTGCGGAAGCGGTCAGCTATCGACAGATAGATGAGCGTCAGCGTGTATAGTATGATTAGTGATAGTATCATAGCGTATCTCCTATATTTCTATGTTCTGAATGAGTAGGAAGCCTGTGAGCAACACCAGAGCTGCCATAGCCACGATGGTGAGTATGTAGGTGATGTTACGCGAGAGCTTGTTGCGTGCGCGAAGCGACTCGACAACGCCTATGGCTACGCCCGTGACGATGATGGCCAGAGGCGCTGCAAACCACCAGTGGAACGAGATGGTCACCGCCACGGCATTAGCGGCGATAACGGCAAATATCGCATTCTTTAGCCAGCCTGCAATGTGGATAAGACCCATATCTACGCCCGAGTAGTCGAGGCACATAACCTCGTGAATCATCGTAAGCTCGAGGTGGGTCTTCGGGTCGTCGACAGGCACGCGGCCAGCCTCGATGACCATAATGATGAAGAATACGTAGGCTACCAGGATAAGCACGATGCTAAGGTTTACGTCCATCTCCTGCGCCGTAGAGAAGATATCGGCAAACGACGAGTAGCCACAGAAGAGGGCCAGGGTCGCCATTGCCATCATCAGCGCTGGCTCGACAAGTGCTCCGTAGAGGGCCTCGCGTGCCGCGCCCATACCCTCGAACGAGCTACCTGTATCCATCGCCGCAAGGACAATAGCCACGCGCGAAAGGGCCAGCAGGTATGCTACCAAGATTATGTCGCCGTGGAACGAGAGCAGTGGCTCAAGGTCGGCAACGGGGATGAATAAGAAGGCCAGAAGCGTGCTACCGAGGTATACCACTGGAGCTATGCGGAAGAGTGCGGTTGTCGTGGTAGAGTATACCGAGCCTTTGCGCAGTTGCAACCTGACGTTGTAGATGTGCTGGAAGAAGCGTATGCCCTTACGTCCGGCCAGCAGTGCGCGCGTGCGGTTGATGACGCCCGTAATCGAGAGGGCGACAACAAGCATAAGCAGTGTGTTTAATATCTTTACTAACATAGTGTAAGCGACTGTGTTGTGTTTGTGTTAGAGTATGCCTACGAGGCTCAGTATCAGTACGACGATAAAGAACGCCAGGGCGAAGGTGATGTAGTTGTTTACGCGGCCAGTACGCAGACGCATAACCCACTCGTTTATGCGGTGTAGCATCCTTACCCACCACTGTCCGAGTAGCGAGTCGACCTTATCCTTATGCACAATGTGGTAGTTGTGTGGCTTGGGGAATATCTCGCCCTTGTCTACGGCGCGACCATCGACCGTATCCTTCATCAGAGGCTTGCCGATGTTCTCTAATCCCTCGGAGAATGACTCGCCAGTGTACTGCATACGAGTGTTTAGTGCTGTAAAGCCACAACCCCACGTCGGACCCTCTTCAATTTTGGTGCGGCTCTGCAGGTAGTGCTTAAGCGCAAAGAGTAGAAGCACGATGGCTAAGAGTATCCAACCAGCCGAGCTTACAGCCTTAAGCGTAGGGGCGAAGTAGTTGAGCGCTATGGTGTTGTCCGCACCCGAGATAGCCTCGGCGACAACTGTTATGGGGCGTATGGCGTATTGTGGCAATAGGCCGATGAAGAGTATCAGCGCAGCAGGTATAGCCATTGCGCCTATGCGCAGGCTGTCGACCTCGCTACTCTCGGCCACGTGTGTCGAGCGTGGCGAGCCGAGGAATACTACGCCGTAGAGCTTCGTGAAGGCCAGCACCACGATACCGCCAATAAGCGATAGGGCTATGATGCCAGCTACCGAGTAGAGCACCTCGTGGCCATCGCTGACGCCGTTGAACATACCGATGTAGATGAGCAGCTCCGAGACAAAGCCGTTGAGTGGTGGTAGGGCGCAGATGGCAAGCGTAGCCAGCAGCATAAGCATCGCCGTGATAGGCATATGTTTTGCCAGACCGCCCATCTGGTTCATCGCCGTAGTGTGGAGCTTCGAGTAGATGTTTCCAGCGCTGAAGAAGAGCATACTCTTAAACAGCGAGTGGTTTACGGTGTGGAGTAGTGCGCCACAGAGTCCGCACATACCTATAAGGTCGCTACCTGCGGCGTGACCTACGGCAGCGATACCCAGGCCTATGAGTATCACGCCTATGTTCTCGATACTCGAGTATGCCAATAGGCGCTTGATATCGTTCTGCATAGCGGCAAGTATCACGCCCCAGAGGCCCGTTACGATGCCCGAGAGCAGCACGATAAGACCTATGGTATAGAGCAACTCGCCATTCTGGTCGATACCCTGCATAAGGCGCATAATGCCGTATACGCCCGTCTTAATCATCACACCCGACATTATGGCCGAGACGTGCGACGGAGCTGCTGGGTGAGCCTCGGGAAGCCATATGTGCATAGGGAAGATACCAGCCTTCATACCAAAGCCGATAAAGAGAATGACAAAGAGTGGCAATGGTGCCTCAACCTTGAAGTACTCCATTATGGCCGAGAAGTTTGCCGAGCCAGTGACGTTGTACAGCAACACGAAGCCTATGACCAAGAACATAAAGCCTATGTGCATCATCACAAGGTAGTTAAGCGCGGCACGGCGCACATCGTGACGGTCGGCCTCGAAGAGTATGAGCACAAACGAGGCTATGGTCATCAGCTCCCACGCAAAGAGGAACGAAAAGCCTCCGCTGGACATCACCACCACCATCATCGAGACTACTAAAAATACCAATGCTGTGTAGTGCAGTGCGATATGGGCCGAGGAGAAGCGCTTGAGGTAGCCCTCGACATAGCCCTTCGAGTAGAGTACCGTAGCTACCGAGGCTATAGATATGATAATAAGGAATAGCGACGAGAGCTTATCTACGGCTATGCTCTCAGCGCCGAGGAGTGTGGTTAGCTCCGCGAGCGTAACCTCATCGCCTCCGAGTGCCATCACCGCGAGGCTAATGGCTGCTATGGCCGCTGTAACGATGACACCTGTAGCCACCCACACCTTGTACCTCAGTGGTGTGAGGAATAGGGCCACTGTGACAACTACAGCTGCTGCCAGTAATGAGTATAAAAACATCTGTTTATAAAGTATTGAGTTATAGCTTATTAATAGTCGAGGTTATCACCGTAGCTATGAGTGCTGCAGTCTCGGTGCGCAGACGCTCCTTGCCTAAGGTGATGGCCTTAAAACCATTCTCGAGTGCAAAGGTAATCTCTTCTTCGGAAAAATCGCCCTCTGGACCAATTAAAATTAGGTTTTTGCCACCTTTTTCTATGAGGCGGCCCAAATATTCGCGCTCGCCGATGCTATCGTTGCAGTGCGCGATGAACTTGTTGCCATCGAAGGGCATAGTCACAACCTCGCTAAAGCGTGTCATAGGGTGAAGCGTAGGGTGGTAGGCCTTGAGCGACTGCTTTACGGCGGCCGTTATTACCTTCTCCTCGCGCTCGGCCTTTATCTGTCGGCGCTCGCTGTGGTCGCACTCTATGGGGTATATCTCCGTTATGCCAACCTCGGTGGCCTTCTCCAAGAACCACTCGTAGCGGTCGATATTTTTTGTTGGTGCTACGGCCATAGTCAGCCCGTAGCTCAACGGCTCGTAGTTTGCCATAGTCTCGACAACCTCTACGACACATCGTTTTACGTTGTCATCCACCACTTTACAGCGATACATATTGCCTCGGCCGTCGGTTATGTGTAGCTCGTCTTCGGGCCTCATTCTCAGCACTCTTACACAGTGTTTCGACTCCTCCTCCGAGAGCGTGTATCGAGGAAGTGTAATTTCAGGGGCATAAAATAGTTGCATTGGCCAATAATTTTTTTAACTTTGCAAAGTTAATTAAAAAATATTATAGATGAAACGCCTTTTAACATTATCGTCACTATTGTTTGCTATGACTATGAATCTATCGTGTGGTAGCGAGACTATCTCGGAGAGTGGCAACCCACTGCTCGAGGAGTGGACTACGGAGTTTGGTGTGCCTCCATTTGACAAAATACGCACCGTACATTTCGAGCCTGCCTTCAACGAGGCTATGCAGATGCACAATGACGAAATCGATGCCATTGTAAATAGCACCGAGGAGCCTACGTTCGACAACGTCATCGTAGCACTCGACAACGCTGGCGTCAAGCTAATGGAGATAAACCTTATCTTCGGTATGCTCTCGTCGTCGGACCTCGATGCCGAGATGCAGGAGGTGCAGAACCGCATAATGCCTCGCGTTGAGGAGCACTACAACACCATTATGCTCAACGATGCCCTCTTCGAGCGCGTCAAGGCCGTATACGATAAACGTAAGAGCCTCAAGCTTGACCAGGTGCAGATGCGCCTCTTGGAGAAGACCTATAACGACTTCGTGCGCTCGGGTGCTCTGCTCGAGGGCGCTGAGAAGGAGCGTCTGATGCAGATAAACGCCGAACTATCGGAGCTGTCGATACGCTTCGGTAACAACCTTCTTGCCGAGAATGCTGGCTTCTACCTCGAGCTTAATGCTCAGCAGGTGGCCGATCTCCCCGAGGGTGTCAAGAACCAGGCTCAGGAGGCCGCTAAGGCTATGGGCAAGGAGGGCTACGTCTTCACGCTCGATAAGCCAAGTATGCTCCCATTCCTCACCTACAGCAAGGATCGCGACCTTCGTCGCCAGCTATACAACGGCTATATTATGCGCTGTAACAATGACAACGAGTTCGATAACAAACAGCTGGCCGAGGATATGGCACGCTTGCGTGTCGAGAAGGCCAACTTGCTCGGCTATAAGTCGTACTCACACTACGTTACAGCCGATCAGATGGCTGGCTCGCCCGAGGCTGTTTACAAACTCTTGGACGAGATATGGGAGCCAGCGCTGGAGTCTGCCGAGCGCGAGCTGGAGGCTATGAAGGAGCTCTTCGCACGCGACTATCCCGATGCCGAGTTCGAGAAGTCCGATTGGTGGTACTATGCCGAGCAGGTGCGCAAGCAGAAGTATCAGCTCGACGAGGAGGCTGTGCGCCAGTACCTCTCGCTCGACAACGTGCGTAACGGTATGTTCTACTTGGCTAATCGCCTCTATGGCGTATCATTCCGTCCTATAGTAGCGCCTCGCTACCACAAGGAGTGCAGCGTATACGAGGTCCTCGACCACGACCAGTCGCACGTAGGTGTCCTCTATATCGACCCATACCCACGTAAGTCGAAGAGTGGTGGCGCTTGGTGCGGCAACTTTACCGAGCAGCGCTACGTCGATGGTAAGCGTAAGGCACCAGTCGTAGGTATCGTCTGCAACTTCACACCTCCAGTGGGCGACACTCCATCGCTCTTGTCGTTCGACGAGGCCGAGACTATGTTCCACGAGTTTGGCCACGCGCTACACTTCCTCTTTGCCGATGTGCGCTATCGCGGCCTGTCGGAGGTTGAGGGCGACTTTGTGGAGCTGCCATCGCAGATTATGGAGAACTGGGCATTCGAGCCAGAGATTATGAAGGAGTATGCTATCCACTACAAGACGGGCGAGGTGATCTCCGATAAGCTCATCGCGAAGATTCAGAATGCTGCGCTATTCAATCAGGGCTTCGTGACTACGGAGCTTGCGGCCGCTGCGCTCATCGATATGGATATCCACTCGCTGGAGAAGTATACCGATATGGATATCAACGACTTCGAGAAGTATAACTTGGCGACACGTCGCGGTCTTATCCCCGAGATAGAGCCACGCTATCGCTACACCTACTTCGCGCATATCTTCAACGGTGGCTACTCGTCAGGCTACTACTTCTACCTCTGGGCCGAGGTGCTCGACAAGGACGCCTTTGCAGCGTTCAAAGAGTGCCGCGATATCTGCGACAAGGATTTGGCGCGTAGCTTCCGCTACGACCTTCTGGCTCAGGGTGGCCAGCGCGCAGGTATGGATATGTATCGTAAGTTCCGCGGTGCTGAGCCAGATAAGAGCGCTATGCTCAAGGCACGTGGCTTGTGGGCCGAGCCCGAGCCTAAGGTTGAAGAGGCCGAGCTCGACGCTGAGCTTCAGGAGGCGACTGTAGAGCCTGGTCGCAGGCCTACTCCTCCTCAGATGCGCCCTATAAAGCGCCCGGTGATTAAGGGTAAGGCGCCTGCCGATATCGAGTAATACCTATTTTATATATGGGTGTATAGGCCGTATAACTCCAGAACACAAATTTACGGATAACTGAAATAATTACTTCAGATTACTTAAATAATTAATTATGAAAAAACTACTTTTTGTTATGTCAGCATTGACTATGGGTCTTGTTGGCTGCCAGCAAAGCAATATGCCTGCTGGTAACCCACTACTCGAGGAGTGGAATACTCCATATCAGACCCCACCATTCTCAAAGATCGAGCTTAAGCACTACGAGCCTGCCTTCGACTACGCTATCGAGCAGAACCGTGCCGAGATCGACGCTATCATCAACAACCCCGAGGCTCCAACCTTCGAGAATACAATCGTAGCTATGGAGCAGTCTGGCGAGCTTCTTGGCCGCGTGTCTGGCGTATTCTTCGTGCTTAACAACTGCGTTACCTCTGAGGAGATGCAGCAGGTAGCACTCAACGTTACCCCTAAGCTCACGGCTCTCTCAAACGACGTATCACTCAACCCCGAGCTCTTCGCTCGTGTTAAGGCTGTCTACGACCAGCGCGAGACGCTCAATCTCGACACCGAGGATCGTCAGCTCCTCGAGGAGACATATAAGAGCTTTGCTCGCTCGGGTGCTCTGCTCGAGGGCGAGGCTCAGGAGCTTTATCGCCAGTATACTACCGAGCTCTCGAATCTCACGCTCCAGTTCGGCCAGAACGCTCTGGCTGCTACCAACGCCTTTGCGCTCAACATCACAGACGAGGCTAAGGTTGCCGAGCTTCCCGACTTCGTGAAGGAGGGTCTTGCTGCCGAGGCTGAGGCTCGTGGCCAGGAGGGCTGGACTGTTACGCTCCAGGCTCCAAGCTATGGCCCATTTATGACCTACTCGTCGCAGCGCGACCTTAAGGAGCAGCTCTACAAGGCATACAACACACGTGGCGTAGGTGGCGAGAATGACAATATGGAGAACATCCGCAAGATTGCTAACCTCCGCCTTCAGATAGCTAAGCTTCTTGGCTACGAGTGCTACGCCGACTACGTATTGGAGGATCGTATGGCCGAGAGCCGCACAATCGTTAACGACTTCCTCGATGAGCTTTGCGAGGCTACGCTCGACTACGCTAAGAAGGATGTTGCTACCGTTACGGCCTATGCCCACGAGCTCGGTTTCGAGGGCGAGCTTATGCCCTGGGACTGGGGTTACTACAACGAGAAGTATAAGGAGGCTAAGTATGCCATCAACGACGAGCAGATTAAGCCATACCTACAGCTCGAGAACGTTAAGGATGCAGTCTTTATGCTTGCAGGTAAGCTCTATGGCCTTACCTTTACCCCTGCTCCCGAAATCGAGACATACCACCCCGAGGCTACCGCTTACGAGGTTAAGGGCGACGATGGCGAGCTTTTGGCTATCCTCTATCTCGACTTCTTCCCACGCGAGTCTAAGCGCCAGGGTGCGTGGATGACCGAGTTCCGTGGTGTGAGCACTAAGGATGGCGTTGAGCAGCGTCCTTTGGTGCAGCTCGTGATGAACTTCACCAAGCCTACGGCTACAACTCCTTCGCTTCTCACCTTCGACGAGCTTACCACCTTCCTCCACGAGTTTGGTCACGGTCTTCACGGCATCCTCGCTAAGGGTAAGTATGAGTCTATCAACGGCACGTCTGTTAAGCGCGACTTCGTAGAGCTCCCTTCGCAGATTATGGAGAACTGGGCTACAGAGAAGGAGTACCTCGACCTCTGGGCTAAGCACTACCAGACTGGCGAGGCTATGCCTGCTGAGCTTATCGAGAAGCTTATCGCCGCTAAGAACTACCTCGCTGCCTACTTCAACGTTCGTCAGCTCTCATTCGGTATGCTCGATATGGCTTGGCATACCATCACTACTCCTTACGAGGGCGACGTTATGGCCTTCGAACTTGAGGCTCTCCAGCCTACAAAGGTTGTACCTATCGTCGATGGTTGTGCTATGGGCCCTGCCTTTACCCACATCTTCAGCGGTGGTTACGCTACTGGCTACTACGGCTACAAGTGGGCTGAGGTTCTCGCTGCCGATGCATTCTCGTACTTCAAGGAGCAAGGTATCTTCTCTAAGGAGGTTGCCGACAAGTTCCGCTACGAGGTTCTCGAGAAGGGTGGTCACCAGCACCCTATGGAGCTCTACGTTAACTTCCGTGGTCACAAGCCACAGACTAAGGCTCTTATCGATCAGATGAATCTCGAGTAATTTGTTGTGAAAAGTCGCAAGCTGCGGCACATCCCAAAAGTGAGACCCCTCGGGCTGTACTACGAGTACTATCCCGAGGGGATCTTCTTTAGCGATGCACCACATCTCACGACTTTTGACAACAAATTGGATCGTGCTATCCCGAGCATATAGCTTGCGCGTGGAAGGCTAAGAAACAAAAGAAACAAAAGAAACAAAAGAGACGCAGAGACGAAAAAGACGCAGAGACGAAAAAGACGAAAGAGACGAAAGAGACAACAACGAAGTAGGGCATCATCTTTCCCTGTTGTCCCTGTTGTCCCTGCGTCCCTGTTGTCCCTGTTGTCCCTGCGTCCCTGTTGTCCCTGTTGTCTCTGTTGTCTCTGTTGTCTCTGTTGTCTCTGTTGTCCCTGTTGTCCCTAAACGAAAGAGACAACAGTGAGCAGGCTGGTCGGTGCAGCTTGCGCATCGAAACACATTTTACCTAATCGAAACCCATTTTGAGATTTCCACAGTCGCGATGCTCCCTCGCAATGGCGCACTGGGAGCCTCCCAGAATGCCTTCGCACAAGCTTAGTACATATAGTCGTACTGCGAGTAGCTCTTGTCGTACTTAAGGTCGGCAAGCGAGGCGGCCTTAACGCCGATGTTGAAGGCCCAGCTACGGTGGTTGCCAAATGGTATCCACGTGAACGACATCTGCCAGCAGTGCAGGTCACGTGTGATAGAGATAGAGGTCATAGACATCTTGCGAGCCATAAAGTCGTAGCCCGACGTCGCCGTAATCATAGTCTTAGGCGTGAGCTTGACGCTGGCATTGAAGTTGATAGTCTGCTGTATATTCTTCTTATATCCCGTAGTTCCGTTGTTCACATACTGGGCATTGTAGCTGATGCTATAGTTGAAACCGAAGTTCCACGGTATCGAGAAGTCGTAATATTGGCCCGCCATCCATTGTCGTCGCATAGCCGGGTTAAGCTGCCCATAGGGGTCGGACCACGAGTTGAAGTACTCGGCCGGTAACGACGTGATGTCATTGCCCGCCACGCGCGACTTATCCTCGCGCGACTTGAACGTATAGCCAAAGCTCCAGCTGGCACTCTGCACTCGTCCTGGAAGTCCACGACGCCACATCAGCTTGTTGTAGCGCACACCCTCGGGCGACACCTCGTAGGGGTCGAGCGTGAGCGAGAGGTTAAGGGCTACATTCTGATATACGGTAGTACGTAGCTGTATAGGTAGGTTCGACAGTCTCAACGAGTCGGCCAGGAAGTTATACGAGCCGTTAATCGATATCTGGTCGATAATCTTCACCTTCTTAACCGTATCTTTGGTGCGTACCTTAGCCTCGAGCGACTGCGAGAGTCCGAACGTCAGCGATAGCTGCTCACCACTGCCAGGCACGCCATAGGCGTTGTCGGTAAATGGCGAGTATACCTTGAAACGACCCGTAGTATCGGTCTGTACGGTCTCGTAGAAGCCGTAGCGCTGACGGCTAAAGTCTGGTGCGTAGCTAAAGCCGAAGTTGGGCGTGAGCGTGTGGCGCACGGCCTGCAGCTTACGCTCTTTTTTCTTTGCTACGTAGGTACCATACACTGTCGTATTGGCCGATACCGAGGCGTTGTAGTTGTACAAGCGCCAGAAGCCATACTCCGGATCGAGCGTCTCGAGCTGCGCGGTCTCGTTGTTCCACTGTTGGCTCACCTTCTTGAAGTACCAGCGCTCGGTATAGTTAAACGAGGGGCTGATGTTGATATAGTTGAACAGCGATAGCGACGTAGAGATAGGTATGGTGTGCTGTATACCGTTCTTCATATTTTGAAGTGTCTCCTTGGTGAACATCTCATCCTCGGTGGTATTTACCGTGTTGGTCATCTTCATCGAGTAGCTCATCTTAATCTTCTCGTACCAGCGTGTCTTACCTACCGCCTCCTTGCGCTTGAAGGGGTTGAAGCTGGCGACGTTAAAGGTGATGGTTGGGAGCGTCACGGCGATAGTCTTATTTTTCGAGTTCTGCGACACCGACATATTCAGTGCCAAAGAGAATGGCGTACCCTCCCAGTTCTTTGAGTAAGATATCGACGAGTTGGTCTGCGTTGCGAGGATATCGCCCACGTTAGTTGCCGAGTAGCGGCTGTAGCCACTTGACGTGAGATTTACCGATGCCGAGAACGTCGAGCCAGGGTTTGCCTTAGCATCCTGCGAGTGTGTCCACTGAATCTTGTAGTTGTTCTGTTGCACGAAGTCGGCCTCGCCCTTCTCTCCTGTGCGTATTGCTGAGTACTGCAAGTTGAAGTTACCCTTGAACTTATATCGCTTGACATATTGCGATACGGCCGACACCTCCCACGAGCCGAGGGTGTAGATACCACCACGTATTGCCAGATCCATATGCTCGCCGAGGGTGAAGTAGTAGCCTAAGTCGCGGATGAAGAAACCCTTAGCATCCTCGCCATAGGTGGGCATCAAGATACCCGACTTAGGGCCCATATGAATAGGGAAGAAGGCCTCGGGAATACCAGGGAAGTAGATTGGCACATCCTCCATCACGAGGTAGGCGTAGCCGGTGACAATCTTCTTGCCAGGGATTACCTTTGCCTGTGTCATAGCCAAGTAGAAGTGGGGGTGGTCGGTACAGTCGCAGGTGGTGTACATACCGTTACCGATGTGTATCGACTCATCGGGGTGCATCTTCACGCTGCTACCTATGAGCCAGCCGTCGCCCTCTTGTGTTGCAATACCCTTAATCTTAGCCTTGCGCGAGTCTAGGTTGTAGGTGATGGTGTCCATCGTGTAGGGTGAGCCTCCATCCGTAAACTCGGGGTGTGTGGTAGTCGGCTTGCCATCTACAGTGTCAGAGGGGATGCCGTGGGCGAAGATATCCTTGGTCTGCATATTGACACGCATATAGTCGGCCTTGAGGTTCATACCCTGGTATGTAACATCGCCACTCTTGTAGCTGTATATCATCTTATTGCTGGCGTCGAAGACTACCGAATCGGCAGCCGTACCCTTGATTATGTCGTCGAACATCGGGGCGCTTGTTGAGCGTTTGCTCTGCTGCACGCCAGTTGTGTCCCTTTTGGGCTGTTGCATCGTTGCGCTATCGCGGGTTTGGAATAGGCCAAAACCGCCTGCTCCGGCCTCTGTAAGGCCGAATGAGAGCATTAGGAAGACTGCAACGAGCAGCGCTGAGGTTAGATATTTTAAGAATAAATGTCTCAAAATCCAATAATTTTTTGTAACTTTGCCGACAAGTCGGCAAAACGACCCCAATATAGGGTCTTGTGCCTCTTAGTCGCAGACAATGGCCTAAGTTGACTAAGCGGTTACAACCTGCAAAGATAATAATTATTTGCACAAAACTGATAAATTTATGAGAAATCTCATAATTCTATTTTTGCTATTGGCACTATCTCTACCGGGAGCTAACGCACGCGCCGGGCAAAATGTTGCGTCCGATGCGCCAAAGAGGGTGGTGGTCCTCGATGCCGGTCACGGCGGCCCGCGTCCGGGTAAGGTGCACCGCGAAGTGGTTGAGAAGGATTATGTTCTCGATGTTACGAAGATAGTGCGCAAGAAGCTACGTAGCAAGATGCCCGATTTGGAGGTATATATGACGCGCAGTTGCGACTCGGCATATCACGAGGATCAGGCTAAGGATAACAGACTGCGTGCGGCCTTCTGCAATGAAAAGGGCGCCGATCTATATGTCGGTATTCACGCCAACGCCTTGAAGGATAAAAATAAGGGCGGTTGCGAGGTGTGGGTGTTGACGCTCAACGAGAATCTTATGAACCAGAATAAGTTGGTTGGCGAGCGTTATGCCGACGAGGGCGATTTTATCAATCCCGAAGATATCGATCGCAACTCCCAGGGTTTTATGATGGCACTGTCGCGCCAGCTCGAAAACGAGCCATATAGCCGTTTTGTGGCCGAGGAGTGTTGTAAGAATATGGCAAGCTATGGCCTTGATAATCTTGGTGTTAAGGCTGGTACGGTCTATACGGTGTTGTACTATAGCGAGTGCCCAGGTATTATCGTTGAGATGGGCTACCTGACCAATGCTAAGGATTATGCCTACCTGACGTCAAAGGGGGCTAAGGACGAGATGGCCGAGGCTATCAGTAGCGCTATTGTGACCTACTTTAAGGCGCTCGATGGCGACACTTCGACAAGTGTGCCTGCAACGACAGAATCTAATGCCGAACAAGAGGTTGAAGAGAGAGAAGCGGTGGATGAGTCAGAGGCAGAGAAGCTCGCCGAGGGCTACACCATTCAGCTTATATCGAGTACTAAAGAGGTAGATGTTAATGACTACCAGTTCCACGAGTACAAGGGTCGCGTATGGCTGGTTATGGGCACTGGAAAGTATAAGTACAAGTATTGCTTCGGCCGTTATGCTACGCGCTCAGCAGCACAGAACGACCTGACGGCGGTGCGCAAGCGTTTCAAGGATGCTTACGTGGTGAGGTATAAGGATGGTGCTCTGGTGACCAAATAGCGGCTCGGAGACTGTAATAATAGATGGTAAAACGTTAACTTATTGAGAGATATGAAATTGAAGAGAGAGTTTAAGGTCGGCATCTTTGCCGTTATCGTTATCGCAGTTGCTTGGTGGGGTATCAAGTGGCTCGGTGGTCAGAATGTGTTGCTCACGAGCAATATCTATTATGTCTACTACGACGATGTTTCGGGCTTGCAGGAGTCGTCGCGCGTGAAGCTACGTGGCGTGGCTGTGGGTAATGTTCGAGATATTGAGCTCGAGCGCGATAGAGTCAAGGTCGAGATAGCTGTGGAGAGTAAGTACGAGTCTATGATACCACAAAACTCGGTTGCCGAGATAGGCTCTGCAGGGCTTATGGGTGGCGTAGAGATAGCCATCGTTCAGGGCGACGCTGCGGAGTGCCTCGAGAGTGGTGCTACGATTGAGGGTCGCGTTAAGGCCGATATGCTCGGCTCACTGGCAGATAAGGGCACGGAGCTTATCGATGGTCTGAATACTACGATAGGTAGCGTCAACGCTCTGCTTGGCGATAACGCTGCTAAGATATCGGAGCTTGTGGCTAACCTCGAGTCTATGACCGCATCTATCGACGGCATCTTAGCCGCTTCGTCGAGCGATATCAAAGGTGCTATGGATGACCTTAGCACGTTTACGTCGACGCTGGCGGAGAATACTGGCCGCATAGAGTCTATGCTCGCTAATCTCGACGAGTTTACTGGCGACCTTGCCGAGGCAGAGCTTGTGGCTAATCTCGAGACTACGGTAGGCGAGCTTAATGGCGTGCTGGCTGCTATCGAGAAGGGCGATGGCTCGATAGGTAAGTTGCTCAACGATACCGAGCTATACGACTCGCTCACTACTGCTGGAGATAACCTCGGCCTACTGCTCGAGGATCTTAAGGCTAACCCTATGCGTTATGTTCACTTCTCGTTGTTCGGCAGCTCGGAGGATAAGGCTGCACAGAAGGCAGCTAAGAAGGAGGCTAAGGCCGATAAAAAGGCAGCAAAAGCCGAAAAGAAGGCTGCAAAGAGAGACCTGACAGTAGAGGTAGAGGAGTAGCCTCGTAAAGGTTTAATGTTAATTGTAGATAAGATTATTGGCGTAGCGTAGAGGTATGATATATCCTAAGAATTTTGAGCAGAGGATAGGCTTTGACCGTATCAGGGAGCAGATCGTGGAGATGTGTTCCACCTCGTCGGCGCGCGAAGTTATCGCCGCGGAGGGGTTCCTCAGTTCGCGTCAGAAGATTGAGCAGCGACTCGAACTTGCTGACGAGATGCGTCAAGTGATATCCTTTGAGCCCGGTGCCGAGATTGGTGAGGGCGAGGAGCTACGCCCTATAGTAGATAAGATAGCCGTCGAGGGATCGTACTTACTGGCCGAGGAGTGTGCCGCACTTCTTAAGGCTCTGCGCTCGGCGGCAGCTATCGTAGGCTTTATCACCTCGCGTCGCGAGGGTAGCTATCCACGCCTCAAGGCTCTGACGCGTGGCGTGGAGATATTTCCAGAGTTGCAACGCGCCTTAGAGCGTGTCATCGACGATAAGGGCGAGGTGCGCTCGTCGGCCTCGGAGGAGCTGTCGACGATACGTCGAGCCATACGCGATCACGAAGGTCAGGTGGCTAAGCGTCTGCAGCAGGTGCTACAGAAGGCTAAGAGTTCGGGTATTGTAGATGCCGACGCTATGATATCCATACGCGATGGCCACGCAGTGATTCCCGTTGCGGCGGCCAACAAGCGTAAGATTGCAGGCTTCATACACGATGAGTCGGCCACGGGACGTACCTTCTATATCGAGCCAGTAGAGGTTGTGGAGCTTAACAACGAGCTTCGCGAACTGGAGTACGAGGAGAAGCGCGAGGTGGTGCGAATACTTACCGAGCTTACGGCGTTGCTGCGCTCCGAGGTGGCCGGCATAGAGCGTATCGAGGCCTACTTGACACATATCGATGTGCTACGTGCTAAGGCTCGCTGGGCCATAGCCAATGGTGCTGTGCGCCCGATTATCTCGACCGAGGGGCGACTATTGCTACGCAAGGCGCGACATCCGCTCCTGCAGCAGACGCTGCGCAGTCAGCAAAAGGAGATTGTGCCGCTGGATATGGAGCTTAATAGCGAGCGCCGCATATTGGTAATTTCGGGCCCTAATGCTGGTGGTAAGTCCGTATGTCTTAAGACTACGGGCATACTGCAATATATGGTGCAGTGTGGTTTCTTGGTTACGACGCTTGAGAACTCGGAGTTCCCGATATTTAACTCGCTGATGATCGATATCGGCGACCAGCAATCTATCGAGAACGACCTATCGACCTACTCGTCGCACTTGGTTAATATGAAGAGTATGCTCGAGGAGGTCTCGGAGCGTGTGCTGATACTCATCGACGAGTTTGGCTCGGGTACAGAGCCTACGATAGGTGGTGCTATCTCGGAGTCGATACTCGAGCGCTTTGTAGAGCGTAGATGCTACGGCGTCATCACCACGCACTACGCCAATATTAAGTACTTCGCATCGCGTAACGAGGGCGTAGCCAATGGCGCTATGACCTTTGATGTGAGAAACATAATGCCGCTCTTTAGCCTCGAGATGGGTAAGCCAGGAAGCTCGTTTGCCATCGAGGTGGCACGCAAGATAGGTCTGCCCGAGGATATCGTGCGCAGCGCTATGGATAAGGCTGGCGAGGACCATATAAACCTCGAGAAGCAGCTGCGCGAGATTGCGCGCGACAAGCGCTACTGGGCCGAGAAGCGTGACCGAATACGTATGACCGACCGCAAGGTTGAGCAGCTCGAGCAGACATATACCGACCGCCTGAAGAGCATCAAGGATGAGCGCCGCGAGATTATCGAACGTGCACGCCGCGAGGCCGAGGAGATGATTGCCGAGGCGCGTCGCACGATAGAGAATACGATACGCACGATTCGCGAGTCGCAGGCCGACAAGGAGCTTACGCGCCTGGCACGTCGCGAATTAGAGAGCTTCGTGGAGGGTGGCGCAGAGGGTGCTAACTCAAGTAGCGACGAGCGTATAGAGCGCGAGATGGAGCGCCTGGCACGTCGCAGAGAGCGCCGCGAGCGCCGCGCCGAGGAGCGCGAGAAGCAGGGTGGCGTGGTAGAGCAGAAGCCTGCTGAGATTACGCCTCAGGTCGTAGAGGTAGGCTCGAAGGTTAAGCTCGAGGGTCAGGATATTCCTGGTGTCGTTAAGATGCTCAAGGGTAAGAAGGCGCAGGTGGCCTTTGGCGAGATGCTCATAATGGTCGATGTTTCGCGCCTTAAGTGTGTCTCGTCGTCGGAGTACCGTCAGGCTACACGTCCCGTTGCGGCGCGCACGGTGGTGTCGGTAGATATCCGCGAGCGCAAGCTCAACTTCAGAGACCATATCGACGTGCGCGGTATGCGTGCAGCGGAGGCCCTGGAGGCTGTCGAGGACTTGGTCGACGATGCCCTTATGGTTGGTGTCTCTACGGTTACGATACTCCACGGCAAGGGTACAGGAGCGCTTAAGGAGGAGATACGTCGCTACCTGCGTAGCGTGCCCGATGTGGCTACGGTGGCCGATGACCACGCCGATAGGGGTGGTGCAGGAATCACCATCGTGACCTTTAAGATGTAGCGACTGAAGAGAGTGTATAGATGACATAATTATATATAGGTATGAACTATCTACTATCAGACATTGCCCGTATCACAGGTGGCGAGCTTCGTGGCGAGGACCTGCGCGTAAGGGAGGTAGCCACCGACTCACGCAGCGTGGTAGCTACCGACGATGTGGTCTTTGCTGCTATCGATGGCAAGAATCACGACGGCCACCAGTTTATCGAGCGTATGGTGGCGCGAGGTGTTGAGGCCTTTATCGTCGAGCGCGACGTGGAGCTGCCGAATAAGCAGTGTGGTATGGTGCGCGTAGACTCTACGCTTACGGCCTTGCAGCGCCTTGCAGCCTATCACCGTAGCCAGTTTGGCGGTGTGGTAGTAGGTATTACGGGCTCGAATGGCAAGACCATAGTTAAGGAGTGGGCCTCGCGCTCGATGCCCGACTCGGTTATGTCATTTGCCTCGCCCAAGAGCTATAATTCGCAGCTCGGCGTGGCTCTGTCGCTACTTATGCTCGAGGGTGGCGAGAGGGTAGCCTTTATCGAGGCTGGTATCTCGGAGGCTGGCGAGATGGAGCGCTTAGAGGGTATGATAAAGCCCGATATCGTGGTTATCACCTCGATAGGCGATGCTCACTCGGCAAACTTCGCATCCGAGAGCGAGAAGATTGCCGAGAAGCTAATCTTGGCACGCGATGCTCGTACCATCATCTTTAGTAGCGAGTATCCCGAGCTTGCATCGCGAATAAAGAGTTTGTATGGCGATCGCGAGCTTATAGATAGCAGCCTCGAGAGTACCGACTACGCCCTGGAGCTTAGCGATGCACTCTCGGTCGATGCTCTGCACGTTGCGGCGCTTATGCGTCGTCTCGGCTACGGTATCGACAGGGCTATATTTTCGGCCAATGTGGCTATGAGGCTCGAACTAAAGGAGGGCATAGATAACTCGATGATTATCGACGATAGCTACAACTCAGATATCAACTCCGTTGTGGTGGCCCTCGATGCTCTACACCTGCAATCTATGGGTCGCCGCCGCGTGGCCGTAATCTCGGATATCCGCCAGAGTGGCATCCCTCAGGAGCAGCTCTATGGCCGCATCGCCGAGGCTGTACGTAGGGCAGGCGTAGACCATTTTATAGGCGTGGGCGAGAATATATCGCTCTATGCCTCGCTCTTTGCTCGCGGCTCGTCGTTCTACCGCACTACCGAAGAGCTTGTCGAGAACTTCAGGTCGGAGCGCTGGGCCGACTCGGTGATACTGCTCAAGGGTAGCCGCGACAGCCGCTTTGAGCGTATAGCACGCCTGCTTGAGCGCCGAACACATACGACAATATTAGAGGTTGACTTGGCGGCAATGAAGAAGAATCTCAACTACTTCCGTAGGGCGTTGCCTCAGCACCACGCGCTGGTGGCTATGGTCAAGGCTGGTAGCTATGGCACGGGCGATATCGACGTTGCGCGTATGCTCCAGCACGAGGGTGTGCGCTACCTCGCCGTCGCCTTTGCCGATGAGGGTATAACGCTGCGATCTAAGGGTATAACTATGCCTATCGTGGTGCTCAATGCCGACCAGGATAGCTTCGATGTGATGATTGCCCACGACCTCGAGCCAGAGATCTATAGCTTCCACTCGCTCGACGCCTTCCGCCGCGCAGCCGTTAGGGCGCACCGCCAGGCCTACCCGATACACATAAAGCTCGACACAGGTATGCACCGCCTCGGCTTTACCGAGGACGATGTCGACCTGCTCGGCCGAGCCATACACCTCGACCCTACGCTACGCATAGCCTCGATATTCTCGCACCTGAGCTCGGCCGATATGCCCTCGGAGGATGACTTCACGCGTGAGCAAATCGAGCGATTCGAGTATATGAGCTCGCAGCTTACCGAGTGGCTCGACTACGAACCCCTGCGCCATATAGCCAACTCGGCGGCCATATTGCGATTCCCTGAGGCACACTACGATATGTGTCGCTTGGGCTTGGGCCTCTACGGCTTTGGCTACGAGCATAACGACGAACTTATCCCCGTAGCTACGCTCTCGACGCGCATAGTGCAGATAAAGAGCTTAGCGGCAGGCGAATCTATAGGCTATGGCCGTGCTCAGCGCCTCGAAAGGGAGACTACCATAGCAACCATCCCGGTCGGCTATGCCGATGGCCTCGATAGGCATCTCGGTTGTGGCCGCTGGAGCGTAAGGATTAAGGGCGAAAGTGCGCCTATCATCGGTAGGGTGTGTATGGATAGCGCTATGGTCGACATCAGCAATATACGCGGTGTAGAGGTGGGTGATACGGTGACCATCTTCTCGGCCGAGAGGGGTAATACGCTCGAGGATATGGCGCGTGTGCTCGACACCATAAGCTACGAGATAATGACCTCGATATCGCAGCGCGTAAAACGTGTATATACCGAGAGGTAACGACTCGAATATGACGTGAAACGATTGTAGAATAGAGCTATGACAAAAGATAAGGGTACGATATATATGATTCCCTGTCCTATCTCGGACGAGAGGGATGTGTGGGATGTGCTACCTAAGCATAACCTCGAGGTGATGAACAGCCTCGACTACTTCATTGTCGAGAACGTACGCTCGGCGCGCCGCTTCCTTAGCCGCGCAGGCATAGAGCGTAAGATTGACGAGCTGGAGTTTGTAGAGCTTAACGAACATACCACATCGGCCGAAGAGGTAGAGCGTATGCTACGCCCTGTGCTCGAGGGCCGCTCTGCAGGAGTCATCTCCGAGGCTGGCGTGCCGGGTGTTGCCGACCCTGGTGCCGATATCGTAGCCTTAGCACACCGCAACGGTGTTAGGGTAGTTCCGTTGGTTGGTCCCTCGTCGATACTTATGTCGGTTATGGCCTCGGGACTTAATGGCCAGTCGTTTGCCTTTGTTGGCTACCTGCCAATCAAGGATGGCGAGCGCTCAAAGCGCCTTCGCGAGCTTGAGCGTCGAGTGCGTGACGAGCGCCAGTCGCAACTATTTATCGAGGCGCCGTATCGCAACGTCAAGCTCTTCGATACTCTGGTGCGTAGCGTAGCGCCAACGCTTAGGCTTACGGTAGCTACGGACATCACCTCGCCCGAGGAGTATATTGCAACGCTTACCATCGCCGAGTGGCGCAAGCGTGGTGTGCCAAACATTGCCAAGCGTCCGACAATATTTCTGCTCGGCATATAATTTGTTCCATATATAGCGAAATAGTAAAATATAATATAGTTATGAAGAAGCAAATGTCTGACAACGAAAGAGATATTACGACGGAAGAGGGCGTAGACAAGAGCCACGAGGCTACTGCGGAGGCTGCGTCGACTGACAATATGACAGATGGCGGAGCCGAGGCTGCTGACAATGTGTCAGCCGAGCCAACGCTCGAGGAGCAGATTGCCGTGTGGCGCGATAAGTATATGCGTCTGCAGGCCGAGTTCGACAACTTCCGTAAGCGCACGCTGCGCGAGAAGATGGAGCTTGTAGAGCGTGGCTGCGAGGGTGCTTGGAAGGCTATACTCCCAATACTGGACGATATGGAGAGGGCTGTGGCAGCGTCGCATAAGAGCGACGATGTGGAGGCTCTGCGTCACGGCGAGGAGCTGGTTATGAAGAAGTTCGAGAGTGTGCTCTCGGCAGCAGGAATCACCGTTATAGATTGCGTAGGCAAGCCCTTCAACGAGGAGGAGCAGGAGGCCGTGGCACGCTTCGCTGCTGGCGAGGATAAGCGCGGCGAGGTTATCGACTGTGTGCAGCGCGGATATAAGCTCGGTGAGCACGTATTGCGCTATGCTAAGGTTGTCGTAGGCGAGTAATAGATGTTATTATGGCAGAAAAGAGAGATTACTACGAGGTGTTAGGTGTCGAGCGTAATGCCGATGCCGAGACCATAAAGAAGGCCTATCGTAAGGCCGCGATAAAGTATCACCCCGATAAGAACCCTGGCGATAAGGAGGCTGAGGAGAAGTTCAAGGAGGCTGCCGAGGCCTACGATGTGCTCTCGAACGAGGAGAAGCGCGCGCGTTACGACCGCTTTGGCCACGCAGGTATGAACGGCGCTGGTGGTGGCGGTGGCTTCGGAGGCTTTGGCGGTGCTGGAGGCTTTACGATGGAGGATATCTTCGAGCAGTTCGGCGATATCTTTGGTGGCGCCTTTGGCGGCGGCTTCAGTGGCTTTGGTGGCGGCTCACGTGGCCGTCAGCAGCGTGCCAACCGCGGTAGCGACATACGCGTTACGGTAAAGCTCACGCTTAAGGAGATTTCGGAGGGCGTGACCAAGAAGCTAAAGATTAACAAGACCATCGCCTGCTCAAAGTGTGGTGGCTCGGGTGCTAAGGATTCATCGTCGTATGCTACGTGTAGCAGGTGCGGCGGCTCGGGCTATGTCGTCACGGTGCAGAACTCGTTCTTTGGACGTATGCAGACACAGAGCGTATGTCCCGAGTGTCAAGGCTCTGGTCGCGTAATCAAGGATAGATGCGATAAGTGTGGTGGCGAGGGCACGGAGCGCGGCCAGGAGGTTGTCGAGATAAATATCCCGGCTGGTATCGCCGAGGGTCAGGCACTCACGGTGCGTGGCCGTGGTAATGCTGCGCGTCAGGGTGGCGTAAATGGCGACCTTATAGTCATCATCGAGGAGGAGCACAATCCTCAGCTTGTGCGCGATGGCAACGACTTAGGCCATACGCTCAACATCCCTGTAGTTACGGCAATTCTCGGTGGCGAGGTCGAGGTGCCTACGATCGATGGTAAGGTGCGTATCAAGATTGCCCCAGGTACTCACGCTGGCAAGGTGCTTCGTCTGCGTGGTAAGGGTCTTCCAGATATCAATGGCTATGGTCGTGGCGATATCAAGGTTATCGTCGATATCACTATACCTACGGAGCTTACTAAGGAGGAGCGCGAGATGGTCGAGAAACTTGGCCAGATGCCTCACTTCAAGCAGGCCGAAAAGGTCGAGAGACAGAATATCCTGGAGCGTATAAAGTCCTTCTTCCGCAGTTGAAGAGCTCGAATAAGGAGTCTTTTCGAGAGGTTACTATCATAAACACCCGGTGATATGTCATTTTTTAGACCACATAAGCGTCATCCGCGACAGTTTAACTACATACCGCGCTACTACGACCCGGTAAAGGAGGAGCGTGACCGTCGTCGTCGCGAGCTCCACGGTACCTCGTCGGCAACCGACGACGAGGAGTATGCTCCGGGAAAGTATATACGCACGCAGCGCGAGGCACGCGATGCATCGCGTGGCGAGGGTAGTACGATGTCGGGAATGTGGCATATCTTGGTACTGGCCCTTATTTTGGGCTTTGCCACGCTGGTGTTCCTTCCGCGCTTTATGAAGTTTGCCGAGGCGGCCGAGGCCGAGAAGCGCGCGGCACGCATCGCTGCAGGCGTCGAGACCATCAAGGTAGGAGATATGCGCCGCGATGGTAGCGATGGAGAGTTGAGCATCACGCTCTACGAGCAGCACGGCGATATAGACTTTAATGAGTTCGAGAGCCTTACACCCGAGGCTATCAACGAGATAGAGGAGTGGAATAGGCAGAATCCTACGGTGACCATCTACGACGACGATGTTGTCATCGAGAACTATAAAAGGGTAGAGAAATAGAGTATACGGAGCAGCACGGCGTATGAATTGTATAAAGCTACTACCAGAGATTGTCGCCAACCAGATTGCGGCAGGCGAGGTTGTCAACGCACCCTCGAACGTTGTCAAGGAGATGATGGAGAACTCCATTGACGCGGGGGCGAGGTGTGTGCGTGTCAACTTCCGCAATGGTGGCCGCGACCTTATACAGATTGTCGACGACGGTTGCGGTATGTCGGCCGTAGATGCGCGCCTCGCCTTCGACCGCCACGCTACGTCGAAGATTTCGTCGATAGAGGATGTCTACAAACTCCATACCTTTGGCTTCCGTGGCGAGGCGTTGGCTTCGATAGCTGCTGTGGCCGAGGTGGAGCTGCGCACGCGCCGCGAGGAGGATGAGTTAGGCACGCTCACCTCAATCTCGGGTGGTGAGTTTCGCTCGCAGGAGCCTGTGTCGTGCTCGGTAGGCTCGCAGTTTGTGGTGCGCAACCTCTTCTACAACGTGCCGTCACGAAGAAAGTTTATCGATGGCGATAACTCGCGCTTAACGTCGCAGATAAAGCAGGAGTTTGTGCGCGTGGCGCTTTGTAACCCCGATGTCGAGTTCGAGCTGAGGCAGAACGACGCCTTAGTATACTCGCTATCGCCAACCAATAGGCGCGGTAGGATTATCGACCTAATGGGTAAGCATATCAAGAGTAATCTGCTCGATGTCGAGGTCTCGACCTCTGTTGTGCGCATCGAGGGCTTCGTGGGGCGACCCCAGGCCGCCAAGCGCCGTAATAACGAGCAGTACCTATTCGTCAATGGCCGCTACTTCCAATCTCCGGCTATGCAACGCACCATTGTGCGCAGCTACGAGAAGCTAATCCCTGATGGGTCTATGCCCTCGTACTTCCTATATCTTACGGTCGACCCTGATAGGGTAGATGTCAACGTCCATCCGCAGAAGACCACGGTTAAGTTCGCCGATCACGATGTTATCCTGGAGATTGTGCAGGCGGCGGTGCGCGAGACGCTGGCCAAGACGGGCGCAGTGCCTATGATGGACTTCTCGGAGCAGGAGGCCTTCAGCATCCCAGTTATGGGTGGTCAGCAGAGGGTGTACCACGAGCCTAAGGCCTCGACAAATAGTTCGTACAACCCCTTCGCCTCGGAGTATATCGACCCTACGGCACCTATGCCCGATGTGCCGTTTACGGGCTTTGACGTGCCCTACGATGGCGCTATGCCACGCGGTGGTGAGCCACGTAGTGCGACGCCTATATCTTCGCCTGTGCGAGTGGAGGTGGGCAACTTAGATGCTGCGGCGGCCCAGGAGGAGTACTACACGCTTAAGTCGTCGCTCGGAGGCTCGACGATAGAGTATATCGACGAGGATGATGATGAGCTGTGTGAGCCACGTCTGGAGTTTGCTATCGGAGGCCAGGCTGCCAGACCTTCGTTTGGCGAGGCTATGATGCTGGCCTCGGGTCTTGCCGTTGCACACTACGGTACGAGCATCGTGGTGGTCAATATGCAGAGAGCTAAGGAGCGAGTGTTATACGAAGATGTCATCAAGTCGCTAAGCTCGGGCACAGCACCGTCGCAACGTATGTTCTTTGCCGAGGAGATGATACTCTCGCTTGAGGAGTATGCTCTGCTCGAGGAGCACGCTACGGAGTTTGCGGCCTTAGGTTTCGAGATAGAGTATCGCGGCGAGGGTCACATTGCCGTTGCGGGACGACCAGCGCTTGTCGATATGGCTACGCCGCTCGACGAGCTACTATACGCGCTACTGGCGGGTATAGACGATGGCAGTATGCCTATTGACCAGGAGCATAGACGCCTGGCCGAGCTTATGGCCGAGCGCGGTAGTCGAGGCTATGGCCGTGGCCTGAGCACGGCGGAGGTGAGCCTTATGCTCAAGCGCCTCGAGGAGTGTGCCAATGTCAGCTATACGCCCTCTGGTGCCCCTATAATGGCCGAGATATCGCTCGACGAGCTACGTGCTAAACTTACTAAAATACAGTAACTACTATGTCAACATTTCAGAATCAGATGTCGCAGAGCCCTGCGGTCTTTAACCTGCTAATTGCCAATACGGTGGCATATCTTGCCACTATGTTGCTGAGTAGCGATACTCTATACGGACTCTTTGCTCTATTTCCTATCGAGAGCCCCTTCTTCAAAATCTGGCAGCCTGTGACCTATATGTTCCTTCACGGCGGCTTCTCGCACCTCTTCTTCAATATGTTCGCACTCTGGATGTTCGGACGCGGACTGGAACAGGAGATGGGTACTAAGCGATTCCTTATCTACTACTTCGTCTGTGGCGTAGGCGCTGCACTGGCTCAGATAGGTATGGCCGAAATCGACATCGCTAATACCAACTCTATGAGCGAACTTATGGCCTACCTTTGTACACCAACGGTTGGAGCTTCGGGCGCAGTCTTTGGTCTGCTTTTAGCCTTCGGTATGCTACACCCTAATGCTACTATTATGCTCCTTATACCACCTATTCCTATGAAGGCCAAGTGGTTCGTTGTGGTATATGGCGTTATCGAGCTGCTGCTTATCGTCTTCTCGCCAAATGACGGTATCGCACACTTTGCTCACCTCGGAGGTATGTTCTTCGGCTGGTTGCTACTCCTGTGGTGGCAGCGTAGAGATAGGCAGCGCAACTACTACTATTAAGCCACACCACACTACATTAACGACACAAACTAACTAACACAAACTTATTAACTCGAGCTCGCGTAGCTCATAACACTCACTACTATGTCAAAGAAAGGTGATACCTATAACAACGAACCCTTTGGACGACCCCATAGGCGTGCTAAGCGTACCTTCCTCGGGGCGTTGTTCGTTATCCTACTGCTGGCTGTGACCATCTCGCTCTCCGTAGCCCTCGTCATAGCATATCTTACACCATATGTGCCACCAGCCACCTTCGGCTCGCTTACGATTGTGGGCATCTTTGCACCTATATTGTATATGGGTGTGGCTGTATGTATGCTGCTGTGGTTGGTTACTGGCCGCTGGAAGAATGCTGGCATAGTAGCTCTACTGCTCATTCCGGGTCTCTTCCGCGTCTCGGACTTCTACAATATCGATTTTATCCGTAAGGTGGAGGCTCAGCCCGATAAGCGCTCTATCACCGTCATCACACACAACATCCGAGGCTTCCTCAACGACGATAACCGCAACGTTACGGATGGCTACGTAGACTACTACTCGACCATCGAGGATGCCGACGTCATCTGCTTACAGGAGTATACGCGTAACCTGCGAGGTGTCAACCGCGTAGACTCGCTCTTCGATGCTCGCTTCGAGCGTGGCGGTATGCGCGAGGTTGTTGAGGGTGGCGAGGTGGTACTCCGCACCTATAGCGCCCATCCTATTATCGCCTCGGGCGATATCTCGGGCAAGGGACGTGGTACGTCGCTATGGGTCGATATCGTCGTAAACAAGAACGATACGGTGAGAATCTTCAACAACCATCTGCACACTATGAGCATTTCGGCAGGCGATAGCGAGGATATCGAGCAGGGTAGGATTCTGCAGGATGGCGACCGTATGCTTAGCATCGTCGACCGCATAGCCAACAACTCCTCTATACGCGCCGACTATGTCGACACGCTGCGTATGGTTGTCGAGGCTACGCCATACGAGAGGGTTATCTGTGGCGACTTCAACGACACACCTATGTCGTACGTCTACGGCGAGCTTATCAAGAACCATAAGGATGCCTTCGTAGAGTGCGGTAGCGGCTTTGGCTACACCTTCCGCCCTATGTACTGCACGTTGCGTATCGACTATATCCTGCACTCGGAGGGTATGACGTCGCAGAGCTACAAGGCCGACGTCGATATGACACTATCGGATCACCTGCCTCTGCGCGCCGATATCAAGCTGCCTGCTAAGCAGTGATAACCAAGCTTGTGAGGGCGTATAGATGCTCTTTTTGCCGAGAAATGGTGCAAAATGTTTTGCAATATTGAATTTTATTTTTACCTTTGCACGCTATTATTAACTAAATTAACTTTTGTAACAATGCCAAAAATGAAAACAAATGCCGCTGCAAAGAAGCGTTTTTCTTTCACCGGCACAGGTAAGATCAAGCGTAAGCACGCTTATCACAGTCACATCCTGACCAAAAAGACTAACAAGCGTAAGCGTAACCTTTGCTACTCAGGTATCGTTTCGCCAGCCGACGAGGCTAAGATCAAGCAGTTGCTCGTTAAGTAATTTCGAGCGAAGCATTAAGTAGCGTAAAACAGATTTTTTTAATAACAACAAGGAGCACAGTAGCCCCAAAGAGTGGGAGAGAATCACACCGCTACCAGCTCTATCAAAAACTTTAAACTATGCCACGTTCAGTCAACGCTGTTGCGTCACGCGCAAGAAGAAAGAAGGTTTTGAAACTTGCCAAGGGTAACTTTGGTT
>JAFTWZ010000016.1 GCA_017465055.1 Alistipes sp. | reverse complement strand
CTCGCAATATACCTGCATCTCGCGCACACGGCGTGCGATGAGCTGGGTGTACTGCGACCCGAAGTCAATGATTAAGATCTTCTCAGTCATATAGTGTTAGTTGTTCGTCAATTAGCAATTAGCACTTAGCAATTAGCAATTAGCACCTCTCCTTACTTGCTGGCATCCCGAGCTATGCTTCGTATTACTCGCCGCGCGAGTAGTTAGGCGTCTCGCTGGTGATGGTGATATCGTGAGGATGGTTCTCCGTTACGCCACTCGAGGTGATGCGAATGAAGCGTGCCTGCTGCAGCGTCTCGATATCCTTAGCGCCGCAGTAGCCCATACCTGCACGAATACCGCCCACGAGCTGGTATACCGTCTCTGAGAGCTTACCCTTGAAAGGCACGCGACCCACGATACCCTCGGGCACGAGCTTCATGATGTTACCCTCCGAGCCCTTCTGGAAGTAGCGGTCTGCCGAGCCTGCCTTCATAGCGTCGATAGAGCCCATACCGCGGTATGCCTTGAACTTACGGCCGTTGTATATGATAGTCTCGCCTGGCGACTCCTCCGTGCCAGCGAACATCGAGCCCACCATTACGCAGTTGCCACCCGCAGCCAGCGCCTTAACGATATCGCCTGAGTAGCGAAGACCGCCATCGGCGATGATAGGCACACCTGCCTTCTTAGCCTCTGTCGAGGCAGCATATATAGCCGAGAGCTGTGGTACGCCTACGCCCGCAATGATACGTGTGGTACATATTGAGCCAGGGCCTATGCCTACCTTGATGCCGTCGGCACCATTCTCTATGAGATACTTAGCAGCCTCGGCAGTGGCGATGTTACCAACCACAACGTCGAGGTCGGGATATGTAGCCTTAATCTGCTTGAGCAGTGTCACCACACCCTTAGTGTGTCCGTGAGCCGAGTCGAGCACTACGGCATCTACCTCCTCGGCCACAAGGGCAGCTACGCGATCCATAGCGTCGGGCGTGATGCCGATACCTGCTGCTACGCGCAGACGTCCCTTAGCATCCTTGCAGGCATTAGGGTTATCCTTGAGTTTGGTGATATCGCGGTAGGTGATAAGTCCTATAAGTTTGCCGTTGTTGTCGACTACAGGGAGCTTCTCAATCTTGTTTGCGAGGAGTATCTCGGCTGCCGACTTAAGATCCTTCTCGTGAGTGGTGACTATGTTCTCCTTAGTCATCACCTCGTCGATAAGGCGCGACATATCGCTCTGGAATCTCAGGTCGCGGTTCGTAACTATGCCTATGAGCATACCCTCGTCGTCTACTACAGGGATGCCACCGATCTTATTCTCCTGCATCAGCTGCAATGCATCGCCCACGGTGTTGGTCTTGAGGATGGTCACCGGGTCGTAGATCATACCGCTCTCGGCACGCTTTACGCGACGCACGTGTGCCGCCTGAGCCGCTATAGACATATTCTTGTGAATAACGCCTATACCGCCTTCGCGAGCGAGGGCTATGGCCAGCGTGGCCTCCGTTACGGTGTCCATAGCTGCGGACACGATAGGTATGTTAAGTGTGATATTTCGAGAGAAACGACCTTGTGTCGAGACCTCGCGAGGCAGAACCTCAGAATAGGCTGGTACGAGCAACACATCGTCGAATGTCAAACCTGTTGGCAGTACCCTTTCATCGATAAATGACATAGCAAACTACGTTTTAAGGCTCTGGGCTATATGCATAGTCACAATCGCGCGTCTGTGGTCAATGTCGCTATGCCTCTCAACGCTACTGCGCTCATTAACACCGCTGCGCCTTCGACCATACGCTTGTCTGCCTACTGTGTAGCCCACAGAGCAAAGGTTAATATGTTGCGCGCAAAATTAATGAATTTTTCTGATAATAGCAAGCCTCGGCGAGAATAAATTGGGAATATTTGCTATGTGTGATAATTGATCGTGAATTTCGATGGGGTAGGGTGGTTAGTTTATCTGGATCAGGCGATACTTCTGGTGGAGTAATTAATAACATAGTACGTCATCGCGAAGAATTGCATCTACGAGCGGTGGTGATACCTACTTGGGTCTATGCAATTCTGTGGCGATCTTCATTTGTTTATACTTCCGCACTGATACGTAAGAGTTGCAATCACACTCCGCACGGCACACACGACTATCAATCGCACTCCGCGCGTCACACACAACTATCAATCACACTCTGCACGGCCCTATAAACAGCGGAAGACCCCCACGTCGGAGCATAGTGGCGTTATCACACTCCACAAACTCATACTTGCTCCTCCTCGGGGTGACGAAATTTATATTTCGTTTAGCTACTATTTTTGCATGATTTTTTTCAATCCCTACCGGAATTTACGACTGAGCCGTTTATCTTGCACGCGAAAAAAAAGGGTAGTGCCGCAGTCGCGAACTACCCTTCGAAAACTCCTTAGCAGACAGAGCCTGCGAACTACTATTCGCTACTATTAACTGCTCGTCCTAATACCTAAATATAATTTTGAGTACTATCCTAAGTATGACTTAAGAAGTGCGCTACGCTGCGACTGGCGGAGCTTGCGGATGGCCTTCTCCTTAATCTGACGCACACGCTCACGCGTAAGGTCGAACTTCTCGCCTATCTCCTCGAGGGTCATCTCCGAGCATCCGATGCCGAAGAAGTAGCGGATGATATCCCTCTCGCGCTCGGTGAGAATCTCCAAAGCACGCTCTAC
This sequence comes from Alistipes sp., assembly GCA_017465055.1. GTDB lineage: Bacteria > Bacteroidota > Bacteroidia > Bacteroidales > Rikenellaceae > Alistipes. The sequence goes on along the minus strand of JAFTWZ010000016.1, from coordinate 36,358 downwards.
CTCCGTAGCCAACGACTCGTTGATAAGTCCGCGATCGGCATTAGGCGAGTCGGTGTTGACCAATACGTCCAATAGTGAGTTGTCCTCGCCATCGGCAAATGGTGCATCTACCGAGATGTGGCGGCCTGCAACACGCAACGTGTCGGTAACCTTCTCCTTAGGAAGCTCAAGCTCGTGGGCAAGCTCCTCGGCCGATGGGGTGCGCTCGTGCTCCTGCTCGAAGCGCGCAAAGGCCTTGTTAATCTTATTCAGTGAGCCTACCTGGTTCAGTGGCAGACGCACGATGCGCGATTGCTCGGCCAAAGCCTGCAGGATAGACTGGCGTATCCACCATACGGCATACGAGATAAACTTAAAGCCTCGTGTCTCGTCGAACTTCTCGGCGGCCTTGATAAGTCCGAGGTTACCCTCGTTGATAAGGTCCGGAAGGCTCAAGCCCTGGTTTTGATACTGCTTAGCTACAGAGACTACGAAGCGTAGGTTTGCCTTCGTGAGTTTCTCGAGAGCCTCCTGGTCGCCCTTACGTATTCGTTGGGCGAGCTCTACCTCCTCCTCTACGGATATAAGTTCCTCTTTACCAATCTCCTGGAGATACTTGTCGAGCGATGCGCTCTCGCGGTTAGTAATCGACTTTGTAATCTTTAATTGACGCATAAAATCTTACTCTTCTTACAACAATTATTCCGTTATCCTTTATTTTTGACATATATACGTGCGTTGTGGCCTATTTGTTTCATCTACCACAGAAAAAAGTTTTGCACCTTTACTGAAAAAGTGCTATATTTGCAAATCGTATATACATATGTATACGCTTATAACGTTTACTACAAAAGAACAATAGCAAATACTATGGCACACCGCAGTGGCTTTGTAAATATAATCGGTAATCCCAACGTCGGTAAGTCGACACTGATGAACCAGCTCGTAGGCGAGCGACTCTCGATAATCACCTCCAAGGCGCAGACTACGCGCCATAGGATTATGGGTATCGTCAATGGCGACGACTTCCAGATAGTCTACTCCGACACTCCTGGTATCCTCAAGCCCAACTACAAGCTTCAGGAGAAGATGATGAAGTTTGTGCGCGGAGCTATTACCGATGCCGATGTGTTGCTCTATGTTACCGATACCGTCGAGGAGACCTCGCGCTCGGAGGATATAATCGAGAAGGTGAGGCTCTCGGGAATACCCACCATTGTGGTAATCAACAAGGTTGACCTCACTACGCCTGCTAAGCTCGAGGAGTTAGTAGCCAAGTGGCAGGAGCGTCTGCCCGACGCCATCATAGCCCCCTGCTCGGCTAAGGAGCGCTTCAATATCGAGGGTATCTTCGATCTGATTCTTGAGCGCCTGCCCGAGGGCGAACCCTTCTATCCGAAGGATACGCTCACGGATAAGACACTGCGATTCTTTGCCTCGGAGATTATCCGCGAGAAGATACTTTTAAACTACGATAAGGAGATTCCATACTCGTGTGAGATTGCCATCGAGAGCTACAAGGAGGAGGCGACCATTGACCGCATACAGGCGACGATATACGTGTCGCGCAGCTCGCAGAAGGGTATAGTCATAGGCCACAAGGGTGAGAAGTTGAAAAAGGTGGGCCAGGCGGCACGCCACGACCTCGAGGAGTTTCTCGGTAAGCGCGTCTACCTCGAACTATACGTCAAGGTCAACGAGGAGTGGCGCAACTCCGAGGGTCAGCTCCGTAGATTCGGCTATGAGTTGGAGTAGGCAATTAGCAATCTTCCTGAGATAATAAGAAGCTGTTGAGCACAGACAATGAGAGGCATTATAGTCGGCATACTGTTATTATTTACGTTGGCACTTCCGCGCGAGGTGTCGGCGCAGTATAACCGTAACTATATCTACTGGGTGGGGCAGCAGTGTATGGCCGATAACAACTATCGCGAGGCCATCGAGGTGCTCAACGTACTCCTGCGCCACGATGCCGAGGATTTCGACGCATACTTCTTGCGCGGTATCGCCAAGTACAATATGGATGACTTGGTGGGTGCCGATAGCGACTTTACGCGTGCCGTAGAGCTTAATCCCGTATTTACGGGCGCTTACTACTATCGAGCCATCACGCGCTCGCGTCTGGGTAACTACGACGACGCCCTCGGCGACTTCCGCCAAGCTATAGAGCTACGTCCCGACCTGCCCGATCCATACTATAGCCGTGGCGTCACGCGCCTCTTAAACCAGCAGTTCGACAAGGCTATTGAGGACTTCAACAAATATATTCGCTACGAGAAACGCAACGTCGCGGCATACATCAACCGCGGCACAAGCTACCTATATTTGAAAGATACGCTCCGCGCGCTCGAGGATTATAACCAGGCGGTGCGCACCAATCGCGAAGACCCCGAGGCATACAATCGCCGAGGTGTGCTCTATATGGAGCAGGAGCGCTACGAGGAGGCCTCCAACGACTTCGATATGGCCATAGCCTCGGATAGTAGCTATGTGCCAGGATACTTCAATCGCGCCCTCGTGCGTAGCTATATGAGCCGCCCAGCGCTCTCGCTCGAGGATCTCGACAAGGTGCTCGAGCTCGACACGGCCAGCACCCTCGGATACTTCAACCGTGCCATTGTGCGCACCGAGGTGGGTGACTACAACCGCGCACTCGAGGATTTTAACACCGTAGCTGAGCTTGCGCCAGAGAACGTTTTAGTCTACTATAACCGCGCTATGATACACGCCCGCTTAGGCGATATCGACGCCGCCATAGATGACTATTCGCGTGCCATAGAGCTATATCCCGACTTTGCCAATGCCTACCTTAGGCGTGGCTACCTCAGACGTATGCGCCACGATGTGCGTGGTGCTGAGAGCGACGAGCGCACGGCACAACGTAAGATTGCCGAGCATAGTACGCGACTCAAGGATCCCGACTACTCGATATATAGCGATACGACGCAGCGCCTCGATAAGCTACTCTCGTTCGAGAGCCGCCTTCTGGAGCGTAACTTCGAGCGCATAGCCTCGACCTCGGCACAGACGGGCGACGATGGCCTAAGATTGATACCTATGTTCCGCTTCACGCTGCTCGATGCCGACAGCGTTGTGATAGATAGGCGTACTACTCGCTACGCCACGGAGCGCGTCAAGGCATTTGTCGAGGGCTTCGATAATGACCGCCTGCGTCTCGACTGCCGCACTACCAACCTCGAGCCAGATACGTTGCTGGCTATCGATCGCCGTTTGGCCGAGAGGGTGCGTAGTAGCGAAGAGAAGCAGTGGCATCTGCTCTTCGAGCGCGGTATCTCGCAGTCGCTCATCAAGCAGTATACCAACGCCGTGGCTACATTCTCGGAGGCTATACACCTCAATCCGACAAATCCGTTCTTGTACCTTAATAGGGCGACTACGCGTGCCGAGATGATCGACTTTATATCGTCGATAGACAACTCGTACCACTCAATAACGCTCGACTCAGACCCTGCCAAGAGGCTTAATAGCAACACGTCGCGCACCTATAGCTACGACGAGGCTATCGAGGATATAAACAAGGCGCTGAAGCTCTATCCCGACTTTGCCGAGGCCTACTACAACCGTGCTAACCTGATGGCTATTTCGGGTAAGCTCCCCGAGGCCTACGAGGACTATACGAAGGCCATAGAACTCGAGCCAAGTATGGGCGAGGCGTACTATAATCGCGCTTTAGTACAGATATTTATGAAGGATACGCGCAAGGGGTGCTTAGACCTCTCGAAGGCTGGCGAGCTGGGTATAGAGTCGGCCTACGACATCCTGCGTCAGCTGCAAGGGGTTAAACATTAGCCCGTTGCGCGGCAACTGAAGAGGAGAGATACACTAAACAAATTTTTATTAATAACTTAAATTTAAACGTTATGACTCAAACAATTCAACGAAAACTCAACGATTCGGCGTTTGTGAGATGGACTGCGTTGATACTCATCGCACTGATGATGTTCTTCGCATATATGTTCGTCGATATGCTCTCGCCTCTTAAGGAGCTCTTGGAGACCTCGCTCTCGTGGAATAGTAGTACCTTCGGTACATATGCCGCTTCGGAGTACTTCCTCAATGTGTTCTGCTTCTTCCTCATCTTCGCAGGTATCATCCTCGACAAGATGGGCATCCGCTTTACGGGTCTGCTGTCGGCCTCGCTGATGGTTATCGGTGCTTGCATCAAGTTCTATGCTATGAGCGAGTGGTTCGTAGGCACAGGCCTCGAGGCTTGGCTTAACTCTTGGTGGGTAGCGCTGCCTGGCTCGGCAAAGCTCTCGTGCTTGGGCTTTATGATCTTCGGCTGTGGCTGCGAGATGGCTGGTACTACGGTGTCTAAGGCTATTGCAAAGTGGTTCAAGGGTAAGGAGATGGCTATGGCTATGGGTCTCGAGATGTCTATCGCTCGTCTCGGCGTATTTGCAGCTATGTGGCTCTCGCCTATGGTATCGGAGTCGTTCGGTAACTCGGTATCTGCTCCTGTAGCCTTTGGTGCAGTACTCCTTATGATTGGTCTTATCTTCTACTTCGTATTCGTGCTCTTGGATCGTAAGTTCGACGCTCAGCTCGAGGCTGCAGGCGAGCTCGTTAAGGAGGAGAGTGGCGAGGAGTTCAAGCTCAGCGACCTGAAGCTCATCTTCACCAGCAAGATGTTCTGGTTGGTAGCTCTGCTCTGCGTGTTGTACTACTCGGCTATCTTCCCATTCCAGCGCTACGCTCCCGACTTCTTGGATAAGACTCTCGGCATCACCAATGGTGCACAGCTCTTCAGCTGCTTCCCAATCCTGGCAATGGTCCTCACTCCATTCCTCGGTGGCTTTATCGACCGTAAGGGTAAGGCAGCATCGATGCTTATGGTAGGTTCAATCATTATGATTGCTTGTCACCTCAGCTTCGCATTCCTCTTGCCTATGTTCCCATCTAAGGTGTTGGCAGTGGCTATCATCGCCATCCTCGGAGTATCGTTCTCGTTGGTGCCAGCAGCTTTGTGGCCATCAGTACCAAAGATTATCGACGAGCGCATCTTGGGTTCGGCATACTGCGTAATCTTCTGGATTCAGAACTGGGGCTTGCTCCTCGTGCCAGTGGTTATCGGTAAGGTTTTGGATGCTACTGGCGGCTATACCCTCCCTATGGTTATCTTCTCGTCATTCGGCGTATTCGCTCTATTCTTCGGATTCTGGCTTAAGCGCGAGGATAGCAAGAAGGGTTATGGGCTTGAGCTTCCTAACATTAAGTAATTTTCGATTATAATTTTCGATTATAAGGCTGCATCTGCGGCACATCCCTACAAGTAATAGACCTCGGGCTGTACTTCGAGTACTATCCCGAGGTCTATTCTTTTGCGATGCACCACATCTGTAGCCTTCTAATCAAAAATTGGGTGGTACTACCCATCGACAGCATTTTTGCCGAGCGTTGTATCTGCGGCCTTCTAATCAAAAATTGGGCCTTGCTACCTCGGGCTGTACTACGTGTACTATCCCGAGGGGATCTTCTTATGCGATAGGCCACATCTGCAGCCTTCTAATCAAAAATTTGGCGGTGCTATCCATCGACGGCATTTTTGCCGAGCGTTGTATCTGCAGCCTTATAATCAAAAATTAGGCCTTGTTACCTCGGGCTGTACTACGTGTACTATCCCGAGGGGATCTTCTTATGCGATGCACCACATCTGCAGCCTTCTAATCAAAAATTGGTCGGGTTAATTCCACCTTCGTATTCACCTTTTTCACAGTTCTAATGATCTTAATAGTCCTAAAAAACTTTAAGCCGATTAAAACAAACATAGAGAGAGCCGTAAAAAAATCTTATAAAAGTGGCTCGACTATAGAATATTTTTTTATATCTTTGCGCCAGTATTGGTTCTTAAGAGGCCTGCGCCTCGAAGAGATTAAAAGGGAATCGGGTGAAAATCCCGAACAGTTCCCGCTGCTGTGAGTCTTATACAGCCCTACGACATCTATTGTCACTGGGGGTAACACCCTGGGAAGGCATCGTTGGGCAAGACGAGTCAGAAGACCTGCCAAGCGTATATAACGAGATTATGCCTGCGGCGAATGGGCGTGTCTGCGACTTGAGTTTTTCAAGAGTACATATAGGTGTAGCCTATGGAATATCGGTAGGGGAGTACCCTTTGGATTGTAGGCTTTGCATCGTGGTAGCAGTCCACTAATCGCCCATATAGGCATAGTGTCGTTTGTTAAAGTTTACGGAGAATGACCTTTTAACAACAACATTATGAAGAAGATTGTATGCTTGGCTCTTGGCGTAGTAGCTACGCTGACAGCAATGGTGGGTTGCTCGTACGACGATGGGGCAATCTGGGACAAATTTGGTGAACTGGAGAGTGAAATCGACCAGAATCGCGAGGATATAGATACCCTCACGGCTCTGATGGATGCACTGAGTGGCGGTAAGGTTATCGTCGCTACGGAGACTACCGACGAGGGCGTGGTGCTCACCTTCAGCGATGGCTCGCAGGTGACCGTTCGCAATGGTAAGGATGGCGCTGATGGTGCCGACGGTAAGGATGGTGCTGATGGCCAGGATGGTAAGGACGGTGCTGATGGCGATTCGATGTTTGAGTCGGTAGAGGAGACTGATACCGAGGTAATCATCACTCTTACAGATGGCCGCGTAATTCGCTTGCCAAAGGCTGGTAGCGAGGATAATGGCAATGAGGGTGAGGGCGAAGGCTCGACATACACGCTTCGTACACTGTCGTTCGAGGATGCCGATGCCAAGTTCGCAGGCTACACGCTCTATGGCGGAGCTGAGATTACGACCTGGAGCGACCTTATTGACGACGCGCAGTATGGTGGCTCGCTAACGTACACAGACTATGCGACCGATGTATACTATTGGTACGACGAGGGTAATACCGAGCTATTCCACTCGTTCGCAACACCCTATTGGGGTGGTGGTCACGTAGTCTCGAACTACGTTATCGAGGATTATGCGACGCTCCCCGAGGGCCACAACGGCTGGTATGAGCTGCAGATGGCTAACCCGATAGGTGGTCACAACGGCTCGGCAAACTTTGCGGTGCACAATGGATATTTCGACTTCTTCAACTCGCAGATATACGATGCCTCGCTGCAGACATTGGAGTTTGCTGATGGCGTAGAGCGTGTTATAGACCATATGTATGTAACGAACACCTGCTACGTGCTTAACTCGCTGACCTATGGCGATGGCTTTAACGCTCCTGCTACGGAGAGTACCTATATCAAAATTGTGGCATATGGCTACAATGCTAACGAAGAGGAGACAGGCTCGGTAGAGTTTGCACTATGCGAGAATGGCGTACTGGTTACGGAGTGGACAAAGTGGGATTTGTCGCCGCTGGGTAAGGTGGCTAAGATAGCCTTTAACTTCTCGGCATCTGAGGACCAGATTGGTAGCTACGGTATGAACTGCCCTGCATACTTTGCCTACGACGACGTGGCGGTGCGTTGGGAGTAGATTTACGGAGGCAATAAAGTGACTCAAACAAATATATGAATAGATTTAGATTTTTGATTTTAAGTGTGTTGATGGTAATCGCCTCGTCGTGTAATCGCGACGAGGTGATCACCGCGATACTCCCTGAGATTATTATCGAGGGAGATGGTGTATATAGCGTTGAGGTTGGCGAGGAGATACGCCTTGCGCCCGAATATCGCAATGCCGAGGGTGCTACGTTCGAGTGGGTTATAGACGAGAAGGTTGTCGGTACGGAGCGAGCCTATGTGTTTATGGCCGAGGAGGCTGGTGAGTATTACGTAAAGCTGACTGTGACTACCGACACGGGTAGCGACAGTGAGGAGATGCGTATTGATGTTACGGCACCTGACACCCCTGCAATAGAGATTGCTATGGATGATATCGTCGTAGCGGTGGGCTATAAGCAGACAATCACCGCAACGCTACGCAAGACCGAGCACGAGTGCGAGGTGGTGTGGTCGGTAAACGGCGAGGAGGTGGCCAAGGATGTCACCAACTACGAGTTTGAGGCCACGGAGGTTGGTACCTATCGCATTGTAGCTACAGCAACGAATCCCCACGGCGAGGCAACGGACAGTGTGACCATAGAGGTGGTAAATGCCGAGGACCTCGAACTGATATACGAATTTGACGCCACGGAGTATCACGTCGTCGAGGGTCGTACGCTGCTGATTCGCCCATCGCAGATAAATAAGAGTGAGGGCGTTACCTATACTTGGGTGCTTGATGGCCAAGAGCAGGGCTCAAATAGCAATAGAGCACACTTCCTCTTTAACTCTACGGAGATAGGCCAGCATACACTTGAGGTTAAGGCTACGACATATATAAATGAGCCTATTGAGGTAAGCCATACCTTCACTATCGAGGTTATCAAGGAGGGTCTGCATCGTCGCGTGCGCACGGCAGCCTCGGCGAGCGTCTTTAGCGAGGTGGTGGAGTATATGCCAGCGCCTGGCCAGTTTATTGGCGATATGAAGACTGGTGGCTTTACGGGCGAGGAGCTTACATCGGAGGATGCACGTGCCTATGCCGAGGGTCGTCTGCGACAGAACAACTGGGTGTCGCTCGGAGCGTTTGGTGGATATATCGTCGTAGGTTTTGACCACAGCGTCGAGAATATCTCGGGCGCCGACATAGCAATTACGGGTAACTCGTTCGAGGGTTCATCGGAGCCTGGCGTTGTGTGGGTTATGCAGGATGAGAATGGCAATGGCCTGGCCGACGACACGTGGTATGAATTGCGCGGCTCGGAGACAGGTAAGGGTACAACATATCAGGATTACGAGGTGACATACTACCGCCCTACGGCATCTGGTATGCCCGTTGGCTGGACCGATAACAAGGGTGGCAGTGGCACGATAGACTATCTGGCATCGTTCCACAACCAGCCATCGTACTACCCAACTTGGATTACGACCGATAGCTATACGCTCCGTGGTACACGCCTCGAGGCACGCAACTACGACCGCTCGGGCAATGGCTCGATGTGGGTGCAGCCTGCCTACGACTGGGGATATGTCGATAACGCCTCGGAGCGTGATTGCTCGGAGGGCATAAACAGCCTCGACATCGATAACGCCATCGATGTGTTGGGTAAGCCTATCGAGTTGGAGTATATCGACTTTGTTAAGATTCAGTCGGCCGTGCAGGCTAAGAGCGGCTGGCTTGGAGAGCTATCGACCGAGGTGTGTAACGTTGTAGAGATTGTACAATAGTGAGATTATGAGGTGGTTATTGCCAATATTAGTGTTATTTACAGTTGGCTGTATGGAGTGGGACTATGGCCTCGAAGAGAAGTTCGATATCGACTCCTCGTCGCGTGGTCTCTACATATGCAACGAGGGTAACTTTCAGTATGGCAACGCCACACTCTCGTACTATAATCCCGATACTAAGGAGGTGGAAAATGAGGTCTTCTATCGCGCTAACGCTATGAAGCTCGGCGATGTGGCGCAGTCGATGACCATATATAACGACCGTGGCTGGGTAGTAGTTAACAATTCACACATAATATTTGCCATCGACCTCGACACCTTCCGTGAGGTAGGTCGCATAACGGGGCTTACGTCGCCACGATACATACACTTCGTTTCGGACGAGAAGGCCTACGTGACGCAGATATGGGATAACCGCATATTTGTCGTAGACCCTAAGCGCTATGAGATTACTGGCTACATCGAGGTGCCAAATATGACTATGGAGCAGGGCTCTACGGAGCAGATGGTGCAGCAGGGTAAATACCTCTATGTCAACTGCTGGTCGTACCAAAATAGAATCCTTAAAATCGATACCGACACAGATTCCATTGTCGATGAATTGGAGGTAGGCATTCAGCCTACGTCGCTGGCGCTCGATTGCAACGGCAAGCTCTGGACCGTTACCGATGGTGGCTACGATGGTTCACCCTATGGCTACGAGGTACCTACGCTCTATCGTATCGACACAGAGAGTTTCACCGTTGAGGCTGAGTTCCGATTCCGCAAGGGTGACGCCCCCTCCGAGGTGCAGCTTAATGGCAGGGGAGATACCCTCTACTGGATAAACGACGACATATGGGCTATGAGTGTCGATTCAGAGCGCGTGCCTGTGCGCCCATTTCTCGATAGCCGAGGCACGATATACTACGGCCTTACGGTCGACCCAAAAACAGATGATGTATATGTGGCCGATGCTGTGGACTACACGCAGCAGGGTAAGATATATCGCTATAATAGTCGCGCGGAGCTTATCGATGAGTTCTACGTGGGCATAATCCCTGGGTCGTTCTGCTGGCGAAATTAAATGCTAAGGATGAGAGTCTCGAGAGAATATATAAACGCTATTGTGGCGGCTGTGGTGCTTATTATTAGCATCGCATCGCTGCCCGCTACGCTCTCAGCCCAGGAGACCACCGTGCGCCACTACGATATCGAGACTGTCGACGTCTTGGCCGACCGCCCACTGCGCGATATAGGTGTGAGCAAGACCACCATCGATAGTCTCCACCTTAAGCGTAGCATATCGCTTTCGATGGCAGATGTGCTCACCTTCGGAAGCTCGATATTCGTCAAGAGCTATGGGCGTGCTACGCTCTCGACGGTGTCGTTTCGAGGAACGTCGCCATCACATACAGCCGTTACGTGGAACGGTATGAAGCTCAACTCGCCGATGCTCGGTATGGTTGACTTCTCGATGATACCCTCCTATTTTGTCGATAGCGCCGAGATACTGCACGGCAGCTCGTCGGTGTCGCACAGCGCTGGAGCTTTGGGTGGCGCTATACTCCTCGGCTCAGCACCTACAGATGTCAACGGCTTTAAGCTCAGCTATACGCAGGGTGTAGGCTCGTTCCGCACCTTCGATGAGTATCTACGCCTGTTATGGGGCAGCAAGAGGTGGCAACTATCGACGCGTATATCTGTGGCCTCGTCGCCCAACGACTTTAAATACACTAATCGTGATAAGCGCCTAAATATCTACGATGAGGATATGAACATCGTAGAGCAGTACTACCCCGAGGAGCGTAACGAGAGTGGCTCATACTTCGACCTTAATGTGTTGCAGGAGGCGTGGTGGCACAACGACAAGGGCGATAAGGTGTCGCTCGGGGCGTGGTACGTATACTCGAATCGTGAGCTTCCGCTGCTCACTACCGACTATGCCGACGACACAAAATTCGACAATCGGCAGCAGGAGCACACGCTACGTGCCGTGGCCTCGTGGAGTCATCGAGGCACAAGCTATATGCTCAACCTCAGTGGTGGCTATACGCACACTACGCAGAACTACGACTATAAGCGTGACCCAGGTAGTGGTATAATGACCACGATGACCGCCTCGGAGAGCCACGTAAACACCATCTATGGCAAGGCCGAGGTGGAGTATTATGTGGGCGATAGGTGGCACTTCTCTGGCTCGCTGACGGCGCATCAGCACTTTGTCCAAAGCCGCGACCGCGCCATACGCCTGCAGCAGGGAGGTACGGGTATCGTTGGATATAATCAGGCGCGTATCGAGCTCTCGGCAGCAGCTACGGCGCGCTATAGACCTTGTGATCGCGTGGGTATGAGCCTCACGCTGCGCGAGGAGCTTGTGGGGCGCGAGCTCTCGCCCCTTGTGCCAGCCTTTATGGCCGATGTGCAGATATCTAAGCGCGGAAATGTGGTAGCTAAGGCCTCGGTGTCGCGCAACTATCGCTATCCTACGCTTAACGACCTATACTTTATGCCTGGCGGTAACCCCAACCTTCGTAGCGAGCGTGGCTGGACCTACGATGTCGGCATCTCGTCGGAGGGGCGCCTCTTCGAGCAGGTCAAACTCCGAGGTTCGGCAACGTGGTTCGACTCACATATCTCGGACTGGATACTTTGGCTGCCTACGACTAAGGGCTTCTTCTCGCCTCGCAATGTCAAGGATGTGCATAGCTATGGCGTTGAACTTAAGGCTAATGTCGACGTTCGGTTAGGACGCCAGTGGGCCTTGCGCCTCGACGCTAACTACTCCTACACCCCCTCGATAAACGTTGGCGAGCCTATCTCGGCAGCCGATAGGTCGGTAGGTAAGCAGCTACCATATGTGCCGCGTCACTCGGCCTCGCTTACTGGCGTGGTGTCGTGGCGTGGCTGGGCCTTCAGCTATATGTGGTGTCACTACTCGGAGAGATATACTATGTCGTCTAACGACCTGTCGCTCACGGGCCGTCTGCCCAAATACTATATGTCGAACATATCGCTCGAGAAGTCGCTGCAGCTACGCTGGGCCGAGCTGAGTTTCAAGGGTCTGGTAAATAATATCTTCGACGAGGAGTACCTCTCGGTGCTCTCGCGCCCTATGCCAGGCATCAATTTCGAACTCTTCGTCGGTATCACGCCAAAGTGGTAGCGAGCAAGCTACTATACCGCAGGCGCACTTTATAATTATGGGTATCTGTGGGTTACAATGAGTTTCTATGGGTTAAAATGAGTTACTATGACTGCAAGGGTACTGCGTTAAGAATCTCTTCATATTAACTCATCGTAACTCATCGTAACTCATATTAACCCATCGAAACTTATCATAACTAAGCATCCCCATTGACCACACCTCAGCAACAGAGTCCACACTGTTCTATCACTAATATTCGCTCCATCAGACGAAAAAACTACCTATAACTTATTGTCAATCTGAAAAAATAGTTATCTTTGCGTGAAATTATTTTTTCGTCAAGAAAATTAAAAAAGAAACTTAATTATAGAATGTATGAAGAGGAGTGTGTCTCTTGGTGTGGCTGCTGCGATGGCTACGCTTTTTGTAGGATGTGGACAAGCGCCTGTGGTTGAGCAGGTTGCAACGTACGGATATATCGAGGTAGCTACGGCCGATACAGAGGTGGAGAGTCGATTCTCGGCGTCGATACGTGGTCGTCAGGATATCGATATTGTGCCCCAGGTCAGTGGTACGATATCGGAGGTAAAGGTTGTCGAGGGTGAGCGCGTGAAGCGTGGTCAGACCCTCTTTATTATCGACCAGGTGCCATTCAAGGCGGCGCTGACAACTGCCGAGGCTAATGTCGAGGCGGCAAAGGCGGGTGTCGAGACAGCGCAGCTTACCTACGACAGCAAGGTAGAGCTACGTGCTCGGAACGTAATCTCGGAGTATGAGCTGAGCGTGGCGCGCAACCAGCTGCTCACGGCAAAGGCGGCATTGGCGCAGGCCGAGGCGCAGCGCGTTAATGCGGCTAATAGTCTAAGCTACACCGTAGTGAAAGCTCCGTCGGAGGGTGTTGTCGGCACGCTGCCATACCGCGTCGGTGCTCTTGTAGGCCCACAGATGGCAAGGCCGCTGACCTCGGTGTCGGACAACTCGGAGATGTACGTCTACTTCTCGCTTACGGAGAAGGAGCTACTCAAACTTACGCGTCAGCACGGCTCTATGAGCGAGGCGCTCGCGGCGCTTCCACTCCCCGAGCTTGAGCTTAGCGATGGTACTATCTACGAACATAAGGGTAAGATTGAGTCGGTAAGTGGTCTGGTCGATCAGCAGACTGGCGCTGTGTCGCTGCGTGCCGTATTCCCCAATCCTGGACGTCTACTCCTTAGTGGTGGCTCGGGCAATGTGGTTCTCAGATATATCGAGGCCAATCAGATAGTCATCCCTTGCATCGCCACCTTCGAGGTGCAGGACAAGACCTATGTATACCAGCCAGTCGATGGCAAGGCCGTGTCGAAGATTGTCGAGGTAGCGAAGTACGATGGTCAGAACTATATCGTGCGCTCGGGACTCGAGGCTGGCGAGGTGATAATCACCGAGGGTGTGGCTATGTTGCGCGAGGGTACGCCCGTAACGCTTAAGGAGCAGAAGTAGCCTTCGATGCCACATAGCAATAGAGTAAACAGTTGATAATAAGTAGATTGTAACATAAGATGAATTTAAAACACTTTATAGACCGCCCGGTGCTCTCGACGGTGATATCTGTAACCATAATGTTGGCAGGTATCGTGGGCCTTTTGTCGCTGCCTATCGAGCAGTTTCCGACGATAGCACCTCCGACTATCAACGTAACAACCTCCTATCCAGGAGCCTCGGCCGAGACCATCCAGAAGTCTGTTATCGCGCCCCTCGAGGAGCAGATTAACGGTGTGGAGAATATGACCTATATGACCTCTACGGCATCGAATACTGGTAAGGTTACAATCTCGGTATTCTTCCAACAGGGTACCGATCCCGATATGGCCGCGGTAAATGTGCAAAACCGCGTTACGCGAGCTACGTCGGTGCTTCCTGCCGAGGTGACGCGTATGGGTGTGCAGACGGCTAAGAAGCAGACCTCGATAATCAAGGCTATAGGTATCTACTCGCCCGAGGGTACCTACGACGAGACCTTCTTGTCGAACTACTTCGTTAATAATATACAGCCTAAGCTGCTGCGTATCAATGGTGTGGGCGAGTGTATGACGCTCGGCTCGAAATACTCGATGCGTATATGGCTTAGGCCCGATGCTATGGCTCAGCACGGCCTTGTGCCTGCAGACATAAACGCGGTGCTTGCCGAGCAGAATATCGAGGCATCGACAGGTAACATAGGCGAGAACTCGGGAGGTACGTTTCAGTACACGATGCGCTATCGAGGCCGTAAGGTTACGCCCGAGGAGTTTGACCAGATAGTGATTAAGTCGCTACCTACGGGCGAGGTGTTGCGCCTTAAGGATGTAGCCGACGTCGAGTTCGGCAACGAGACTTACGCCTTTACCTCTACGGTAAATGGCCACAATGGTGTGGTGGCGATGCTCTATCAGACCCCAGGCTCGAATGCTACGCAGGTGCTTAAGACCATCGACGAGCTTATCAAGGAGGAGCAGGAGAAGGCTCCTCGTGACGTTGAGTTCGTGAGCATTATGGATAGCAACGAGTTCCTCTTCGCCTCGATACACGAGGTGGTCAAGACTCTGGTCGAGGCTATCATCTTAGTTATCTTGGTAGTCTTTATCTTCCTGCAGAGTGTGCGCTCGTCGATTATTCCGCTTATCTCGATTATCGTGTCGCTTGTCGGTACGTTCGCGGCCCTGGCGCTCTTGGGCTTCTCTATCAATATGCTTACGCTCTTTGCGTTGGTGTTGGCCATCGGTACTGTTGTCGACGATGCCGTTATCGTCGTCGAGGCTGTGCAGGCTAAGTTCGAGGCTGGTTACCGCTCTGCATACCAGGCTACGGTAGATGCTATGCAGGGCATATCGTCGGCGATTGTGACCTCGACGCTGGTATTTATGGCAGTGTTTATCCCCGTATCGATGATGGGCGGTACGTCGGGAATATTCTATACGCAGTTTGGTATTACGATGGCTATAGCCGTGGGTATCTCGGGTATCAACGCTCTGACGCTCTCGCCAGCGCTCTGCGCCATAATGCTTAAGCCCCACGCCGAGGGCGAGCATAAGCAGGGCCTCGGCACACGTTTGGCCAATGCCTACAATGCTGCGTTCGATGCTCTTGTGAAGCACTATAAGCGTGGCGTAGGCTTCTTTATCAACCGCAAGTGGGCACTGTGGGGTACGCTTATCGTCGTCATCGCGGCTATGGTGTACCTCTTCTCTACGACCAAGACAGGCCTTGTGCCCTCGGAGGATCAGGGTACTATTATGGTCAACGTCACTATGGCCCCAGGCTCTACGCTCGAGCAGACCGACAAGGTTATGGAGCAGGTGAGCCAGCGTATCTCGACCATCGAGCAGATAGACTCCTCTTGTAAGATTTCGGGCTACGGTATCATCTCAGGTCAGGGCTCGTCGTACGGTACTATCATCGTGCGACTTAAGAACTGGGAGCTTCGCCCCGAGGATACCGACAACGTGAGCTACCTAAGCCAGAAGATTATGGCCCTGTGCGCCGATGTTAAGGATGCTCAGGTTATCGCTATCGTGCCGCCGATGATCTCGGGCTACGGTACGGCCAGTGGTTTCTCGCTCCACCTGCAGGATCTAAATAGTGGCTCTATCGAGGATTTCTACGAGGTGTCGATGAAGTTTATCGCTGCTCTGAACCAGCGTCCCGAGATAGGCTTAGCATATACGACCTATAACGTCAACTATCCGCAGTATATGGTCGACGTCGACGCTGCACAGTGTAAGCGTGCAGGCATATCGCCTAAGGATGTGCTGGCAACGATAGGTGGTTACTACGGTGGTCAGTATGTGTCGGATATCAACCGCTTCTCGAAGGTCTACCGCGTGATGTTGCAGGCGGCGCCTGGCGATAGAGGCGATATCGAGACTTTGGATAATGTATTTGTGCGCGTCAATGGCGAAATGGCTCCTGTGAGCCAGTTTGTTACGCTGACAAAGATATATGGCCCAGAGACCTTGAACCGCTTCAATATGTACACCTCGATAGCGGTTAGTGGCGAGGCTGCCGAGGGCTACTCGTCGGGTGATGCGATACGCGCTATCAAGGAGACTGCCGAGCAGATGTTGCCACGAGGCTACGACTATGAGTTTAGCGACCTCACGCGCGAGGAGGAGAGCACTTCGAGCAACGCCGTTGCCGTATATGGCATCTGCTTCCTGCTTATCTACCTGCTCCTTGCCTCGCTCTACGAGAGCTACCTGACACCATTTGCTGTTCTCCTTGCCGTGCCCGCAGGTCTATTAGGCTGCTTGGTATTTGCCAAGATTATGGGCCTTGAGAATAATATCTACCTCCAGACGGGTATGATTATGATTATCGGTCTGCTGTCGAAGACCGCTATCCTGCTTACGGAGTACGCTACGGAGCGCCGCAATGCGGGTATGAGCCTCAAGGATGCCGCGTTAGAGGCGGCAGGTGCGCGTCTAAGGCCTATCCTTATGACGGTGCTTATGATGATCTTCGGAATGTTGCCACTGATGTTCTCGTCGGGCGTAGGTGCTAATGGTAACTCGTCGCTCGGCTCGGGCGTTGTGGGCGGTATGCTTATAGGTACTATCGCACTGCTATTCTTAGTGCCAGGTCTGTTTATCGCATTCCAGTGGCTGCAGGAGAAGATTAAACCGATAGAGAAGAGTGAGGATAAGAGAGTGAGCTAATTTGATGATATAGATATAGTTATGAAGAGATATATAGTAATAGTTTTAGCCGCTGTGGTTACCAGCTGTGGTATCTACAAGCCCTATGAGCGCCCCGAGGTGGCGACTGGTGGGCTCTATGGTGCAGAGAACGTCGAAACCGATACCGTCTCGGTTGCCCAGCTCGCGTGGGAGGAGTTCTTTACCGATGAAGAGCTTCAGGGGCTTATACGCTATGGCCTTGAGCATAATACCGATATGCAGGCTGCGCACTGGCGTATCGAGGAGGCTGAGGCGGCACTTAAGTCGGCACGCCTTGCCTACCTGCCATCGTTTAACCTCGCACCCAATGGTGGCGTCTCGAGCTTCGATGGCTCGAAGGCCAGCTGGACCTACACCGCGCCTCTCTCGGCCTCGTGGCAGATAGACATCTTCGGAGGTATCACCAACGCCAAGCGCAGGGCTAAGGCCGTATATGCCGAGTCGGAGGAGTATCAGCAGGCGGTGCGTGTGCAGCTCATCTCGGCCATTGCCAACTACTACTACACGCTCCTTATGCTCGACGGCCAGCACGAGGCTACGCGCCTTGTCGCCGCGTCGCTCGATAGCAGCGCCGAGACTATGCGTGCGTTGATGGAGGGCGGTATGGCCAACGCGGCAGGTGTGGCTCAGATAGAGGCTGCGGCCTACGATGCCCACGCCACGCTGCTCGACATAGAGCATAGCATCGTGGCTGTTGAGAGTAGCCTCTGTGCGCTGTTAGGCGATGCTCCTCACAGCATCGCGCGCGGCACGCTCGATGAGCAGCAGATGCCCGAGGAGCTAAGCATAGGAGTCCCCGTATCGCTCCTTTCGCGTCGCCCCGATGTGCGTATGGCCGAGTATAGGCTTATGCAGGCGCACTACGCTACGGCGGCAGCACGTTCGCAGCTCTACCCAACGCTCACGCTTAGCGGCCTTCTCGGCTGGACAAATAACGTCGGCTCTATTGTCACCAATCCTGGAGGTTTGATTCTCTCGGCCGCCGCATCGCTCACGGCGCCTATCTTCAACTCGGGTAAGCTACGTGCTCAGGTGCGCATTGCCGAGGCGCAGCGCGAGGAGGTGATGTTAGCCTTCGAGCAGAGCCTTCTAAACGCTGGTAGCGAGGTAAATACCGCTCTCTCGCAGGTGCAGACCGCGCGCCAGAAGCTGCAGTTGCGCACAAGTCAAGTTGAGGCGTTAGCTAAGGCTGCCGAGGCTACGCAGCTACTTATGGATTATGGCTCTACGACATATCTCGAGGTGCTTACCGCGCAGCAGAGCTTGCTTGCTGGTCAGATTGCGGCCATCAGCGACCGCTTCGACGAGATTCAGGGATGCGTAAACCTCTACATAGCCTTAGGTGGCGGTAGCGAGAGGGAGGAGAGTCGCGAGCAAGATAAATAGATCGTATATGTTGCGATGGCTTACGATGGCTTACGGTGGCTTTCGATGGCTTTCGGTGGGTTGCGATGGGTTATTATGAGTTACTATAATAGAATAACCTAATAAACACAATAAGGGCAGGCCTACTATTAAGTGACCTGCCCTTGCTGTATCTATCGCCGTGTGTTACTCGGCCGAGATCTCTATCTTGGCGCTCTTAAGACCCTTAGACGTGGCGCGTAGCGTAATCTTGCCGCTGTCGCCATCGCTCTGGACTATGGCAGTCATCATACCCTTGAACACCCGCATCTTAGGCTCGTGGAAGAGCTCCAACGATACTGGGTCGCCATTGGCACCTGCACGGTAGAAACCCTCGCCCGAGACAGTGTATGCGATGCTATGCGAGGCATCGGGGCAGAGGTTGCCATCCTTGTCAACGACCTTGACCGTTACGAACGATAGGTCACGACCATCGGCCTTGATGGTTGTGCGGTCGGCCTCGAGCTCTATATGGTGAGGCTTGCCTGCGGTGCGCACCTCGCTCTCGGCTACAGCCTCGCCCTTGTCGTTGTAGGCCACAACCTTGACAACGCCCGGCTCGTACTTCGTGTCCATCCACATAAGGCGGTAGCGCTGCTGACGCTTCAGCGACAACATCGATTCCTTGTCGGCGCTATTCTCCCACGTGACGCTCATATCCTTAGTGCGCACGCCCTGGCTCACGCCGTTGATAAAGAGCTCGGCCGAGGGGTAGTTCGTATAGACGAATATAGGTGTGGTCTCGCCCTCGCGTCCTGGCCACGTCCAGTGGGGGAGTATGTGGAGCGTCTCGACATCCTTGTTCCAGTGGCTACGATAGAGGTAGTAGCGATCCTTAGGCAGACCTGCAAGGTCCACAATGCCGAAGAGCGACGAGTGGCTTGGCCAGTCGGTATAGTAGGGCGTAGGCTCGCCTAAGTAGTCGAAGCCAGTCCATACGAACTCGCCAATGGCCCACGAGAAGTCGTCGTGCCAGAGCCAGTCATCCTCGGGGAGGTTCGACCAGCCGCAGTGCTCCACGTCGTACGACGACGACTGGTGGTCGTCGTAGGTGGCCATCGAGCGACGCTCAACAGGGAACTTATAGACGCCACGGCTACTCACCGTAGAGGCGGTCTCCGAGCCGAGCACTATCTGCTGTGGCAGGCGTAGATAGTTGTCGCCGTAGAGGTGTGGGCGGTAGTTAAAGCCCGCCACGTCCATCGTAGCTGCCATATTGTTATATACGACGTTATGAGGCTGATCCATACCCTGTGTTACGGGGCGCGTAGGGTCTTCGCGGTGGCATATATCCTGCAACATACGCGAGAGCTTAGGACCCCAGATAAGGTCACCCTGGTCGGGAACCTCATTGCCTATGCACCACATCACCACGCTGGGGTTGTTGCGGTAGTGGCGCACGAGGTTGACAATATCCTTTTCCGCCCACTCGTCGAAGTAGTTGTGGTAGCCATTAGCGAGCTTGGCGGTACGCCACTCGTCGAACGACTCGAGCATAAGCATCATACCCATCTGGTCACAGGCGGCAACAAGCTCTGGAGCTGGCATATTGTGCGACGTGCGTATAGCATTACAGCCCATATCCTTCATTATACGTATCTGGCGGCGTATGGCGGCATCGTTGACGGCAGCACCTAAAGGACCTAAGTCGTGGTGGTTGCAGACGCCCTTGAACTTCGTAAGCTCGCCGTTGATAAACATACCCTTCTCGGGGATAATCTCGATGGTGCGGATGCCGAAGTGTGTGGTATACTCGTCGCGTAGCTCGCCATCGTAGTAAAGCTTCGACGCTGCGGTGTAGAGCGTAGGGCTATCGACGCTCCATAGCTCGGGGCGTGCTACGTCGATACACTGCTCTATGACTCTGTCGTTGTAGAGGCCGATGCCATCCTCTGACGAGGCAACAACCACGCCCTCGGCGTTAAGGATGTCGGTAACGAGCTTACAGTGCTTGGCCTCAGCACCCTCGGGCAAGGATATCTCGGTGCGCATTACCACCTTAGCATAATCTTTGGTAACCTCGGGTGTAGTGATCTGCGTGCCCCACACGGGGATGTGCACGTCGTTGGTAACTACGAGGTGCACGTTGCGGTAGAGGCCTGCGCCTGGATACCAGCGCGACGACTCGGGCTTATTCTCGAGGCGCACGGCAAGCTGGTTGCTTCCCTCGTTGACGTATGGCGTGACGTCTAAGTGGAACGAGTTGTAGCCATAGGGCCAGTAACCCGCCTCGTGACCATTGACATAGACGCGCGCGTGGCTCATAGCTCCGTCGAAGATGAGCGTTACGCGGTTATCCTCAAGGCTTGCGATATCGAACTTTAGGCGATACCATCCTACGCCCACGAAGGGGAGACCTCCGGTGCGTCCAGCGTGCTCCATAGCCTCCTTCTGACCATCCTGCGTGATGGCCACATTCTGGCGATCGTTGTTTATGCTAAATGGACCGTATATAGCCCAGTCGTGGGGTATTGTCACCTGTTGCCAGGCACTATCGTCGCACTCCACAAGGCTAAACGTGGGGCTGTCGTCGCGTGTAAAACGCCAACCTCGCTCCAAGAGTTGCTCACTACGCACCTGAGCCTCGGCCATAGCGGTAAAGGCTATGATGCCAAGCAACATAATCACTACTCGTCTCATAATGGGTTATCGTATTAGGTTTAAACAGCTCTACTCAGTTACTTCTCCGTGCCTAAGTGCGACATCAGAAGGTCGGGATAGTCCGTAATGATGCCGTCGACCGATAGGTTAGGGCGTCTCTCTGGCTCGTTTACGGTCCATATCCTCACGCGCTTGCCGGCGTGGTGTAGCTCCTCGACAAACTTCTCGGAGATACCGCCGTAGAAGAAGTTTATAGACTCAACGTGCGCATAGCGCTCGAGGCTAAAGTGTCTCAGACCGCCGTCGAAGAGTAGTGGTAGTCCCAAAATCTTGCAGAAGGCGAGCTTCTCGAGGCGTAACTCGGGCACAAGTGCGTGCATCTGGCTAAGCGTAAGGTCGCTAAACGACTGCACCGTGGTCCACTCTAAGGCGTTGTGGCGACGAAGCTCGTCGGCAACAGCCTGTTGTAACTTGTCGGCTGTGTCGCGGTAGCGCTTAATCTCGAGTAGCAGGTGTGCTCGGCCATCAATCAGCTCGAGCACCTCACTAAGTAGTGGTAGAGACTCGTCTAAGGCGTTACCATCGGCGTCTACAAGGCGCAGGGCGCGGAGCTTATCAAGGGTCATCTCCGAGAGCTTACCTCGGCCGTTTGTTGTGCGGTTGACCTTGTTGTCGTGACATACCACTACGTGGCCATCCTTTGTTAGCTGCACGTCGATCTCTATCGATGGCACTCCGGCATCCAACGAGCGACGTATGCACGAGAGGCTATTCTCGGGGCCATAGCCTGCGCCGCCACGATGTGCGGTGATTACGATATTCTCCTTCATTCGATCATCTCCCAATGTGGCCATCGCGTGTGTGCACGACAGTGCTAACCATATGCCTGCGACGGCCAAAAGTGTTAATATAATCTTTATAACTATTTTAATCATAAATCGGGGTTATAATTACCTACGACAAAGTTACAACAAATATGCTTTACGGCAAGCGTGTGCTACACATTTATTCGGAATAGCTCGCGGAAGGCAAGTCGTACAACCTTGTCGTACCAGTCGAAGCAACTCTTTGCGTCGACAGCGCCATCGACAGCGCGGCGTGCAAAGGCGTTAACCTCGGGCTGGTGGATAAGAGTCCATACAACGAACTTGCCGAACTTGTGTGTCAGCAGGTCTGAGAGCGACTCGCCACTCGGATTATAGCCGAGAATATCTTCGCGGTACTGCGAGATGGCTGGGAAGCTAAGGCCTACGATGTCGCGCCTGAGGAAGGTGTCGACGGCGATAGGCTGGTAGTTCTTCGCCGTGCTCAGAATGTTGCCGATAAGCGTGGCGGTGTCGCTGCTGTAGATGCCGTCGCGGTCGAGCTTAACAGAGTCTATCTCGTTAAGTAGCTCGCTGTTATCTATGCGCGAGAGGATGTGGTATACCAGCGCCAGGGCAGTGTTTACAAAGCCAAAGTCGGTGACTATCTCCGAAATGTTGTCCATAAGGTGGAACAAAAGCTCCTTGTCGCGCGTGTCGATAGCCTGATCTATAAGTTTATAGATTAGTGGTACGCAGCGATTATCACCCTCCAGAGGCCTATTGTCGCCCGAGTGTGTGCAGTAGAGTGCGGCGTACCAGCTCAGCACGTTACGCTTGTAGCGTCCCTTAGTATTTGCCTTAGCGCTATACGGCGCTACGAACTCACCGCGGCAGCGTAGTGTCCAATCCTCTGCCTGCTGGCTGTAGAGAGCCAGTAGCTCGGGTCTTAGCTCGATGTTTAGGCCTGTATGGAAGAGGTTGTACAAGAGCGACATCTGCGAGTAGTCGTTCCACGGGCTCTGGCGGCTTGCGCGGAAGAGGTCGTCGCGATACATCTCATAGAGGCTCTCCCAGCGGCTGACGCCCATAACGATGAGCATACGCTCGACGACAAAGTAGCTGAAGCTGTCGCCCGTAGCGTAGCACGACACAATCTTACGGCGGAAGCGCTCGAAGTCGGCATCGAGGGTCTGGCGCTCAGCATCGGTAGCTACGCTGTAGCCTAAGAACGAGAGGCATTCGCGCAACGAGACCCTATCCCACGTAGCCTCGTCGGCAGCATTGTGGGGTATCGCTCCATCGTCCCAGAAACGCTGATACTCGATGGCGTTGTTGACATAGCTGCTCTGGAAGGTTATCTGCTTGCGCATTATTAGCTGCAAGAAGGGCATAACCACACGGATAAGCAACCAGCGGCCACTCACGTAGCGCATAATGTCGCGCACCTGGTCGATAAGTGCTACGACACGCTTACGTCCCTCGTCGGTCTCGGAGAGTAGCGAGTCGATGATAAGCAGCGTAGTGATGCGCACCGCCGACTCGATGAAGATGATGGCGCGCCTACGTAGGCGACCTACGGCGAGGTTAGTGAGAAGACTGCGCGACTTGACAAGCGCATACATCTCTTCGACGATATACTCCGTAAGGTTACGCTTAAGAGGTGTGTAGTCGAGCGTGTGGCTATGGTTCGAGAGGTAGTAGGCGTAGGTGCAGGCGTCGTCGGCAACCTCCTTAATTGGGTCGCACACCATACGCCACACAAGCTCCATAGGCTTTAGTGTATACAGCTCCTCGTTGAAGTAGTCGCTCAGCAGTAGACCATTGAAGGTGTTGACTAAGGCCATCTGCCTGAGGCGTATGATGGGCTCGAGGCGGCTGTGGAGCTCGCGGTGCTGGCGTATCACATCGCTTGTGGCCTGACCCTTATCTATCTTCTTAGTCAGAGCGTTGAGCTTGGCGGTTACCTCCGTGCCATCCTCTAAGTTGGCATTGAGCATAAGTTCGATGAGCCTAAATATCTCGCCCTCGTAGTTCTCGCGCACCAGCGTGTTGCACACGTCGCTTATAAGTGCCGAGGCTTCATAGTTGGAGCTATAGTCGCGTGCCAACGTCAGCAAGGTGGTGTAGTCGTGGGTGTGTAGTAGGTCGATAATCAGGGCGTTGCGCATAGCTCCCATAAATACTACATTGGTCTTAGCTCGTGTGAGGCTCTCGATGTAGCGCTCGGGAGCTATAGCTATGTATGAGGCTATGCCCTCGCGCATTCGGGCGACGAAGACACGGGCGAGGATGTACTCTAAGAATCGCTCGTAGATAAATTGCAACGACTTAGAGTCGCTTCCGATGACGTCGACCAGTCGGAGTATAGGTCTCTCGGGGCGGTTTATAAGCTCGCCATATGCCACCGAGGTACCATCCTGCTTGTATATGAGCCTCGAGAGCTGGTGCACAGGCGACGTTACATCGTCGTAAGCCTCGTGGAGCATAGCCTCCGAGATGCTATCTATTGCCTGGCCACCGAGGTAACCATCGAGTATGTAGCTACCGATACGGAGAAGTATCTCTCCCTGCTTATGTCCGGCGTAGGAGCTCTCCATATCGCGAAACATCTTGTCGAAGAGCGTTATCGAGGCGTAGCTGTGAATATCCTCTGGAAGGCTACGGCTAAGGTAGTTTGCCGAGGCTATCTTCAGCACCAAAGGATCCTTTAGACGTACGGTAGCTACGCGGCTAAGCTCATCGAATGGTGTCTCCATCTGGTACAGCTCCTGATATACGCCATAGGCGCGCTGCAGCTCCTCGCCACTGAAGCCGCGCACGGCCGTGGGGGTGTTGTCGCCACCGAGAAGCATTATGTCGCCATCGCGTTCGGCGATACCACCGAAGAGCGACTTGAAGGTGTAGCTACGGCAGCTGAAGAGTATCTTTATGTTGGGGTATCGGCTCTTGCCACCAACCTCGCTCGGGGATATGAGTATGCGGTATATCTCGTTGTAGAGCGCCAGAGGACCCTCGATGTCTGAGGTGTCGGCGTAGGAGAGACACTCGTTGAGTGCATCGAAGATGACATATATCTGCTTGCCGCTCTGCACCGCACGCGCGTGCATCATATCCACTATCTTGTGTATGTCGCGGCGAGGTCCGTAGCCGAGAATCTTACGTAGGCGCGTCTCAAGACCCATAACCGCGAAGTCGCTACTGCTGAAGATAACCACACCGTCGGCATTGTTTATATGCTCCTCGGCCCAGAAACATAGCTGGTTGGTCTTACCCTGGCCAGCCTCGCCCAGGAGTGGTAGTATCGTCTTGTCGCTGGCGTAGAAGTCGTGGAGTAGTGCCGTTAAGTCGCGGTGGTCGATGAAGAGCTCGCGGTTGTACTTCTTCTCGCTGTATATCCTCGCCAAGTAGCGCTTCGACTCGCCACTTAGCGCCTGCTGTATCTCCTCCCAATTTAGCTCCTTCGATATATCGAACGACTTGTCGATATTCTGTAGCAGAGCATCGAAGTGGTCGTTGTAGTTGTCGTGGTGTATGCGTGGCGCGTGTATGTTCGACGATATGTAGGCTATGTTATCCTCGCCGAGTGTCTGGAAGATGTAGACATACCCCTCGTCGGAGCAGTAGATAAGTGGGAAGAGGTCGTAGGTCTGGCGCCCCGAGGCAGTATCTATCGTAGCGTAGTAGTGGTTTGCGGCTACGGCCTCGGTCGAGGGATTATAATCGTGGGTAGCAGAGCCTTTATGGCTTATGCGCAGAGGACCACGTGCGACATCCTCCTTGGTCGAGTAGTAGTCGCCGCTATGCAGTGGTGCGGTGGCATTGAGCAGTGCTAAAAGGTGTGTCTCGAGGGTGTATACCACACCGCGATATAGCTCCTGCGATAGTGTTGTGCTGTGTCCGCGGTACTCGTTACGTATGTTTACCACGCTGGGTTCGCGCTTATCGCCGAGCAGGCGACAGGCGTTGCCCTTGAATAGATGCTTGGCGATAGCCTCGGCCATAGGGTCATTGGGAATATCCTCTCTAAGCGATGTGGCTAAGGGTACGAATATCTCTACCAGCCAGTCGCCCATCGATAGCGAGCGCTTAGTATCTATCTTAGTTACAACGCGCTGCATACGCTCCATACTCTTGGCGCTATGCGTAGGGTGGGATATGAGGCGCACGAGCATTAGCGTCGAGAGCCACTGTAGCGACACCTCGACCAGGTCCAGAGCGAGAATCATAGAGCGGTAGTAGTCCTCCTCGTCGAGACTCTGGCGCAGTTGGTCTAAGGGGTGCGCAAGGCTAAAGGGTAGCTCGTTGATGGCTCGTTCGATAAGCATCTGGTGTTGCTCGTTCTCCTCGGCGGTGTAGTTGCGTAGTAGTTTATAGCGTGACATAATCGGTGGGTTAATTGTTGTTGTGAGTAGATAAAGCCTACTATTGTGCGAAGATACGATTTTTTTTGGAATAAAAGGAGTTTAAAAGCGAGTTTTTTCAGAGCGTGCGGTGCTATATAGAGTGTGTGTCGACCCTCGGGGTTAACTATTTTTAGTCTACTATCGTTGTGTATTGCGATACTTTTTATTACTTTTGTATAATGTAACGAAAAAAATCAAAAGAGACTATGCACTATACTGGTATTATATGCGGTAACTTCTCGACACGGGGTGCGCAGCTGACGCCTGAGGGGCACGACGCCAAATGGCAGCACGCGGTGAAGAGTGACAAAGAGCGTAACATAGGCCACCGCTACTATTACTCGCGTTTTTATGACGTATGCTTTGGCGATAAGAGCCAGGGTATCGACGGATTCAACCGCTATGTCTATGACCTCGACGCGGAGAGGGGAGAGGTGACACTCGAGTTCGGAGAGCGTCAATATAAAGTGCAAGTTGAGCGTCTCGGTATCTATATCTGTCCCTTCGACATAGCGCTCTTTAGCATTATGGTCTCGATGGAGACAGACGACTACGACGACATTAGCCGCGTGATGTTCCAGTTGCGCAACATAATGAACTACGACGATAACGAGAGTATAAAGCCATTCGTCGATGTCGCCGTAGAGCCTATTATGAGCTACTGCAGCGCTATTGGAGATGTTGAGAATGTGGCATCGCGCTACGAACACCTGATGCTCTATGGCAACAAACTCAAGATATTCCAGATTGTGAATGTCGACGAGTGTGACAGCGAGGCCAAGTTCAACGATAGAAGTCTTTACGACCTGGCTACGCTATCGTTGAAACCAAGTGGTGCTAAAGCATTGGATGGTATGAGCGACGTGCACTTCAATAAGATTATGGCGCAAAATAGCCTCTCGGTCTACAATAACTGGATGGCGCTGTCGCTTATCGATAGCTTTACAATTCTCGGTGTCGATATCTCGGATAGCAATCGCTGCAACTGGATAGATAACTACTTCGGGATGATATACCTCTACTGCCTCTTTGTTAAGGTATACCTCTTTGCGCTAAACAATGACTACGATGTTGCTAAGCGCCGTTCACGCCGTTCGATGATTAGCGAGACGTACGATGACTTCGAGGCTAAGTACTACTTTATCGATATATCGTACAACTTCCTGCCGCGAATGATCGACGACCATATATCTAAGGCGTTGGAGATAGAGAGCGAGAAGAGCCGCGTATACGAGCGTATCGAGCGACAGAATATGATACGCGAAAAGCGCGCCGACTCGCGTATGAACCGCCTGCTCTTCGTCATCACCAGCCTCACGCTCTTCTCGGCCATTTGGGATGGCGCGAGCCTGATAAACGAGATGTTTCCCTACAAGGAGTTTATGTGCTCTACGGCCGTAGGATTTCGTATTGTGAGCCTATGCTTTATGCTCCTGGTGACAATATTCTGTCTGCTGACATTTAGACGCAGAAGATAGGTCGGAGATAGAGAATATATTTTCTGAGCTGCGATGCTCGATGTATCACTTTTTTGTATACCTTTGCTGAATATTAGTCTTGGGAGAGTGCTATTGCTCCGAGGATGACAAATTAAAATTTGCAAAACTATGTCAGTTGAAAGTACACTAAGGGCAGTTACTACGCTGCGCCTTACGGAGATGAAACAGCGTGGCGAGAAGATCGCTATGCTAACATCGTATGACTACTCTATGGCCAAGATTGTCGATCAGGCGGGCGTCGATGTTATCCTCGTGGGCGACTCAGCTGCCAACGTTATGGCTGGCTTTGAGACTACGCTGCCTATAACCCTCGATATGATGATCTATCACGCTAAATCGGTTGTGCGTGCTGTGGAGCGCGCCCTTGTTGTTGTCGACCTGCCGTTCGGCACATACCAGGGTAACTCGAAGGTGGCCCTCGATTCGGCCGTGAGGATTATGAAGGAGACCGAGGCCGATGCCGTTAAGCTCGAGGGTGGCGAGGAGATTCTCGAGTCGGTGAACCGTATACTCTCGGCAGGTATCCCCGTTATGGGACACCTCGGACTTACGCCCCAGGCGATACATAAGTTCGGTACATACAACGTGCGTGCTAAGGATGAGGCCGAGGCTACAAAGTTGGTGCGCGATGCTCACCTCTTGGAGGAGGCAGGCTGCTTTGCCTTAGTCTTGGAGAAGATTCCAGCTACGCTCGGTAAGCGAGTGTCGGAGGAGCTGCGCATACCGACTATTGGCATTGGTGCTGGTGGCGCTACCGATGGCCAGGTGCTCGTTGCCCACGATATGCTCGGCATCACGCAGGCCTTCTCTCCCCGCTTCCTGCGCCGCTATGCCGATCTCGGCACTACTATTTCGGAGGCTGTAGGCCACTATGTCGACGATGTTAAGAGCCGTGACTTCCCCAACGAGAAGGAGCAGTAC
This sequence comes from Alistipes sp., assembly GCA_017465055.1. GTDB lineage: Bacteria > Bacteroidota > Bacteroidia > Bacteroidales > Rikenellaceae > Alistipes. The sequence continues at coordinate 7,721 of JAFTWZ010000016.1, read as the reverse complement.
TAATATTCTGCGATTAAGTAGCAACAAGGGACTGATCCGAAAAGGTCAGTCCCTTGCTGTTGTATAAATCTTGATGTTACCTAAGCCTATCTCTCAACGCGTTAAACTCCGCGACTAAGCTCTCGAATACCTGTCTGACGCTCTCAATCTTCTCGGCTCGCCAGGCGTTAGCCCCAGCAAAGGCGTAACCCTTGTCTAACTGCCCTCGGAAGGCGTTGTACAGAGCTAACATTATGCAGTAGGGGCTGTGTACTACGTCGCAGGTGCGTATGCAGTTGTAGGCGCACTGCTTAGGTCGCTTAAGGCCCTGCTTGACGCTCTCCAAAAAGGAGCTATGCACCGCGCGTCCAGGCATACCTACAGGGCTCTGGATAATCTCTATGTCGCTCTCCTTAGCATCGATATATGCCTGCTTGAACCCTATGTCGGCATCGCACTCCTCGGTGGTCACAAAGCGTGTTCCCATCTGCACGCCCGAAGCACCCAACTGCATAACGTTGTAGATATCCTCGCCCGTATATATACCTCCCGCAGCGATTACAGGTATGTGGCACTGGTGTGCTGAGGCAAAGCTATTGACGGTCTGGACAACCTGAGGCAGTATGCTCTCGAGGCTGTACTCCGTGTCGGTAAGCTGCTCGGCCTTGTATCCGAGGTGGCCACCAGCCTTTGGCCCCTCGACGACGATAGCATCGGGTGTATAGCGATACTCGTTCCACCACTTCTCGCACAGCAGCTTTGCAGCGCGCGCCGACGATACTATAGGTGCTAACTTGGTCTTAGCCCCCTCGCTAAGGAACGATGGTAGGTTTAGGGGTAGTCCAGCGCCCGAGAAGATGATGTCTGCACCCTCCTTAACGGCGGTGCGCACCATATCTGCGAAGTTGGTCATCGCGACCATTACGTTAACACCGATTATACCCTCGGTCTTGGCGCGAGCCTTGCGTAGCTCGGCCTTAAGACCCTCGATTGCCGCCTCGGCAACGCTCCTCTTAGGGTCGTGATATATCAGGCCGAGGCCTGCAGATGATATAACGCCGACACCGCCCTCGTTCGCTACGGCCGAGGCAAGGCCCGAGAGTGAGATGCCGACACCCATACCGCCCTGAATGATGGGTAGCTTGGCGATAAGGTCTCCAATTTTTAGTGAATTCATAGTTGGTAATTTGTATATATGTTTTACAAAATGAGTTCGCAAATATACAAATTAAAAACGAAGAAAGTACCAATAAAATCTAATTTTATTAGCACTTTCAACCTGTTTATTGGAATTTGTTCTAAATCGGAAATATTGCTCAGTTCCGAAATAGTAGAATTATGGACTATGGAGATTCTCCCTCCTATAACACACTTTCAGCTATCGCTTGTCGACCTTAAGCAGCGATGAATCGCCGTAGCTCAGGAAGCGGAAGTCGTTGTCGAGAGCGTAGCGATAGATGTCGTGCCAGCTGTCGCCTACGTAGGCGCTCACAAGCAGTAGTAGCGTAGACTTAGGCTGGTGGAAGTTGGTGATTATGTAGCTTACGATGCGGAACTGGTAACCCAACGGCGTAATCATTATCTGCGTCGTTGCCTTGAGCGACTCCAAGCCTTCGCGCTGCATATACTCGATGAGCGTATCGAGAGCATCGCCTCCGGTAAATGTTTCGGGGATGTCGTATAGCTCCCACTGACCTACGGTGCGCTCGGTGTCGGGCGTAGAGCTGCAACGTACGCGCCACGCTAAGGCTGTAAGCGACTCTAAGGTGCGTACCGAGGTTGTACCCACGGCGACGATGTTGCCCCACTTTGCGCGTAGCTCGGTAAGTGCTGAGAGTGTTACGGAGAAGTGCTCGGTGTGCATAGCGTGCTTGGCAGCATCCTCATCCTTGACGGGCAGGAAGGTGCCAGCACCCACGTGTAGCGTAACCTCGGCAAAGCTGAAGCCTCTATCCTTCATCGAAGCGATAAGCTCGGGCGTGAAGTGTAGGCCTGCAGTAGGTGCTGCTACCGAGCCCTCGAAACGGGCGTAGACGGTCTGGTAACGGGTGTTGTCTATCTCTTCGCTTTCGCGGTTGAGGTATGGCGGGATGGGTATGCGTCCGAGGGTCTCGAGCAACTCTCCGAAGCTACACGCTGCCGACCAGCGGAAGCGTACGATGTGCTCGCGTGTGCCGCGCTCGACAATCTCGGCGCGCAACGTGTGCTGCTCGCCCTTGTACTCGAAGTCGATGCCCACCTGACCCTCCTTCCACTTCTTGAGGTTGCCGACTATGCAGCTCCACTCCGACGTCTGCTGCTGGGCAAAGGCGCGCTCGTAGTCTGCAGGGCTTGTAGGCTCAAGACAGAATACCTCGATACGTGCTCCCGAGGCCTTATGCATCACTATGCGCGCGCGTACCACGCGCGTATTATTAAATACGAGCATTGCGCCCTCGGGCAGGTAGTCGGCTACGTTGCAAAAGCGGCTCTCGCCGATATTTCCATTGTCGTAGACAAGGAGTTTTGACGAGGTGCGCTCCTCGAGCGGAAACTTGGCAATGCGCTCCTCGGGCAGCTCGTAGTTGAAGTCGTTGATATCGATATGACGTTCCATAGTGGCGCAAAGATAAAGAAAATTGGGTTGCCAGCAAACGGGCAACCCAACTTTTATACAATATTACATCTTCGACTACTTAATCGTAAGCTCGTCGAGGAGCCAGCCAGCACCAGCAAACTTCTCGATGACGAAGAGCACGTAGCGGATATCTACGGCGATGGTGCGCTGAAGCTCAGGCTCGAAGGCTACGTCGCCCGACATTGCCTCCCAGTTACCGTCGAAGGCAAGACCGATAAGCTCACCCTTAGCGTTCATAACTGGCGAGCCAGAGTTACCTCCTGTGATATCGCAGTTTACGAGGAAGCCTACAGGAAGCTCACCATTCTTATCGGCATAGCGGCCGTAATCCCTCTTTGCGTATAGCTCCTTGAGGCGCTCAGGCACGGTAAACTCTACGGGGTTCGATGGATCCTCCTTGGCCATAACACCCTCCAACGTTGTGTAGTGCTGGTAGATGACACCGTCAGCAGGGCTGTATGGGAGCACGTTACCGTAGGTTAGGCGGATGGTGAAGTTTGCATCCGAAGCCCACGCCTTATCGGGCTGCATCATCATCAAACCCTTGATGTAGAGGCGATGACCCTCGGCAAACTTAGTGTCGGCGGCCATAATCTGAGGTACGAGCTGACGGTAGAGCTCGATAAGCGACGAGGCAAGCTCGTATGCAGGGTCGTTGAGGAAGGCCTCCTGACGAGCCTCGGCGTCGAGGGCCTGAATTTTGTTGTAGCTCTCGAGCGAGCTGAGCATAGTATTGTCGTAGAGCCAGTCAACATAGGCGTCGCTATTGCCACCAAACTCCGAATCTATCTTATTGTAGATAGATGGGAGAAGCTCGTTATTCTCGCGGTAGATCTGGAACATACGCTTGGCCACGGCGCGGTCTACCGTAGCGTCGTAGTTCTGGTAGAACTGCTCGAAGTCCTCGACACCGAGCATCGTCTGTACAAGCTCGACAGACTGTAGGAATGCCTCAGAGAGATACTGCAGTGTGGCATTCTCCTGACGTGCCTCGCTCTGCGACTCGGCGATAAGACGCAAGGCCTCAGTATATCGCTCCTCGGGAAGGGTATTCTTCTCGGCCCACGCCTGGAACTGAGCCTCCTGCTCGGCCTTCTTAGCGCGAACATTTAGCTTCTCGATGCCGCGCGACATACCTATAGAGTTCTTCCAATAGTTTGCCGACTGAGCATACTTAGCGTCGTACTTGATACGTACGGCCTGATCCTCGTCCATAAACTTGCGCAATATCTGCTGGCGCTCGCCACGGATGTAGATGCGCTGAGGATTATCCACCTCGAGCATATAGTCGATCTCGTGCGAGGTCTTGTAGCGCTCGGTAGAGCCTGGGAAGCCCATAATCATACCGAAGTCGCCCTCCTCTACTCCCTTAAGCGAGATGTTGAGCCACTTCTCAGCCTTGTATGGCACGTTCTCCTCAGAGTATGCAGCGGGGCGGTTATCCTTGCCAGCGTATACGCGGAAGATAGAGAAGTCGCCTGTGTGGCGTGGCCACATCCAGTTGTCGGTGTCGCCACCAAACTTACCGATAGAGGATGGAGGAGTGCCGACAAGGCGGATGTCGGTGTATACCTCGTAGGCGAAGGCAAAGAACTGGTTGCCACCGAAGAACGAAGGGATGATAATCTGCATACCAGGGTGCTCGGCCTCGAGCTTGGCGATTACGGCCTTCTTGTTTGCCGAGACAGCTGCCTCATACTCCTGCTGCGAGGCTGTCGATAGGATGTTACCTACGATATCGGCCGTAACGTCGAAGATGTGGCGTACGAAGCGTACTGAGAGACCCTCGGCTGGGAGCTCCTCGGCATTGTTCTGAGCCCAGAAGCCATCCTTAAGGTAGTCGTGCTCGACGCTTGAGAGCTTCTGGATGGCGTCGTAGCCACAGTGGTGGTTGGTAAAGAGCAGACCATAGGGCGATACAATCTCGCCAGTACAGCCGCCACCGAAGACAACGATAGCATCCTTGAGCGACGACTTCTCGGCCGAATAGATATCCTCGGCCTTGAGCTTGCAGCCGTGCTGCTTTAAGTCCTTGCTGTTCATCTTCTTGATGTAGGGTAGTAGCCACATACCCTCATCGGCCACGGCGCTAAAGGCGATAGCTACCATAGCCACAAGTGTCAATAGTTTTTTCATAGATATTATACCTTTTGTAGTTAGTATTCATTTATGGCAAATATACGATAAAATTGCCAAATTATTGTATATGTGGATTAAAAAGTGAGACAACGAGAGAAATATTCTGTCATTATGGCATCTATTTTGGTTATAGATATGACGCTTTGTCGTTATTTCTATCCGTTGAGTGACAAAATTTCTTCTTTTTACGATTGGCAACATTATTGTCGCGTTTCGAATCAAACGAACAAATAAATTGCGAATATGAACATTAACACACTTACAATCAAAGCCCAGGAGCTATTGCGCGAGGCTATGACCGTGGCGCAGAGCCGTAGGCAGCAGTCGCTCGAGCCACTGCATATATTAGCTGCCGCTATCGCCGAGGATGAGTCTCTCTCGTGCCACCTCCTCGGTCGTGTGGGCGTAAACATCAAGGCCATCAGAGGTGAGGTTACGGAGGCTATAGAGCGCCTGCCACGCGTAGAGGGTGCCGTAGGCGACGTGTTCTTCTCGCGCGAGAGCTCGGCCGTGGTGCAGGCGGCAGTCGACCTTACGCGCACATTCTCCGATCGTTACGCCTCGGTAGAACATCTGTTGGTTGCTGTGGCTAAGGAGCGCGGCGCGGCACGCGACATACTGCGACGTAATGGCGTAGATCACAACCAGCTTATCGCCGCCATTAAGGAACTTCGCAAGGGGGCTACCATAGACTCCGAGAGCGACGAATTGGAGTTTGACGCGCTGGGTAAGTATGCGATAAACCTCAACGATGGTGCCGCTGCTGGGCGTCTCGACCCTGTGATTGGCCGCGATGAGGAGATACGTCGCGTGTTGCAGATTTTGTCGCGCCGAACGAAGAATAACCCTATACTTGTCGGCGAGCCTGGTGTGGGTAAGACCGCCATTGCCGAGGGCATTGCCCAGCGTATAGTGAGTGGCGATGTGCCCGAGAATCTGAAGGACAAGGTGGTATACTCGTTGGATATGGGTGCGCTGGTGGCTGGTGCAAAGTATAAGGGCGAGTTCGAGGAGCGTCTCAAGGCGGTAGTTAAGGAGGTCATCTCGGCCGAGGGGCGTGTGCTACTCTTTATCGACGAGATACACACGCTTGTGGGCGCAGGTAAGAGCGAGGGAGCTATGGATGCTGCCAACATCCTGAAGCCTGCACTGGCGCGTGGCGAGCTGCGCACCATAGGTGCTACGACGCTCGACGAGTACCAGAAGTACTTCGAGAAGGATAAAGCCCTCGAGCGCCGATTCCAGAAGGTTATGGTCGACGAGCCTTCCACCGAGGATGCTATCTCTATTATGCGAGGTCTCAAGGAGCGCTACGAGAGTCACCACCGCGTGCGTATCAAGGATGAGGCAATCATCGCCTCGGTAGAGCTGTCGCATCGCTATATCACCGAGCGATTCTTGCCAGATAAGGCTATCGACCTTGTCGACGAGGCTGCTTCGCGCCTGCGTCTCGAGATGAACTCCGTACCCGAGGAGATAGACCAGCTCGACAGACGTATCCGCCAGCTCGAGATTGAGCGTGAGGCCATACGCCGCGAGAACGACGGTGAGCGTATCGCGCGCCTCGACGTCGAGATTGATGAGCTGCGTGGAGAGTATACGTCGCATAGGGCTAAGTGGCAGTCGGAGCGTGACCGTCTGCAGGCGCTGCAGCAGGCTAAGGAGTCTATCGAGCGCGCTAAACTCGAGGCCCAGCAGGCCGAGCGCGCTGGCGACTATGGCCGCGTGGCAGAGCTGCGCTACGGCACTATCGTCGAACTGGAGAAGCGTGTGGCCACGCTCGAGGAGGAGCTGCGCTTAGCAGCGCCCACGGCGATGATTAAGGAGGAGGTGTCGGCCGACGATATCGCCGAGGTGGTATCGCGCTGGACGGGCATACCTGTTAACCGTATGCTCGAGTCGGAGCGCGAGAAGCTGCTGCGTATGGAGGAGGAACTACATCGTAGGGTTGTAGGCCAAGAGGAGGCTATAGCGGCTGTGTCGGATGCCGTGCGCCGCTCGCGTGCAGGCCTTAGCGATGGTCGTAGGCCTATAGGCTCGTTCATCTTCCTCGGTAGCACGGGCGTAGGTAAGACCGAGCTTGCGAAGGCATTAGCCGAGTTCCTCTTCAACGACGACCAGATGCTTACGCGTATCGATATGTCGGAGTACCAGGAGCGTCACTCTGTCTCGCGCCTCGTAGGAGCGCCTCCGGGATATGTCGGCTACGACGAGGGTGGCCAGCTTACCGAGGCTGTGCGTCGCAAGCCATATAGCGTGGTGCTGCTTGATGAGATTGAGAAGGCCCATCCCGATGTCTTCAATACGCTGTTGCAGCTCTTGGACGATGGCAGGCTTACGGATAACAAGGGCCGCACCGTCGACTTCCGCAATACGATAGTCATTATGACCTCGAATATGGGCTCGCAGATTATCGCCGAGCGCCTGGCAGGTGCCGACGCTGTCGACTCTGAGGTCGTGGAGCGCACGAAGAGTGAGGTTGTTGAGCTCCTGAAGCGTAACCTGAAGCCAGAGTTTATCAACCGCGTAGACGAGATTGTTATGTTCGAGCCACTACGTCGTGGCGATATCGAGAAGATTGTCGATATGCAGCTTCGTGCCGTAGCTCGTCTATTGCGACACAACGGCATAGAGTTCGTCTACACCTCGGCAGCGCGTCGCTTTATTGCCGACGTTGGCTTCGATGCCTTGTATGGCGCTCGCCCAATAAAGCGTACGATACAGCGCGAGGTGGTAAACACCCTCTCGAAGCGCATCCTTGCTGGCGCTGTGGACCGCACCAAGCCAATCACCGTAGATGCTACGGATGATGGCCTACGATTTGAAAACTAACAGACTTATTATCTGAGGCTGAATAAAGAGTCTATTTTGTCGTTCTTTGTTGAGATAAGGCATCATCTTCTGCCGCTAACAAATTATCTTGTCAATGGGCAGTACGTCAAAGTACAGCCCATCGCCTCGAAATTTGTCGAGTGTTGTATCTAAT
>JAFTWZ010000015.1 GCA_017465055.1 Alistipes sp. | reverse complement strand
TTTGCAAAGATACATTTTTTTTGTACTTTTGCACCCGGGTAAGTCTTATACGACCAGCTCCTGCAGAACCCCCCAGGCGAGGAATCGAGCAAGGGTATGCGGTTGTAGCGGTGCGATATAAGTAGCTTACCCTCTTTTTTTCTACATACTCAATCTATCATTTATTGGCTAACACTCTAAGCAACACCCTTCATAAGCATATGTAGCGATATGTGCGAGAGGTAGTAACCGCCAACCATCGACAGCAGATAGACCACAAACGTGATGACACCCCTCCTCTGCGTCGAGCGACTAAAGGCACAATAGCCCCAGTAGAGATACCACAACAATACCGCCACAGCGACCACCGTCATAGCAGCAGCATATATTGGGTTTGCCGAAAACGAGGCCTCGGGGTTAGACATAAAGGTCGAGTAGGCCACCCTATCGGTAACCATACCTGGAATCATAAGCAGATATATTGGCCAGCGAGCAAAAAGCATACGGCCAAAGAGCTCGACAATACCTACCCTACGATTTACAATAAGCGAGGCGGCAAAGATCACGACGCACGAGGTAATCCACAGCGTCAGCGCATAGATCACCTGCCATAGCAACGAGCCACCACCCCACGTATAGCCTATCAGCGACGTAGGCACGAGCGAGAAGTGCCACCCTATCATAGCTCCAGCGATAAGCCAAGCGACACCCCATAGCAGTGCGTTGTTTGAGGATATGGTGGCGGGTCGGCGCACCATACTTTTGATTATCTCACGAAACGAAGGCAACCCCCTCCTCCTCGACTCTCTCCTTACACTTGCCATACTTCACACCAAATTAGAAGTCGATTCTTATGCCAGCCATAACACCCGCTCCGTTGCGATAGTAGTAGGCATAGTCGTAGATACGGCTATTGAGCAGGTTGTAGCCATCGACATATATCTCCGTTGCTGCCGAGGCACGGAAGCTGACGCCTGCGCGCAGATCGAAGGTTGTAGGCGACTTAAATGCCTCGTAAACAACACTACCCGTAGCCTCATCGAGCATAGACCAGCGGCGCGTGCCTGTAAGCTCGCCTGCAACATACATAGTCCAACGCTTAAGCGAGTACTTGACGTTTATATCGCCACCGAGGCGTGCATCACTTGCGACATACCTACCCGTAGAGTTATCGGCGTGGGCGAAGAACTTAGCTCCAACAACGAGGCCACCAATGGGATGATACTCCACATCGGCCGTAATGAAGAGGCGATTGTTGTCGCCAGCACCAGCGCCGAACATACCCATATTGGAGATATACCACAACACCTGGTCGCGCATAAAGTTCGCACCCACAGCAAAACTATAGGCCACACGCGAGGCAGCAGCTACGCCCGTAAAGCCCACGGCGAGGTTATAGCTACGCGTATTGGGCATCGAGAGGAGGTTTTGGTTGGTGGCGTTATAGTCAATAAATGGGTTGACCTTATATAGCTCCGAGATACCATTCTGCGACACTGTAGTATTTAGGTCGACATAGGGGGCAAGTGCATCGAGGCCGAAGTCAAACTCAACGTGCAGCGCTGGCATTATGAAGTGTGAGGCCTTGCTACGGTCGCGCACGCGGTCGTATAAATATCCCAGCGACGCCTCGACATCGATAAATCCGAAGTCGCGCGCATACTCGAAGCCTAAGCCAAAGCGAATATCGCGATAGCTACTTACTGTAGACTGCCACATATCGTACTCAGCCTTGAGGCCTACAACATTGCTACTAAAGTCGCGAGCAAGGCGCACTGAGCCACCAGCTCGAAACTCTGGGATACTCTGAATAACATCGCTATCCGAGGGGGGCGTATGCAACCAGCCACCACCGTGAAGCTCGACGCCGAAATTGAGGCGCGACAAGTCGACAAAGCTATCGCCATAGCGTAGCTTAAGTTCGGCATCGTGGAAGTAGAGGCGCGAGGGAGACGTAAGCTCGGCATAGCTATTAAAGATACTAAAGTCGTAGTCGAGACCAGCCTCGAAGGTCTGGCATCCTGCTACTACACCACCATTTATCGAGAGGTGGTTCTGCGTGTCGTAGCTATCGGCGATGCTACGTACTGCGCCATCGGCATTAGCACGCGACGAGAAGCTACCCGTGTGGCCGAGGCCTATACCGAAATAGCCTACGCGCACATTCTGCGTGAGATAGTTAAATGTAAAGTCCGAGGCTAAGGGATAGCCTGCAGAGAGGAGCATATGGCAACGACGTGCGCGATCGAAATCCCAATACCCTGCCGTTGCAGGCTTAAAGTTATGGCTCGCGAGATCTATCTGCCACGTATCGGGGTGCACGTTATACTCTATATCTGGCTCCATATCGTGCTTATCGGCAACCGAGGCCGGAGGCATAAGTTTTGACTTGGGAGTAACCTCGGGATTATATATTGTCGTAACCTCAACGTGCTTTGTCTCCTGAGCCGAAGCACATAGCGGAACAAACATACACAGAAGTCCGAAAAGCAACAGCTGTAAACTGAAATATCTCATAACAAATATACTATTATCGTTCTAAATACTACTTCGACATCGACGCTATGCGCTGCTTAGCCTCGTCGACAACACCATCGTCCGCAGGCGTATAGCCATCGACAATACTCTGGTATGTAGCCCTGGCCTGGAACGTATTGCCACTCTTAACCAGCACGTCGCCCAAGATTATGAACATCTTCGCCTGCCAATACATCGAGCCACACTCACCAAGCTCGTATACACGTTGCTCGGCTCGCTCGTAGTTGCCCGTCTGGAAGTCATCCTCGATAAGGCGATAGTAGGCCTCGGCACCCTCAACACTCTTGCGGCTCTTCGACAGCTCGGCGTATATGTCTAAAGCCTGCTTACGCTCGCCCTCCTCGCGGAGTACATTGGCCTTAGATAGCTTAGCCTGGCGCACAGCCCACTCCGTAGCATCGCTCATCGCAAGCACATCGTCGGCCATACGCTTAATATCGCCAGCCGAGCCATACTTAAGCGTAGCCTCGACATACCCTTCAGAGGCTATCTCGCGGCACTTGGCATCGTGCGATATGTCGTAGAGCTGGCGGTAGGCCTCAGCCGATGCCTTGTAACGCTCCATATTGAAATTCATACGGGCATAGACGTCGAGCACACGCTCGCTATACTGCGTAGTGCCACAGTCGAGCAGCTGCTCCATAGCCTCGAGAGCCGACTCGTTGTTCTCCAGCACCACATAGCTATCGCTGAGCAGGAAGAGGGCCTCGGTACGGTTGTAGCCATTGGGGAAGCTATCGACGTAGCCACTGAGCTTACGACTGGCCTCCTTCATATCGCCATTGAGGTATACATTCTTTGCCGATGCAAACGTAAGCGAGTCACGTGCCGCTGCACTCATATCGCTCTGCACGCCATTGCGCTCGGCATAGGCAAGATACTCATCGATACGACCCTCCGAGAGGTATATCTCGCGGATGCCACGTATAGCCTCCATCGCCGCTGGCGACTGTGGATCGTAGCTCACCACACGCTCGTAACAGAGGCGTGCATCGCCCTTACGACCTAAGTTATAGTAGGCCAGGGCCAAGTCCGAAAGAGCATCGGTATGATATGGCGAGAGAGTGTCGCGCGAGACAAACTCCGACAGCGTCTCGGCACCCTCGCGATAGCGCTGCGAGGCGATATAGCTACGTCCAAGCTCGTACCACGCATCGTCGACATATGGGCCATCGTTATTTGCCACGATACTCTTGAGGCGGTCAATCTTACTCTTCGGCTTGTTATCTATACCATCGACAATAGCGAGCTGATAGAGGGCATAGTGACGCTCATCGACGGGCGCATTAGCCACAACGTTATAGGCATTGCGCGCCTCCTTGAACTGGCGAACGGCGAAGTGAGCATCGCCGAGACGGTTATGTGCGTCGTAGAGGTAGCTATCGCGCTGGATGTAGTCGCGCACAAATACACGGAAGGCCTCCTGCGCCTCCTCCATCTTACCTAAGCCGAGGTAGGTATATCCTGCGCCGTAGTGGGCATAGTGGTACTCTATCTCGCTCTTAGGAGCGCGACGTATATAGTCCTCGTAGTGTTGCGCTGCCAGCTTAAGGTCACCCTTATGGTAGGCCACCTCGCCCTGCCAGTAGAGCGTCAGTGCATTGTACTTAGGTACTAAAGCAATCTCGGCCGACTCGTTGAGCAGCTCCTCGGCAACATCCCACTCCTGGCGACCAATAGCATCGACAGCGCGGAACACTGCAACACGCTGCAATACTGCACGAAGCTCGTTATCGGGTTTTGGAAGTTGCTTTATGGCATTGTATGCCGCATCGTAGTCTGCCGAGTTGTAGAAGGCGGCAACCAATATCTCCTTTACCTCACCCACGTACGCCGACTTAGGGTAACGCTCGAGGTACGACTGCAATACGTTGATAGCCTCGTTAAAGAGGCCACCACCAAGCTCATACTTCAGGCGGCCGTAGTTTAGCAACGCATCCTCGGCAATATCCTCGTCAAAGCCCTGTGTCGAGGCCATAGCAAAGGCATCGGCAGCGTGGGCCCTATCCTTCATTCGCAGGTAGCAGTCGCCCAAATGGTACGAAGCATTCTGCGTGAGGGCATCGGCAGCGCCACACACCTTAGTGAGCGGCTCGATAGCATCGCGATAGCGAGCAAGGCGGTAGAGCGAGTAACCCTTGATGTAGTACTCCTGGCGCGTCATCCTCTCCTCGGGGTAGTTGGCGATATAGCGCAGGGCATTGGCATAGTCGCCCTTGATGAAGTAGCTCTCGGCAATGATGCGCACAAGGTCGGCATAGGTCTCCGACGAGGCGCGCTTAATGAGCTTTTCGCCCTCGGCAATCACCTCGTTGTAGTTACCACGACGATACTCCAATTGCAACAGGTAGTATGGCGCTAAATCGGCGTACATAGAGTAGCCAGCCAGCTCCTTAAAGCCCTCCTCGGCCACAAGGTTGCTGCCATCGATATAGGCAATGTACGACCTGAAATAGAGCGCGTGGGGATAGTACTCCGAGACAGTAGATATCCTCTTAAAGTGGTTGTTTGCCGCAATATTATCACCCGCGAGGAAACAGATATAACCCACACGGATATCGTAACGCTCCTTCTCTCGCGCACTAAGAGCCTTATAATCGACCTCCAAGAAGAGTTCGTCGGCGCGCTCGAAGTTGCCATTGTCGCACTCGTGGCAGGCAATCATAAAGGCAACGCTATTGCGATAGAGGCTCGAGGGATATCGCTCAAGAAAGTGCTCCATATACTGCACAGCATTGTCGATACCAAGCTCCACGACACAACGCACCATTTGGTATTCGGCCCACTCCATCTGACGCTTATCTTTAATGGGGTCAAGCTCGGCAACAAGACCATTCAGAGCAACACGTGCATCGCCCCAACGACGACGCTCAAGCATACTCTCGACAGCGGTAGTTTGGGTCTCTCTATCGGGAATCTGTGCAGCAAGCTCAACGGGCACGGTAGCCACACAGAGCACGGCGGCAAGTGTTAAAATTGTTCTTCTCATAGTACATATATAATATGTGCCAAAGATACAAAAAAGTTTGGGAAATAACGAATTTTTCGACAATAGTAACTACTCCGAGGAATGATTATTGCCCCGAAAGGAGATATATACCAAAAAATTTTACTCTTATGATACAGAAAATCTCGATTCGTATGACTAAGGAGCACGGTTTCGCGCTCGACGACAACCGTACGCTCACAGAGCTTAATCCTAAAGAGATGCTCCTATACGCTGCTGCCGATTGTGCTGGTCGCACAATAGTGGGACTACTCAAGGAGCACACAGCACAGATGACAAGCCTCGTAATCACGCTCGAAGGTACACTCTCGACACCTAAACTCATAGCCGAGAGCCGATACACCAGCTTCAACATCATCTACTTGGCCGAGTGCGAGACGCTCAAGGACCAGATAATCATTAGTCGCGCCATAAACCTTGCGCACGATAAGTACTGCGGTATGTTGCTTATGCTCCGCAAGATAGCACCACTGGCACACGAGACATCGATAGTGACCACAGGCGTGGAGCAGGAGGCGTAGTAGCGTAGCTCTATGATGCGTAAAGGAGTGGGGAGTTTCTATGGGTTTATGGGTTGCTATGGGTTCCTGTGGGTTAAAATGAGTTAAAATGAGTTAAAATGGGTTTCTATGATAGGGAAGGTATAAACGTTAACCTTCTCTTCATAGTAACCCATAGTAACCCATAGTAACCCATAGTAACCCATAGTAACTCATCAGAACCCATTAGAACCCATAGTAACTCATAAGAACCCATAAGAACCCATCATATCACTACACCGCGCATCATCACTCTATTACTGAGTCGGCCGAGATATATCTGTATGCCGAGAGCGCGAGGGCGTAGTCCGAGAGTGCAGCGATTGCGTTTTGGTATATCTGCAACCAGCTAAGCTGTGCCTGCAAGACATCGAGAATCGTTGCCAGACCCTCGTGGTAGGAGTAGGTGCTGATATCGAGGTTCTCGGCGGCAAGGCTCAGGTTGCGACGCACAGCATCGACACGCTCACGCGTAGATACAAGGTTGGTCCACGCATCGCTCTCGCCGAGCGTAATCCTATCCCTAACCTCCTCAACTTTAAGCTCCGAGCGTCTCTGGGCACTACGTGCCGAGCGCATAGCCTCGCGGCGCTCACCAAAGTGGTAGATGGGCGTGCTCATCGATATGGCAACACCGCCATCGAGCCGCGTGCCAGCACCCTTAACATTTGGCGAGGCAGGCTGCCATAGTCCATAGACTCCAGCGCCAATGCGCGGCAAATAGTCCGAGCGCACGACCTTGACTCCCCAGCGCGAAGCGCTAAGATTGGCCTCCGCAGCCATATAGTCAGGATGGCGAGCAATAAGCGTCTCAATATCCGCGCGCGAGGGCATATCTAACGTATCGAGAATACTCTCGACGAGTGTCACCTCGAGCGTTGGCGCATAGCCTCGCATAACGTTGAAGTTATGCAACGCCTGAAGCCATCGCTGCCGAGCCTTAGAGAGCTGATACTCAGCATCGCTAAGGCGTGACTCTACCTGCAGAAGGTCGCCCTTAGCGGTATAACCCTCGTCGAAACGGCGCACGACAACCTCACGAAGCGAGCTTACAATATCGCGATAATCGCTGATAGCACGTAGGTAGGTCTCGGCCTCTGAGAGCTGCCAGTAAGCCACCTCGGCACTATACACTACAGAGAGCATTACCGACTCCTCGTCGCTCTGAGAACTACGATACCACTCCTCGGCACGCTTAGCCGAGGCACGTACCCCACCGCCGTAGAATATCGGTTGCGAGATGTCGGCACGCATAACCCAGTCGAGCTGACGGACAGCACCCCTATCGCGAAATGCGTAGGTGGCATCGCGGCTCATATCGAGCGATGGCAGGTAGCCCTTACGCGCTATGCGCATATCGGCCTCGGCGCCATCGGTCGCAGCCTCGGAGGTGGCCACTGAGTGGCTATAATCTACGACCTCGCGGCGATAGTCGTCAAGCGACACCTGACCATTAGCCGACAAGGCCGTCGTAGCTAACATTATAGTTATAAGCAGTCTTAACGTCGTAGCATTCATCGTCGTATACCATAAAAGAGTGAATAGACTACCGGGAGAATCATCAGTACAAGGAGCGTAGCCACCACCAAGCCTCCCATAATCGTGGCAGCCATACTTCCGAACATAGAGTCGAAGAGTAGCGGCAACATACCGAGTACCGTGGTCATCGAGGCGGCAACAACAGGGATAAAGCGGTCGCAGGCAGCAGTGATAACGGCGCGGTAGGGCTCTACGCCCGAGCTACGTAGCTCGCCAATGCGCGAGATGAGTATCACGCCATTCTTGACGTTCATACCCACAAGGCCCAGAAGGCCTAAGAGCGAGAAGAAGTCGAACATCTTGCCCGTAGCGACCAAGCCTAATACTACGCCCATAAATATAAGTGGCAGGGTGACAAGGACTACGATAGAGTCGCGCAGATTACCGAACAGAAGCAACAACATAAGGAATATGAGTATCAGCGTGATAGGCAGCTCGCCAGCTAAGGCCTCGTTGGACTCCTCGCGGCTCTCCTGCTCGCCATATACCTCCATACGATACCCCTCGGGGATGGCAACGCGAGACTCTATCTCGGACGTTAGTCTACCGAGTAGCTGAATGGCATTGACGCCACGTTCGGGGTCACACTGCGCCTTCATAACGCGCTCGGAGTTGATACGGCGGAGCATAGGCATATCGTAGCCGAAGTCGAATTTCGTAGCCGCCTGAGCTATAGGAAACGCCTTGCCGCGTGACGAAAATACAGGCATAGTGGTCAGGGCGCTGAGCGAGCTATCGGCACCCTGCTTCGAGCGTAGCAATATAGGCATCTCGGTATCACCCTCGCGAAACGTCGCAACGCTGAGTCCCGAGGTGGCAATCTCGAGCGAAGCAATCATCGAGCTACGCTCGACACCGAGTCTCTGGGCCTTGATTTGCGAGTATCGCGGTTGCCATACGGCTACGCGATTACCCCAGCTATTGCGCACGTTGCGCGTATCGTGCCGCTCGGCCATAATAGCCATAGCCTCGGAGGTAAGGCGGCTGAGCGTATCGATATTATCGCCCACGAAGCCTATCTCGATGGTAGCCTCAGGGACGGGCGAGAGCCTGAAGAGCGACGAGCGCAGCCACACATCGGGCATAGTGGCAGATACCCACCTATCGAATCGCTCCTCGACAGTGGGAGCGTCGTCGGCATCGGCAACCTCTATGAGTATATTGCCATAGTTTGGTCGCTCGGAGTAGCTGCTGCTGGCCAAGTAGTATCGAGGAGGTGTGCCTCCTGCCGTTGTCGACACCCGAGTAACCTCGCGCTGCGAGCCGAGCCACTCGGTCATACGCCTAAGTCTGGCGTCCGTAGCCTCGACGTCGTAGCCCTCGGGGAGTATGACATCGGCGCGGAAGTAGCTCTTCGCAAGCTGCGGAAAGAAGTTCTGAGGCATACGCCCCATAATCCAGAGCGAGAGGAGAAAGAGCACAGCTACACACGTAACCGTAAGCCAGCGATGCGCAACGAGAGTCTCGACGATACGCCCAAACCAAGCCATACTATGCGCCCTACCCACCGAATTAGAGCCGCGCAGCAGCCACGTAGACATCACAGGGACCTCGGTAATGGCAAAGACCCAACTCATAATGAGCGAGACGGCGACAACGATAAACAGCGGCGCGACAATCTCGGCAACAGACGAAGGGGCTAAACGCAAGGGCAGGAAGGAGATGATGGCAATAAGAGTGGCGATAAGCAGTGCTAAGCGTGGCGACGTAGCGCCCTCGATAGCGGCCACACGCAGAGGCGTACCGCGACGCAGTAGCAGCGTAGTATTGTCCGTGACGACAATGGCGTTATCGACGAGCATACCCATAGCGATGATAAAGCCCGCCAGCGAGGTGCGGTTGATACCCTCGCCGAGGAGGAGCATAGCGCATAGCGTGGCAGCGATGGAGAAGATCAGCGATGAGCCGACGATGACGCCAGAGCGCCAGCCCATAACGACCATAACCAAGAGTATGACGATGGCGACCGACTCCAAGAGATTGAGAACAAAGGTATTATTAGCCTGGCGCGCTATTGCATCCTCGGGATAGAGCGTGACGATATCGAGACCTGCGGGCAGCTGGCGACCTATCTGCTCGATGCACATCGACACCTCGTTACCCACCTTGACGATATCCATCTGTGGGTCGGTGGCAACGGCCACGCCTATAGCATCATAGCCATCGACACGCATAATAATAGAGCGAGGAGTGTGGTAGCTACGCTCTACGGTGGCTAAGTCGCTAAGGCGATACTGCTTGCCATCGGGAGCTATAAGCAGCTGATTCTCAAGCTCCGATATAGAGCCATAGGTAGTACCCTCGACTAACTCTACGGAGATGTCGCCAGCACGGTGAACACCGAGGCCCACGACATCATTTTGTCGCGATATAATACGACCTATATCCTCGGGCCGAAGCTCGAAGGCTGCCAACGTAGCGGGGCTAAGCCATACATCTACCTCGGGCTTTGGCTCGCCATAGAGCATAACCTTCTCAACGCCAGCGATAGCATAGAGCTTGCGCTCTACATCGCGAGCATAGCCGCGCAACTCCTGCCACGAATATCCTCCCTCGGAGCGTAAGGCGTAGTAGAGGCCGTAGACATCGCCAAAGTCATCGGCAACGCTTATATCTCCCACGTCACGCGGTAGCAACAAGCGAGCCTTATCGACCTTACGGCGTAGCTCATCCCATAGTTGCGGTATGCGCTCATCGGGCGTAGCTGGGTG
This sequence comes from Alistipes sp., assembly GCA_017465055.1. Lineage (GTDB taxonomy): Bacteria > Bacteroidota > Bacteroidia > Bacteroidales > Rikenellaceae > Alistipes. The sequence goes on along the minus strand of JAFTWZ010000015.1, from coordinate 63,495 downwards.
GAGCTTAACGACAAGGCGAGCATAGCCAAAGTGTGCCTCGGAGGTTATCTCGTAGAGATATGACAGCGTGCGTAGCTCGCGCTCCAAAGGCTCGACAACAAGGCGCTCGACCTCATCGGGCGTAGCACCTGCGTAGGGAGCGACAACAACGGCACTCTTGATGGTAAACGTCGAGTCCTCGCGCTTGCCGAGCTGCCAGAAGGCGTAGACACCACCAAGAAGTAGGGCCACAAGCAGCGTGACAACTACCGAGATATGTGTAACGGAGTATCGCGTAACGTTAACCATAGCCGACTAATTCTCTAAGACCTTAACACGTTCGCCCTCGACAAGGTGGTATACACCAGCGACAACTACCCTATCGCCCGACGTGACGCCATCGAGCACTATGACACCATCAGCGCCCGAGGGCGAGCCGAGCACGACTCGACGTCGATATACCCTATCATCATCGCCAACAACCCAGACATACTCGCCACCCTCGATAGGGGCATATATCGCTGTAAGCGGAAGCAAAACGGCACGCCGATCGCTCTCGGGAGTGATAACCGTAGCCACGCAGGTCATACCTGGAGTGATATTGTAGAGCTGTGTATCGACGTCGACAAGGCGTAAGGAGACAGGAAAGCCTAAGGCATCGGACGAGGTGCGGGCAAAACTCTTGATAACGGCACGAAACGTCACTTCGGGCCACGCATCGAAGACTACTACAAAGTGTGTCGTCTCGAGACCGAGCTGCGTAACTACACTCTCGGGGGCGGTAAAGCCGACGGTGCTACTTACGGGATTCACTATGCGGAGTATTGTCTCGCCCGACGTCACGCGCTGGAAGGCGTCGACATATGTACGCTCGACAATGCCATCGAAGGGTGCTAAGATACGTGTATCGGCAAGCAAGTCAAGACTATTCTCATAGGCCGACTGGGCCTGCGCAAGGCTATTCTCCAACGACTCGACCTCCTGGGCCGAGATAGCCGAGTGTTCCAAGAGCCGCTTAGCACGCTCCAGGCGCGACTGAGCCTCGCGATAGGCGGCACGCGACGCCTCGACCTGAAGCTCTACGTCGCGCTTATCAAGCTCCGCAAGGAGCTGACCCTTACGAACTCTCACGCCCTTAGCCACTGGGATATCGACCACACGGCCCGAGATCTTGAAGGCAAGGTTTACAGCATCGTCGGCAGTAGATAGTGCTGCAAAGTCGCGACGAAGGTAGTCGACCGAGGTAGCCGTAACGCACTTGACGACCTGCGGCTGGCCATCGACCTGCGGAGCGTGGCGGCCACAACCAAAGAGCAAGAGGATAAGCAATAGAATAGAGTAGTTGCGCATAAAATAAAATTGACCATTCACACTTGCGAACGGTCAATTATCTTGCCAGAGCAGCAACCTCACTGTAATATGCACTATTCTATATATCTCGTATATCGGCCTTAAACTCCACGACACCATCGCGCAATACCACAACGCCTATATCCGCCCTTACGACATTGCGAAGGGTCTGTGCATCAACCCTATAAGTCTCCGCATCGTCAATTAGGTCAAGCTCATAGTCGCAAGCCTTGAGCACAACGATACCGCTCCGAGGATAGCTTGCCAAGAGTCGCTCTATACCGCTAATACTCTTATCGTCGACACTGGTGCAACGGTTAATGCATAGCAGTGCCACACGCCCCTTACGACCAAGCACATCGAGGCTATAATCCTCGCCATCGGCACCATAGAGTCGAAAATCTGAGTATTCGGCATCGACGACGTTATCCGTAGCCACTGAGTCGAGATACTCAAGGTTGGCATCGTGCCAGCACTCCGAAGCCGAAGCATCAAACTCAACAATCTGGCCAGTATCGAGGCGTCTGAATCGAAGAGTATAGCGTGCGCCCTCCTGCTCCGCAGCGCGCTCCTCGGCAACCTTAGCACCAAGCTGAGTACCCACCTTGTAGGACATAAAGTCGACAATAGGGAGGTAGCGAAGAGAGTAGAGATTAGCCGCCATAGGGAGTGCGATGGCGACAATAATGGCCACGACACCTGCGACACCATAACGCTCGGCACTTCGCGACCTAAGATTTCGATATAGCAGGATGGCAAGCGAGGGAAGCACCACATTCTTAGCCAAGCTCTGCCAGGGCTCTAAGCGTAGCATAGGGCCAAAGCACCCACAGTCGCCAATGGGTAGTAGCGTTGCACTTAACAGCGTAACGACAAAGAATATAGAGGTAAGGATTAGCGTAAGCGTGATGGTCACCCTGCGGTGATAGCCGAGGATAAGGAGTACTCCTAAGGCAAACTCTACGACAGCAAGCACAACGGCAATAGTCACTGACAGAGGTAGCAGAGCCTCGAGAGAGTAGGTAGCGAGGTACTTATCGACATATAGCGACGTACCGACAGGGTCGACACTCTTAACAGCACCCGAGAAGAGCAGAACGCCTCCTAAAATCCAACGAGCAACGGCGTCAACAGCGGCTCTCCACACTCCGCCGCAATCGCCACAATTACAACCTCTCGACATAGTGCATAATACGTTCAAAAATCACCTCGGGAGAGGCCATAGCACCCTCCTCGGTAGAGCAGTCGACAACCTCGATATCGTTACCTTGTTGGGCGGCATCTATATACACCTCGCGCACGCGACGCTGCAGGTCGAGCGACGCCTCGTGAATATCCTTGCTACCGTTGAGGTAGGCCCTATCGTCACCCTCGCGCGTCTCGGTAAGTTTCTTAGCCGTAAACTCGAATGGTACGTCCAAGAAGAGCGACAAATCGGGACGAGGAATGGCAAACTCCTCGAACTCGGTCTTAAGAATCCACTCACGCAGGCGAGTACGCTCCTCCGCATCGGCTATCTTAGCGCACTGATAGCCTATATTCGAGTAGACATATCTATCGACAATGACCACCTTACCTTCGCCTATCCAGCGACGTATGGTAGCAGCAGCATCGGCCCTATCGCCAGCATATAGCAGAGCAACAAGATAGGGATTAACGGCGTCGACAGTGCCCAAGTCACCACGCAGGAAGCGCGCAATAAGCTCGCCATAGACCGGAGCATCGAAGCGCGGAAAGTGTAGGTACTCCGACTCTATACCACGACTGTGAAACAACTCCCGAAGCTTGGCTATCTGGGTAGACTTACCCGCACCATCTAAACCCTCAAGTACGATAAACATATATCTACAAAATATTTATTACAAACGTATTAGCTCAACTATCGCAGCATAGACACAGCACGCTCAACGCCCCGAGCCAAGCTCTCGACCTCGGCCATAGTGTTATACATACCGATTGAGGCGCGACACATACCCGCGACGCCGAAGTGCGTCATAACGGGCTCGGCGCAGTGGTGACCTGTGCGTATAGCAATGCCCAACTTATCGAGAATCATACCCACGTCGTATGGGTGTGTACCATCGACCGTGAAGCTGACAATCGGACACTTATGCTCGGCAGTGCCGTAGATTCGTAGGCCCGAGATAGCCTCCAAGCGCGAGGTCATAGCCTCCAAAAGCTCCATCTCGTGACGCTCAATAGCCGACATACCAACGCTCTCGACATAGTGCATAGCCTCGGCAAGGCCCACAGCACCTATAAAGTTCGAAGTGCCCGCCTCGTACTTCAGCGGCAGGGGGGCATAGGTAGTCTTAGCAAAGGTTACCTTGTCGACCATATCGCCACCACCCATAAACGGGGGCATCTCGTCGAGGAGTTCGCGACGACCGTAGAGCACACCGATGCCCGTAGGGCCGTAGAGCTTATGTCCCGAGAAGGCATAGAAGTCGTAGCCTCGCTCAGCAACCCTACCGCCACCGTGAACAATACCCTGGCAACCATCGACCATAACGTGAGCACCCACAGCGTGAGCTGCCGCGATGATAGGCTCGAGGTCGGGTACCGTACCAAGCGTATTCGAGGCCTCAGTTACGGCCACCATCTTAGTACGCTCGTCGATAAGCTCCGCAAGCATATCCATCCTAAGCTCACCGCGCTCATCGAAGGGCAGTACCCTAAGCTCAGCACCACAACGTGCCGCAGCCAACTGCCAGGGCACGATATTCGAGTGGTGCTCCATCTCCGAGACAACGACGTTATCGCCCGAGCGAAGATACCTCGCACTCCAAGCATAGGCGACAAGATTTATCGATGCAGTAGCTCCTGCCGTAAATATAATCTCCTCGCGATGCTCAGCACCTATAAACCTACGCACCTGCTCGCGCGCCGACTCATACATCTCGGTCATAGCACCCGACAGGTGGTGAACACCACGATGGATGTTGGCGTTACACTGGCGCATAAGGCGCTCCGTAGCCTCAATGACGCGCAGAGGCTTCTGTGCCGTAGCGCCACTGTCGAAGTAGACCAATGGGCGCTTGTTGACCTCGAGTTCGAGAATCGGGAAATCGCGACGTATAGCTTCTATATCGTAGGCCATAGCTCGTATTATAGTCTGTATTACAATCTGTTAAGTTTTGCCGAAAGCAACTCTGTGAGCACCTCTTCGAGACCCTCAATCGAGGCGTGGAGCACCACATCCTCGACAAAGCCCTCGATCTGCAGGCGCTTAGCATCGGCAAGGCTGAGGCCGCGCTGACGCATATACAGGATAGCATCAGCATCCATCTGTCCTACCGTAGCGCCGTGGCTACACTTCACATCGTCGGCGTAGATTTCGAGCTGCGGAAGAGTCTCGATGCGAGCCTCGCCAATGGTGACATTGCGGCTTGTCTGCTCCGAGTCGGTATGCTGTGCATCGGGGGCGACATATACCAAACCCGAGAAGCTGCCGTGCGACACTCCCGAGGCGACACCCTTGACCATAGTGCGCGACGCGCAGTCCGACGACATATGGTTGACATCGACCGTAACGCTTGCCTGATCGTCGTCGGTAAGCACAAAGGCACCACCAAGCTCGAAGCGAGCATCGCGGCCCATAAGGCTGGCAACAACGCGGCTATCCGAGGCCGAAACTATGACCTGTGTCATACGGCAGAGAGCACCCTCCGAGAGGGCAAGTGAGATGTTCGTAGCGCTACGCTCCGACACCACGTGCACAAGGCCGAGGTTAGCGCCGCGCTCTACGTCAATATTTATATCGGCAGCCGCTGCGTCCGATGCTACGATAAGGCGCACAGATGCTCCCTCCGTAACGGTTATATCCAAGTCGCTCTGGCCATCGACAATGTAACTACCCGACCCTATCGCTCCACCCGAGGTGATAGGCTCTGAGGCGACAATATTAGCGATTCGCTCAATATGCTCTGTGGCCATAGGCTACTCCTCCTTATAGTCGTTAATAAGCCAATCGTAGCCCTCCTTCTCGAGCTTCAGCGCCAGGCTCTTATCGCCCGTATAGATGATACGGCCCTTATATAGCACGTGGACATAGTCAGGCACGATGTAGTCCAGAAGGCGCTGGTAGTGAGTGATGACTACCGTAGCATTCTCCTTAGTCTTAAGACGTGTAACGCCCGTAGCTACGATACGTAGAGCATCGATATCGAGGCCCGAGTCGGTCTCGTCCAAGATGGCGAGCTTAGGCTCGAGCATAGCCATCTGGAATATCTCGTTCTTCTTCTTCTCGCCTCCCGAGAAGCCCTCGTTTACGGCACGCGCCGTAAGCTTAGAGTCGAGCTCGACAATGGCGCTCTTCTCGCGCATCATCTTGAGGTACTCGGCAGCCGACAGAGGCTCTAAGCCACGAGCCTTACGCTGCTCGTTTACGGCCAATTTCATAAAGTTTGCCATAGTGACGCCAGGAATCTCGACAGGATACTGGAAGCCGAGGAAGAGGCCACGGCGTGAGCGCTCCTCGATGTTTAGCTCGAGGAGGTTATCGCCCTCGAACTCGACACTACCAGCGGTAACCGTAAACTTCTCGTTACCAGCCAATACCGATGCTAAGGTTGACTTACCCGAGCCATTGGGGCCCATAATAGCGTGCACCTCGCCAGCCTTAACCTCGAGGTTTATACCCTTCAAAATCTCCTTATCGCCAACCGAGGCGTGTAGATTGTTAACTTTTAACATATGTATGGTATTTTCTTTATTACTAATTTTTAATTGTTATTGTCATTCTGAACGTAGTGAAGAATCTCTCTGTTCGCAATACTTTGCATCCTCTGTTTAGAACTCAAAATCCTTCGTTCCTCTCAAAATAACAGCGACAACAGCATTATTTATAATTGCTATCCCACGCTACCCTCGAGGCTGAGCGACAGCAGCTTCTGTGCCTCTACGGCAAACTCCATAGGTAGCTTCGAGAGTACCTCGCGAGCATAGCCGTTTACGATAAGGCCTACAGCATCCTCGGTCGATAGGCCTCGCTGGTTGCAGTAGAATAGCTGATCCTCAGAAATCTTCGACGTGGTAGCCTCGTGCTCCAACACCGCTGTGGGGTTGTAAGAGTCGATAACGGGGAAGGTGTGAGCGCCGCACTTATCGCCGATAAGCAGCGAGTCGCACTGCGAGTAGTTACGGGCATTATCTGCGCCCTTAGCCACACGCACAAGGCCTCGATAGGCATTCTGCGAACGTCCTGCCGAGATACCCTTTGACACAATACGCGAGCGCGTGTTGCGGCCTATGTGTATCATCTTTGTACCCGTATCGGCCTGCTGGAAGTTGTTGGTCATAGCCACAGAGTAGAACTCGCCCGACGAGTTATCGCCCTGGAGTATGCAGCTGGGGTACTTCCACGTTGTGGCCGAGCCAGTCTCCACCTGCGTCCACGAGAGGTGTGCACCCTCGCGGCAGATGCCACGCTTGGTTACGAAGTTATAGATACCGCCCTTGCCCTCCTTATCGCCTGGATACCAGTTCTGTACCGTAGAGTACTTAACATCGGCATTGCGCTCGACTACAATCTCGACAACGGCGGCGTGTAGCTGGTTCTCATCGCGACGTGGCGCTGTGCAACCCTCCAAGTAGCTGACGTACGAGCCCTCGTCGGCGACGATAAGCGTGCGCTCGAACTGACCCGTGCCCTCGGCATTTATACGGAAGTAGGTAGACAGCTCCATAGGACAGCGCACACCCTTAGGTATGTAGCAGAACGAGCCATCGCTGAAGACAGCAGCATTGAGTGCGGCATAGAAATTATCGGTGTAGGGGACTACTGAGCCTAAATACTTCTTAATAAGCTCGGGATACTCCTTAATAGCCTCGCTTATTGAGCAGAAGATGATGCCCTTCTCGGCCAGCGTGTCGCGGAAGGTGGTCTTGACCGACACCGAATCCATAACGGCATCGACAGCGACACCTGCTAAGGCCATCTGCTCCTCGAGCGGAATGCCGAGCTTGTCGAACGTACGCTTAAGCTCGGGGTCTACCTCATCCATAGAGCTGAGGCTCTTCTTGGGCTTAGGAGCTGCGTAGTAGATAACATCCTGAAAGTCAATCTCGGGAATATCTAAGTGTGCCCAGTTGGGGTGCTCGAGCGTGAGCCAGTGGCGATAGGCCCTGAGCCTGCGCTCAAGCATCCACTCTGGCTCGCCCTTCTTCTCCGAGATAAGACGTATTACATCTTCGGAGAGTCCACGACCTATGGTCTCGGTCTCGATATCGGTAACAAAGCCATATTTGTAGTCGCTACCCTCGAGTTCTTGAATTATATCTTTTGTATCTTTTTCCATATCGTTGTTTTATAGCTTGCAAAATTAACAAAAACTATTCACAACGACAAAATATTATCAATCTTTATTTCTTATAGTGCGATAAGTGGGGGTTATAGGGGGGTGTTTGATGGGTTTAAATGAGTTAAGATGAGTTATATGAGTTAAGATGGGTTAAGATGAGTTAATATATAAGTGACTACGCGGTTAACGCATAAACCTCTCTGTTATAGAAACCCATAGTAACACATTATAACCCATAGAAACCCACAGAAACTCATAGAAACTCATAGAAACACATAGACCCCCATAGAAACACATAGACCCCCATAGAAACTCACAAACCCTCTCACACGCAAGCAACGCCCGCGCGCGTGCCTACACGAGCCAATAGCCAGACTACCCTTTCGCCTGCTCGTAGGCGTACTCTATGGCCCTATTGGTCTGGTCAAGGAAGGGCTTGCAGCGCTCGAATAGTGCGGCGGTGCGCTCCAGCCAGTCGGGCTGCAAGAACCACTCCGATGTAAGGCTCTTGCTAAGGATAAACTCTCTCTGGCGCAGCAGGTACTCATACTCTGCTGCCGCCGTATAGCCGCGAGGCGTGCGCTTCAGGGCATTGGTCGTATCGAGCACAAAGCCGCTACGCTCGATATTCTGCGCCATAAGTGCGGCATTATCCTCGACCTCCTCGCGTAGGCTGCTGAGCACATAGCCCTCGGGGGCGACGTTGCCTGCCGCCAGAAAAGAGCCATCGCCCCACGTGTGACCCTTAGGCGAGATATGGAGGTAGTAGCCACCATAGCCACTACGCTTGCCACCACGTACGATAAAGGCGCTGAAGAAGTCTTTATACGGAGTCTTATCCTTCGAAAAGCGCGTGTCGCGATATATGCGATAGGTAGACTCGGCAACACTAAGCCCCTCGACCGCAGGATCGAAGCGTGCAATAAGTTCGATAAGGCGAGCGACGTTGGCCTGGTGCGTAGCTAAGGCCTGACGATAGCGCGGTTTATTGGCCTCGAACCATTCGCGGTTGTTGTTATCGTGTAGGTCGCTGAGGAATGATAGTAGCTCTTGCATAGGCGAGAGTGATGATTAATGAATAATGAATAATGAATAGTGGATTGGCGCGTAATTTCTTAGGGACAAGAGATATTAAGAGACAAGAGAGACCACAGAGAGGTAGGGAGGCCTTTGCATTAAAGCGTTGTCGCTAATGCCTCCCTGAATCTCTCTGTTATCTCCCCGAATCTCCCTAAAATCTTATTACGTCAAAAGACTACCACGCGAAGAGAGGATACTCAGCCATCATAGCATTCACATCCTTGCGAACAGCTGCGATATTCTCCTCGTTCTCGGGGTCAGACAATACGCGGTCGATAAGCTCGGCGATATACTCCATCTTATCCTCCTTAAGACCACGTGTTGTGATGGCTGGAGTACCGAAGCGCAAGCCCGAAGTGGTAAATGGAGTACGCGAGTCGAATGGCACCATATTCTTATTAGTGGTGATATCGGCAGCTACCAAGCACTTCTCGGCGAGCTTACCCGTAAGCTCTGGGAACTTAGTACGAAGGTCGACAAGCATAAGGTGGTTATCCGTACCGCCAGATACGATCTTATAGCCGCGCTTAGTGAGTGCCTCGGCCAAAGCCTTTGCGTTCTTAACTACCTGCTGCTGATACTCCTTGTACTCTGGAGTGAGAGCCTCGCCAAAGGCTACAGCCTTAGCTGCTATGACGTGCTCAAGTGGACCACCCTGGATACCTGGGAAGACTGCCGAGTTGAGAATCTGCGACATCTTCTTGACTACACCCTTAGGAGTTGTATAGCCCCAGGGGTTATCGAAGTCCTTACCCATAAGGATGATACCGCCACGAGGGCCACGGAGGGTCTTATGCGTTGTAGAGGTCACGATATGCGCATACTTAACAGGGTTATCGAGAAGGCCTGCAGCGATAAGACCTGCGGTGTGAGCCATATCGACCAAAAGGAGAGCACCCACCTTGTCGGCAATCTCGCGCATACGCTTATAGTCCCACTCACGAGAGAAGGCCGAAGCACCACCGATGATGAGCTTAGGCTTGTGCTCGAGAGCCAACGCCTCCATCTCATCGTAGTCGATGTTACCAGTCTCCTCCTTGAGCTTATAACCTACGGCGTTGAAGTACATACCCGACATATTCACTGGCGAACCGTGTGAGAGGTGACCACCGTGCGAGAGGTCAAGACCCATAAACGTATCACCAGGCTTGAGGCAAGCGAAGAATACGGCCATATTTGCCTGAGCACCCGAGTGTGGCTGAACATTGGCATACTCAGCACCGTAGAGCTTGCAGATGCGCTCGATAGCGAGATTCTCAATCTTGTCGACCACCTCGCAACCGCCGTAGTAGCGCGCTGCAGGATAGCCCTCGGCATACTTATTTGTACATACCGAGCCCATAGCCGCCATAACCTGGTCGCTAACAAAGTTCTCCGACGCGATAAGCTCGATACCCTTCATCTGACGTGAACGCTCCTCGGCGATCAAATCAAAAATCTGTAAATCCTTGTTCATTTTAGTTATAGTATAGTGTTATTAAATATTCTTTAAACGGTTAAATCGTTTCCAGCTAACAAAGATATGAAATAAAATTTTAAAATCAAAATCCTATAACGCCGAAAGTGGCACATATATTGTCTCCAGCGATACAACATAATTATCAATGCAACGTACAACTAAGATCTGAGACGTGTATGAATATAAATACTGGAAAAGGCTCGATTCACGCTACGGCACTGGTAGCCATATGGTCCATCTCGGCAGTAGTATCGCTGCCAGGCCTGGCAATATCGCCCATTCTCGAGAAACTCGACACCATATTTCCCACTGCCAGTCAGCTCGAGGTCGAGATGCTCGAGTCGCTGCCTTCGCTGATGATAATACCCTTTATGTTACTGGCCGGAAGGTGGTCGATGCGCGGAAATAAGATTGCGATGCTGACGCTCGGATGCGCCATATTCCTGCTTAGCGGCATAGGGTCGCTACTGTCACGCGGCCTCGTGGAGCTGATACTCCTCGGCGCACTGATGGGCGTAGGCGCAGGGTTGATAATACCCCTATCTACAGGCTTTATCGTCGACTACTTCACCGGAGACTATCGACTACGCCAGCTCGGTATAAGCTCGGCGATAAACAACCTTACGCTGGTATTGGCCACAGCACTTACGGGCTACTTGGCCGACATAGAGTGGCACTTTGCATTTGCCGTATATCTACTCCCTGCCGTGACGCTTATACTCATACCCGCGCTTAGCCACTCACGCCCTATGCCCGAGCCTGAGCAGGGGGCACAGCGCCGTCAGACCAAGATGAACACGGGTATCATAGTAGGCCTTATGCTCTTCTACTTCGCCATAACCTACTGCTCGTTAGTCGTAACCTTCAATACCTCGTACCTAACGGCCGAAGGGGGTATGCACTCATCTACGGCAGGCATCATAATATCGCTATTCTTCATAGCCATAATGGCTCCTGGATTTATCCTCGGCGACATAGTTCGCCTACTGGGCAACAAGACAAACCTATGTTCGCTAATAGTGATGGCCGCAGGTCTCGGCTTGATGTCGCTATCGAAACCTTCGGAGACAACTCTCTGCTTGGGAGCGGTACTCTCGGGAATAGGATACGGCGTGATGCAGCCACTGATATACGATAAGGCGGCAACAAACGCTCCGCCTCATCTTGCGACATTAGCACTATCGATAGTTATGGCCGTAAACTACTTAGCCATACTCGTAGCGCCATTTATAATTGACCTTACGGGCCGCATATTCGACTCCGAGAGCCACACCCTCGCCTTCAAGGCCAATGCCATAATATCGCTCGCATTAGCCATCGCCACAGCACTACTCTACCGCCGTAGCCGCGTACTTGGCTCCGACGACTAATGACTCCAAGTAGCTATTATGCACGCCTGTCGACCTTCTGAAGTATCGTAGCTATACCGTTGTTAAGTATCTCGTCGTAGGCCTTAGCCCCATCGTCAACAGCATCGAGTAGCGAGTAGTCGCGCAGGCAGGGATGATAGTGATAGACGCTATTGGCATACTCGGCCCTGATAGCCTCGTACTTCAGCTTCAAGTCGTCAACGACACTCTTCGGTGCATTGGTTTGAATGGCTCGGACCTTATCAGCATTAGCCTCGATAAACCTTCGCGTAGCGTCGATATCGCACGGAGCGTAGCCCAAGATGAGCTGTTGGCAATTCCAGCGATTATGTTCCAAGCGCGCAAGGATACCGCTGTGGGACTTGAATGCACTCTCTATCTGAGCAACCGTGCAGCTCTTAGCATCGAGGCCCACGGCACGCAGCTTAAGCGCTATTGAGTCGACAAAGTAGAGATTCGAGAAGCGCTTATCCATATCCAACAGCTCCCACTTGGAAAGCATCGCGGCCGAGTCGGAGAAGGTCGCAAAGTCGAAATTGCGACTCTTAACACTCTGCAGGCTCTTCTGGTCATATATGCTATCAAGAAGCATAGCCTTGAAGGAGTGGCTGCGGTCGCCCATATATCCGCCGTAGAGCATACCGAAGGGGCGAATATTGGCGTAGCGCAGGTCCTTCCTACCGTTGAAGGAGAGGTTGAGAGCTATATCGGCAGACTCACGCTGGTAGACCCACACCTGCTGCACGTTGCCATACACCTCAACAGGCATATAGAGTGCCGAGGCAATAGCCTTGCTGGTATCCTCCTGGCATATGGCGATGGTTAAGTGTGAATTGCGGACACGCTCACAGCTGACATCGGAGTGTTTCCTAAGATAAGTACGCACGCCATCGCTCTCCAAGCCTCCCTGAACAAACTCGATTTCGATATCGAGGAAGTTACGCCCCGCAGGACTCAGCGCCCTGAGGCTCGCATCGTCCGAGACCATAGGGTCGATCCAACAAGCCGTGCTATCGGGACCAAGAGCATTCAAAGAGCAGCTATTAGCATCGACAAAGCGGTGGCGCACAAGGCGAAAGATATTGCTATAATGACCCTTAAAAAAGAGCATCTCCTGCTCGGCGTTGCTATCTATGAACGTGATTCGCGTGCGGCGACGAGACATAGCCTCGACATCCTCGCGGCTCTCGGCATCGGCGTAGTTGGCATAGTGACACTGGAGCATAGCCTGCACACCCATAGCCATACCCATCTTAGTCATACCGACAATGACCAGATGGACGTACTCATCCGAGTCTGGCTTGATGCCCTTACCCTCCAGAGGCAGGTACTCTATTCGGCTATTGAGGTGAGCCTCGCGGTCGACATAGTTGTAAGCCTCGCCATCGACCATAACCCTGCGTGCCCACGACTCATAACGATTGAAGGGGATGAGGTAGAGCATATCCTTAACCTTCTTCTTAGTATCGGAGAACTGAAGTATCTGGTAGGTAGTCTGATACTCGAACATCACCTTACACACACGCCTTGACGAGCTATTTAGGCGAGGCATACGCTCACCCATACGTGCTTGTACACCCTCTAAGTAGTCGACCAGAAGGTTTACCGTGCGCATATTCATAGCATCGTGGAAGCTCTCGCCGCCATCGTTTGCTGTACTCTCACCGAGAACATATATCTCCGTAGCCCACTCAACATTGAGCTTACCAATCTCCCACACAGAGTCGCGCAGTGCCTGATAAATCACCACGCGGCACATCTCCGAGTGCGTGAGGTGCGACATAAGCTCATCGCGTACCTGCTGAGGGTCGCGCGAGGTCTGCAGCAGCACATAGTCGTTACACCCCTCACGACGTAGGTTCAGCTCGCCAGGCTCGACATCGTCCGAAAGCAGGTTCTTAATCACCGTAGCAGCAATCTCGTTGGCACCTATGACCACCGCAAAGCGCTGCTTACCAAAGTCACACACCCGGTATCGCAAACTGCCATCCCTCCAGTGATCTCTACGGCTATCTAACCAGCCAATGATAGATGATACAAGGAGGCCATTGAGTAGCAGCACGCCGAGCATTGCGATGACCGAAATCCAGACTCTATCGCCACCAGGATTAGTCTCGCGCTGATTACCTGGGTCGACAAATTGCTGATATACACGCCAGAAGACCTTCGAGGTATTGGTTGCGTGTGACCATAGACTCTCGTCGTACGTCGCATCGCTGTCATCCGCATACGTATGTGCACTATTGGCCATATACTCCTCGTATTGCAGTGCTGGCTCAGAAAAACCCCAGGCGCGACCCAGCTCCTGAAAGCCGACGACGATAGTAGTAATAGTAGAGGGTATCAGGATAACCAAACAGACAACCTTGCGAAGAAAACGCCCCTTGACCAAACGACGGTCAAAGGTTATACGCATAAATAGCCAGCCATAGAGGGCATAGAACACATATAAGAGGCCGATAATACCTGCGACATAGCCCACTATGTTGATAGCCTTTGCCACGCACTCGTTCTCGGGGATATAGAGAAATCCGCCGATGGCTACAAAGCCTAAAATAATAAATATCAGGTCGAACCACTCGCGAACTTTGCGAACCAAGCGTGACTCCCACACTCGCTTAATCGTAAGCTGAATATCTCTTCTCATAAGTCTGTATTGTTATAGTAGTTTAGCTGCGGCAATTACCCAGCAACTCTCAAATAATATTATACGCACACTAAAGGATAATTGTTTCACACGGTGGGAAGTTTCTATCTATTCGATTGGTCTATGCACCAACTGCTGGTGCGTGACGTAGGCGCGTGAAAAGTTTTCATAGAGACAGAGAGGTTTATGCGTTAAAGTTCCGAAAGTTTAAATACTTTTTCCTATCTTTGGCATCATAATGATGCTCTTACTACAACTACCTTTTCACATTAATCATCGCCTCAAGTGTGGAAAGTTTAAATACTTTTTGCTATCTTTGGCATCATAATGATGCTCCTACTACAACTTCCTTTTCACATTAATCATCGCCTCAAGTGTAGAAAGTTTAAATACTTTTTAGTATCTTTGCCAAATAAGCGTAAACCATAAAACGAAACTATATGAAACGATTACTACTACTCGCCATAGCCTTCGTGGCTGTGGGTGCGCTACAGGCGCAGCAAGACAATGGTGGCATAAGCGCCGAGATGCTCAACGCGATACGCCAGGGCCAGAGCAACACTCTATCGGAGAAGGCGGCACGCAACGCCTTAGCTCTTAACCCCATAGCCGAGTTGGCGACAAATGCCGACAACCTCGCGATGATAGACACCAACTTCTCGCACCGCGTAAAGACTAAGGGTATAACCGACCAGCACCAGTCTGGCCGCTGCTGGCTATTCACAGGCCTCAACGTACTCCGCGCCAAGATGATCGACCAGTACAACCTCCCCTCGCTCGAGTTCTCGCAGAACTACCTATTTTTCTACGACCAGTTAGAGAAGTGCAACCTCTTCCTGCAGGCCGTAATCGACACCAAGCACCTCGATATGGAGGATCGTCAGGTGGAGTGGCTCTTCAAGAACCCACTGAGCGACGGCGGTCAGTTTACGGGCGTGTCGAACCTCGTGATGAAGTATGGCGTAGTGCCTGCCGAGGTGATGCCCGAGAACTACCAGTCGAACAACACTGCTCAGGTATCAAACCTGCTGAAGCTAAAGCTCCGCGAGTATGGCCTTAAGCTCCGCGACCAGCGTAACCGCCGCGCAACTATTGACCTCAAAACCGAGATGCTCACCGAGATATACTCGATGTTGGTACGCGCCTATGGCGTGCCCCCAACAGAGTTTGAGTGGACGATGCGCAACAAGGATGGCGAGGTGGTCAGCACAAAGCTATACACCCCACAGTCGTTCTACAAGGAGTACTTCGGCGATATCGACCTCGAGAACGACTTCGTAATGGTGATGAACGACCCTTCGCGCGAGTACCACAAGGTATACGAGATTGAGTATGACCGCCACGTATACGACGGCGACAACTGGGTGTATCTCAACCTCCCTATCGAGGAGGTAAAGGCCTTAGCCATCGCCTCTATCAAGGATAACACCGCGATGTACTTCTCGTGCGACGTGGGTAAGTACCTGCTCTCGAAGAAGGGCACGCTCGACATCCGCAACTTCGACTACGAGGCCCTTATGGGCGTGGAGTTCCCAATGAACAAGGAGGAGCGTGTGCGCACCTTTGCAAGCGGCTCGTCACACGCAATGACACTCATCGCCGTAGACCTCGACGAGGAGGGCAACCCCAAGAAGTGGATGGTGGAGAATAGCTGGGGACCAACGTCGGGCTGGCAGGGCAACCTCATTATGACCGATGAGTGGTTCGAGGAGTATATGTTCCGCGTGGTGGTAGACAAGAAGTATATCCCCGAAGAGACCCTCAAGCTCCTCGACCAGAAGCCTACGATGCTGCCATCGTGGGATCCAATGTTTGCCTACGAGGAGTAGATGCAATAAGCTATGGCACAGGAGATTGAACGCAAGTTTTTGGTTGTGGGCGAGTATAAACACCTCGCCCACAGCTCTATACACATAGTGCAGGGATACGTAGCCTCGGGAAGGCGCACGGTGCGCGTACGCATAAGTGACGACAGGGCGTGGCTGACGATAAAAGGGCCTTCGCACGATGGAGGCCTCTCGCGCTTCGAGTGGGAGATAGAGATAGAGTCGAGGCGTGCTCTCGAGCTGTTACCCTTAGTCGAGGGGGCACTCATAGATAAGCGCCGCTACTTTATCGATGTCGATGGCCACACCTTCGAGGTAGATGAGTTCTACGGCGATAACCTCGGTTTGGTAGTTGCCGAGGTCGAGCTACAGAGTGCCGACGAGGAGGTCCCTCGGCCAGAGTGGTTAGGGCGCGAGGTGACGGGCCAGAAGCGCTTCTACAACTCGCATCTTAGGGCACACCCCTATTCGGAGTGGAGCGACGAGGAGAGAGAAATGAGTAAAGAGTAAAGAAACAACAAATACACAGAGACATCTGAACGTTTAAGGAGCTTAGAGACTTTAAGGAATTTAATGACAACGACTCAATGGATCGATCAGCCTATTTCCCGTGGTCTCTCTTGTCTCTGTAGTCCCTCGCGTCTCCCAAAAACACACGCATAAGTCAACTAACACAACAAACAAAACAATATGAAACGATTAGTATTACTACTTTTAGGCGCAGCGGCGTTAGCAGGGTGCAGCAACGCTGAGACTAAGACCGAGGAGCTTCCAAAGGTCTATATGACAACCGACATCAGTCCTGAGGGGTTGGTAAGGGTATACGAGGCGCTCGGCATCGAGGCAGATGGCAAGGTGGCCGTAAAGATATCTACTGGCGAGCCTGGAGGTAAGAACTATCTCAAGCCCGAACTTATAGGCCAGCTCGTGCAGTCTGTCGATGGCACCATCGTGGAGTGTAACACCGCATATCGCGGTCGTAGGTTCTCATCCGAGGAGCACCTCAAAGCGGCACGCGAGCACGGCTTCTTCGAGATTGCCGACGTCGATATTATGGATACCGATGGCGAGATTAAGATTCCTGTGCAGGATACTACCCACCTTAAGTATAACCTCGTGGGTAAGAATATCGCAAACTACGACTTTATGATTAACCTCGCACACTTCAAGGGTCACGCTATGGGCGGCTTTGGTGGAGTGTTGAAGAATCAATCTATCGGCGTAGCATCGCGCAACGGCAAGGCGTATATCCACTCTGTGGGCATCACCGAAAACCCCGATGAGATGTGGGCACACGTAGACGACCAGATAGGCTTTCTTGAGTCTATGGCGGCAGCTGCACAGTCCGTACACGAATATTTTGGTCCAGGCGACATCGTATATATCAACGTGATGAACAATATGTCTATCGACTGCGACTGCAGCTCACACCCTGCCGACCCACTGCTTAAGGATGTAGGCATCCTCGCCTCGACAGACCCCGTAGCCTTAGACCAGGCCTGCCTCGAGATAGTTATGAACATCACCCCCGAGGAGGGTAACGATAATGGCCCACTACTCGAGCGCATCAAGGAGCGTCACGGCACACACATCGTCGATTATGCCGAGAAGATAGGTCTCGGCTCGAAGCGTTACGAGCTGGTAAATATCGACTGAATGGCTATGCGCGTGGCGGTCGAGAGGCTTCTCGACCACTACCCCGAGGCCACGCTACAGGATATCTACAAGACGATGTTTCAGGATCGCTTTGGCGTGGCACACCTACTCTCGGAGCGCAGTGTAGTGCGTGACTACATAGCTAAGGAGGTGGAGCACGCAGAGGGCGAGTGTCTGAAGTATTACGAGGCGTGCGGCTGGCGCGGCGACTATGTCCGCGTGGACCTTCGTGCGGTGCGTGACGGAGTGATGAGCATAGATGAGCTTACCGATAGGTTTATGCGTAGCGCCGAGTGCGGACCAAAGATAGATAGCGCAGCATTAGAGGCGTGGCAGCATGAGTGGGTGACCATAAGCACCGTATGCCGCGACCTGCTCGTTGAGATTGATGGCTACCAGCAGGACTCTACCAACATTGCGGAGCTTATAGCCTCGGGCAGATATGTCTTACACCACAGCCGTAGGTACAACGAGGCCTACAAACCCCACTACCGCATAGTGCATCGCTCGATACTATAGCGTGTAGCATAAAAAACAGATGTGGAGCTTGCGAGCTCCACATCTATTTTTACATTGCTGTCTACCAACGTACTACTGAGCCACGAGGCCCCTTAATTCACCTTCTCGACATTACCATCGAGGTCGAGGTGTTCGAATTGTTGGCGAGCGCCTCGGTTTTCGCTCTCGATCATCTGGCGCAGTGCCTCGGGGTCGCTATTAAAGATATCCATCTTACCAAACTGGTCGGCATAGCCATCGCCCTCCTCCATAAAGCAACGCTTATCCTCGGCCGTAAGTTCGCGGTCGGGCTCAATCTCATCCTTGAGAGCCTTAGCCAAATCACGAGCAATGAGCAGATGAGCGCTATGGTAGACGAGCACCTCGTAGCTGATACGCACGGTAAGAGCGTTACACTCATCACCGCCACCCATACGGCACATAATATTGCTGCGACTGACACTCTTGAGAATGTTATTATCGTCGAGTCGAATCTCTATAGGCCTCTCCGAGCCATTGATCGAGACGTTACGCTGGCCAATGGTAGCGTTAATAGCCTGGAGAATATTCTGTAGCATCTGCTCGCTATCGCTAAGCACCGTGCTACCATACTCTACCCCACCAACCGTAAGACGCGGAAGCAGCCTCTTGCTATCGGTAGCCAAGCGCCACAGGTGCATCTGGCAATCCGAAGACTTCGTAGTCGCCATAATAAAGATAAACCAGTGCTTGCGCCCTGCAGCCTCCGACTTATGCTTAAGACCCCGAAGGTCGTCCATAAAGTGCAGAGCCTGGGACTCGACATCCTCCTTAATGTCGTAATCGCCAATAAGCCCGAGCTTCGACTTCTGCATAGTGTAGAAGCCAAATGGATCGTCGGGATTGGGCGTAAGCTCCTTGCTCACGTAGTTAAAGCCTCCCATAGCCGCGAGGCTGAAGGCAAAGTTACCCGTACCCAGCTCGGTAACGGCCGCAGGAGCTACGATAGTGACGTCGGAGCCTCGGTCAATAAAGCAGCCGTACTCCCTATTCAGAGGGAAGTGAACGACAACAATCCTATCCTGAGGATTATCATCCACACGCTTTGTCGAGGCCATATTCATAAGACGCATATCGGGGCAATTGTTCACCGCCGCGATTATCTCGTCCTCGGTAAGGCCCAGCTTGACGCGAATGTCGTCCATCGACCTAAAGCGTGGCACGCCCTTCAACGTAACCTTAAGGCCCTTAGCGTTGGCAAACCACGATGCCGACTGAGCTATACGGCGAAAACGCTTGTGCAGCAGCAAGCTATTCTTTGCGGTCTTCTCCTCCTCCTTCTGCTCCTCTATAGCGCTGATAAGGCCCGAGCCGACAAGTCCTGCAGGGACGGCGAAGATGGCGATACCGAGGATGCCGACCATAGTACCCACAACCTGTCCTAAGATTGTCTGGGGTGCCATAGCCACATCGGCAGGGTCGTCGACATACTTGACGATGGTCCACACCAACGCATCCCACAACGTATAGGCATCGTTGGTGCTATGCTCGGCAATCCACATAACCACAGCAAAGATGATGGTCATAAAGAGGAGTATTACCAGCGATACACCTATCTCGCGACGCGTAATCTCATAGGCCTTCTTAAAGAGGTAGAGGCCATTTAAATACTTTAGTTTCATACATCTCGAGAATTTATCAGCATACATATGCCTACAATAGCACGGCTCTACTTCTGCTCTTCTCTACGCTTATCCAAGCCCTCTTTGATGATACCACCAGCTGTGTCGGCAACGGTAAATAGGCGCTCGAAAGTGCCACCTATAGCGTAGCTGATGGTCTGCAACAGACCTCGCTCCTGTTTAGGAGCTGCCGATGATGCAGCAACCGAGGCATCATACTCATACTGAGCCTTAATCTTCTCGGACTCTAAAGCTGCCAGCTGCTCCTCGTGGGCATAGAGCATCTTAAGCTCCTCGAGCTCGGCTGCAGCCTTAGCTGCCTCAGCCGCCCGGGCAGCCTCGGCCTCACGAGCCGCCTCGGCCTCAAGGGCCTCGCGACGATCAGCACACTTGCTACTATACTCCGCAAATGCCGTCTTGGCATTCTCGTAGTATGGGCTATCGATAGGTATAAGCTCGAAATATGCACCGACCGCAGGGTTAAACTCATCGCCCAGCTTAGCGATAAGGGCCTCCATAGAGGCCAACGTCGTGGTGGCCTTCTGGTGGAGCATCTTCTCGGTTAGAGGCGTCTGCTTCTCTGCAACATACTTATAGGTCTCGGTGGCCTGCTCGGGGATGCTATTCAGAATAGCCAGTGCAAGAGCATAGTCGCCAGCACTCTCAGCACCCTCAACGTAGTTCTTGATTACGTGGAGGTTGTCGTTATACCAGCCTATGATACGCTCCGAGGCGGTAGCGAGCATAGACTGCAGCGCTGCGGTATTCTTAATCTCGCCTACGGCATTAAGCGCGGCCTCTCTGAAAGTATTGCCAACGCCTACAACCTCCTGCGACGCTGTAGCATATACATCGCCCGTGACGTTGTTAACAACGCTAAACTGCAACTCGTACTTAAGCGTCATCTTCTGAGGAGCGGTGCTGGTAGCCACGCGGCCCGTCTCGACAATCTTGACGCCACAGACGAATGTACCGTCACCGATACCACTGATGCCATTCTGCGAGGTTATCTGCAACAGACGCATACTAACTCTATCGGCAACGTCGCTTGTAATGTCGCCCTCGATAGCGGGCTGAGCGATAGCGAGGCGCAGGCTACGCTCCGAGAAGAGTGTACCGAAATCGACATCCTGCTCGGCACGCTTAGCAGCAAGAGCTGCGGCACGCTCCGACTCCGTAAGGCTCGACTTGCGCCCCTCGGGGTTAAACTTTGTACCGCCTTTATTGCTGCCACCGCTATTGCCTCCGCAGGCGGTAACAAGAGTAGCTACCGCCAGCACGGCTAATGTATAGATTATCTTCTTCATTGCATAAACATTTTAAGGGTTTATAGACTACTGCTCCTCGATAACGAGTACCGCCTCACCAAGACCCTGAGACTTGTTAGTAACCTTAAGACCGAGGTTCTGGCGGAGGCTACGTGCCAAATCGCGAGTCCAGTCGTATACGCCATACTGCGTACCATCCTCGTTGATAAGGCGTATGCGGCAGTTGACAAACGAGAGCTCCTTGTCGGTATTCATCTGCATCTTGTAGGCTCCCTTGACAGTGTGAGTCTTGACAAAGTCGATAATCCAATCGGCGTAGGTGTCGCCCTCGATGCTTAGATCCGAGAGGTTAAGGCCGCTACCATTGAGTACCGTGATGCGTACCGAGATATCGCGACCACGAGTGAGGATATCGCTGAAGTACTGCATTATATCGCCCTGGAATTTAGCCATATTGGCGTCGATGTGCTTCGAGATAGCATCGATAACCGTAGTGCCTGAGATGCTATTGCCGCTAATCGTTGCCACCACCTTGCTCGAGTATGCGTCGATAGCGTTGAGCGTATAGTTAAGGCTCTTTGTCGCTGGCTGCTGGCTGTAGTTATGCCCCACCATACTCATCTGCTGGTTGTTAAGCACGTCGTAGTTGAGCTCGAGGATGATATCGGGACGTGCCGTAGTGAGCAACATAGTCTTGGCATCCTTATCGAAGCCATCGGCCATATCGAGAGCATCCTGATTGTTGAGCTGCTTGAGCGTCTGCTCCAAGTCGCTCAGTGGGTAGTTCTGAGCATTGAAGTGGTTCTGGATGGCGGCATAAAGCTGCTTGGCATTGCCATCCTTAAGCAGGTAGCCAGCATAGTCGCGCGTGGTGAACTGACGACCATCGATGCTATTGACCTTGAGACAGCCGAGTGCCTGCAGGGTCTGGTCACCTGGGAATATCATAATCGTTGGGCGAGCCTGCTCGATAGCGCTCACAGCACTACTCTCATAGGCCAACATATCGCCTGAAGCGCCCTCGGTAAGGCTATTCTTTGAGACATTGCCTCCGCAGCCAACGGCCAAGAGCGCGAGGATAAATGCCGATGCAAATAGTAGATTCTTTTTCATTGTTATTCGATTTTTACGTTAGACAATACTACAATAAAAGCTGCTTTGCGGTTTTGATATCCTCGGTGTTATCTGCAGTGACCTGAAACGCATTGTATACCGAGCTATTGGTCGACTTCTCGACAACAGTGCACCAATCACCGAGGTTTGCGCAGTTGAGGTTTGGCTTAACCTTGTTGACCATCGAGGCAGCCACGTCGCGCTTACCCACCTCGACAAGGATAGAGATAACGTTGATAACCACGTTGTTATACTTCTTTACGCCATCGATATACTCCTGATACTTACCATCGAGCTCGCCATAGTGATCCGACTTAATCATACCCGTAGCAGGCATCGTGGGCAGCTGCTTTGCTGCATCGCCGATAATGGTAGTAATCTGCTTCTCGAAGCCTGCGTAATCGAACTTAGCCCAGAGCTTGAGAGCCGCCTCGTCGGTGCTCATATTTGGAGCTACGGCCATCATCTTACTAAACAGGTCCTTATCGTTGTTCTCGGTACAGTAAGTTACCGCCAAGCTACGAACATTGGCACTGCTAAGGTTCTGGAGTAGGAAATCGCGAAATTTAACCTGATTGTTAGCATAGTAGGCCGCAATATTATCACATATAGTACGTGTAAAATCTTTATCGGGATAGGCTATAACCAGGCGGTCGACCATCAAATCGTTGCCCATACTTATTGCTAAGTCGATAGCGTCGTCGCAATACTCCACGAGCTTACTCTTGTCTATGTCATTCTGCTTGAAGAGGAAGATAATACGGTTAATACTCTGCTCATCACCCATACTAACGAGGTAGGTAAGCTCCTGCCTAAAGATATACTCCTCGGCCTCGGCTACCTTAGACGCATTAAACACATCCTCCTCCATCTGTGCCAAGAAGCGGTGTGCTACATCGAAGCGCGCAGCACTGCACGCATCCTTATAGTTCTTGAAACCCTCGATAGGCTCAACACCATCAACATTAGCTGCTGGTCCACCAAAGCAGCTAACCATAATTACGGCAATTGCCGAAAATAGAAAAAACTTTGTCTTCATCTGTTATAATTTTGATTAGTTAAGCAAAGGTAACAAAATTCCGTAGAAAAACAATGGTGTCATCCACTTTAAATAATAACATTTGTCACCGTGACAAAATCCTATGGGAATGCCACGGTGACAAATATTAATGTTTCAATAGTTATCGTTCCACGTATCTAACCAATGTAGACGGCCGTGTAGCAGAGGAGTAACGCCTACCTGCGGCGTGCCCAGGTCTCCTGCAGGATGCCGAAGATTATGGCTACGCCAACAATAACACCTGCAAGGATATTGTGACAACTCTCGAAGATAACCATAAAGGGTATTATCAGCGCTATAATAATGAGCACAGCGCCCGTAACCACACGCAGGCGCAGGAGGTTATATCGCTCGCTATTGCGTCGATATTGCTTGATAGCCCAGTCGGCCCTGCCAAATATTATAGCCACGCCAAGCATCGCAAGCAGCAGCGTGACAACAACCATTATAATAATATCAACATTCATATCGAGAACGGTTTAGTTTAGTTTAGTTTAGTCTATTCCATTGCGGGGCGGTAGATAGTATCCCAGAGGTAGCTATCATCCTCGCTCTTAGTGTCAGCCTTGCGCTGTTTACTATAGTTACGCACTATCCACTCCCAGAGCAGGTCGCACTCTGTATTACGCAGGTCAATATCAACATCTGGCACGATATAGTCCGTATCGCGAGCCTCCGCGTCGGGGCGCACAAAGCGCTTATGGCTAACGGTAGCGATGGTCTTGGTATTGGGCAGCGTGCAGTAAAGCAAATCTCCGTAGTGGCTGGGCCTGCCTCCCGAGGGCTGGCCAACGATAATGCCTATGCCATTGTCGCGCGCCATAGTAAGAAGCAGCGTGGCGCTACTAAACGACTCTCTACCCTCGACGAAGATGACATTACCACGGAATATACGCTCCGCATCGCGATTTAGGATATGTCGCGTAGAGTCCTGCGAAGGCTCAACATCTCCACTCTGCTTGCGATTATGGTCAAAGCGCCACATATCATAGATTTCGCCAAGCTCAAGAGGCCTATCATCGTAGGTAAACTCGCGATAGTAAGGATATGTGGCATAGAGTAGCTCCGAGGTACGCACCTCGACACCATAAGTCTTAAGCTCCGCGACTGGATATAGCCACGAGAGAAGTACATCGCCTAAGGCACTATTACCTCCACCGTTATACTGAAGGTCAACAACAAGCGTCTTGACGCCCTTAGCCTCGATTTCGGCCATCATATCCTCAACGAACGTATCGAAGCGCGCCAACTGCTTATATTGAGGCAACGTAACCCTATCGGCAAACTGATTGAACTGCAAGTAGCAGATACTCTCATCGTCGAATATGGTGTAGTCAAATAGCACGTTACGTCTATCAGTTACTCGCGCGCCATCACTCTGCAGTTGCGCTATTTTGAGCGTGTTGCGCTGTATGGGAGCAACCTCGACGGTTGTGCCATCGGTAAGCGTAAGACTAAGGCTCTCATCGCTCATACCGAGTAGCGACCAGAACTCCGTAAACATAAAGTAGTCCTTGACAAGATTCTCGAAGTTGACCCTGTTGTCGGCACTCACAATCTCGCGAGCACTATGTAGCACCTTACGAAGCGGATATCCGTTGATATGGGTCACACTCTTGCCAAGAAGTTCGCTAAGCTCCTCCGAGGTGACATCTATAATAGCAGACTTATCGCCATCTATGGCCATTCGCACTGGAAATATCGTATTCATATTTGTCCAGTACGATATCGCCGTATGTCCATCGCCAAGCTCGGCAGCAAGCCTTGCTAACATAAGTTTAAAGTCGGCATCATCGCCAAGCGTAGTACACTCCTTATAGCTCTTACGCACCTCACGCATAAGCTCCTTACGGTGCTTAGCATCGGCATAGTATGGGTGGACGGTTGCGAGCATATCGGCATATAGAAGCAGGTCTTGCTGGTAAGCATTACCCTCCTGATACTCCCTCGTAGCCTCCACTTCTGGATTACGATACTCCGAAATGTTCTGCGCACTCAGCGTAGCCACGGCAACCATAGAGAGCAGTGTTAACAATATCTTTTTCATAGCTTGGTAGGTTTTAGTACTAATTAATTATCTGTTTCTTGCCCAGAAGCGGTCAAGAACTCCTCCGCAGATGCCTATAGCTAAGATTATGACAATCGATACCGTCTTGCTAAACTCGAGCCATACGTCCAACCACGCAAATAGCAACAAGACGAGGGGCATAACTGCCGAGACGATGCGCAAGCGCTTGATATCATACTTTTCGCCATCATCATCGAAGGCGATGGCGCTAATCATCCAGTCGCCACGGCCAAATAGTATTGCTAAACACAGCAACGTAGCCACCAGCGAGGCGGCAATGCTGATTATAAGCCAAATGCTCATATAAACAAGGTTTTAAGGTTAATCCAACGAGGCTAAGCTCTACGAACCCACAACGCCTCCAAAGCAAAATAGAGCAACGCCACCACAACGAGTGCCCACTCATAATAGTCTAATGTGCCGATTAAGATAAAGACGAAGAGAAGCACCTCGGCAAGGATTATGTCCGTAGCAAATAGTATTCGCCAACGCTTAACTCGCCTATCCAGCCTATCGGGTGCAAGGCTATCGGCAGGATAGAACATCGTGTACAACCTATCCAACTTACCCACAAGGGCAAGCACCGCAAGAGCCAAGAGCAACAGAGTGCAGAGCGCCAATACAATGATTTTAGTTGTCATAATTAAAGATATTGTGCCTTACGGCGGTTACGCTCCAAGCGAAGGCGCAAGACAATCTCTTGTGAGCGGCGGCGGATATAGCGCAGGCGTAGGTAGCAGCCGAGGCACACTATCCACATAAGGACTGAGGCTATAGACAAGTTACGTATAAGGGCCATATCATCTACCTCACCAGCCCAATAGAGGGCCCAGGGGAAGAGCAACCACACCAAGGCTATCGCTGCCGAGGCCCACGTAGCCTTCTCCCAGCACGGACGTGGCGCACGACGTCGAAACTCAAGGTATATTGAGAGCACAAACACCGCAAAACATAGGGCCGAGAAGAGCCACTCAACGTACGGCAAATCGATCTTTTCGATTATGCTATCGAAACTCAGCAGTACCATTCCTGCCACCGTAATCATTACCGACGACAGTGTCAACCTACCCTCGTCAGGTGACTTACCGAGGCGGCGGCGTGCCGCAGAGCCTACAAGGTTGTAACGTCTCTTGAAGAGACTATATCTGTTATTTAGTTTCATTGCTCGTCTCCTCCTTAGTTTGCTTCTTAGCGCGAGGCTTGCGGCCACTACGCCGCAAGGCCTCGGCTATAATCCATTGCAGCTGACCATTCACCGAACGAAACTCATCCTCGCTCCACTTCTCGAGAGCCTCCATAGTCTCGCTATCGATGCGTAGCACAAAACTGCGTGTATTTGAATCCTTAGTAGCCATAGGGGGAAATGACTCTATTAGTTATGCAGAGTACCTGTGTTAACCACTGGCTGGGCAGCCTCATCGGCACACAACACCACGAGCAGGTTGCTGACCATAGCCGCCTTGCGCTCCTCGTCGAGCTCCACAACCTCCTCGGTAGAGAGGCGCTCAAGAGCAATCTTAACCATAGATACAGCACCCTCAACAATCTTCTCGCGAGCCGAGATTATAGCGTCTGCCTGCTGGCGACGTAGCATTGCTGCAGCAATCTCGGGAGCATAGGCAAGGTAGTTAAGGCGCGCCTCGATAACCTCGATACCTGCAATCGAGAGGCGGTCGTTAAGCTCGTCGGTGAGTCTGTCGTTAATCTCATCGCCACCCGAGCGAAGCGTTACCTCCTCGCTCTCGCCCTTAGTATTCTCGTCGTAGGCATACATACCTGCCACCTGACGCAGTGCCGAGTCGCTCTGCACGGCCACGAAGTTCTCCAAGACGTTCATACGCGTATTTGACGTTGTGCCAACAACCTCGGGAGCATCAATCTCGAATACAGCATTGTAGGCGCCATCGTTCTTAATCTTCCACACCACAACCAAGCCGATAAGGATAGGATTACCAGCCTTGTCGTTAACCTTGATGGGGTCGACATTGAGGTTGCGAGCACGCATAGATAGCTTCTTGGCGGTCATAAATGGGTTAATCCACCAAAAACCAGTGTCGTAGAACGTGCCACGATAGTTACCAAAGAAGAGCAGCACGCGCGACTCGTTAGGCTCGAGCATAATATAGCCAAAGAGCATAATAAAGCTAATGATAGCCGTAGCAATAAGCGTAACAAGTGCCCATACAACAAACTCCTCGCTATTGGCAAGCACCACGATAGAGTAGACCATTGCAGCAACAAGTGCAAGGTTTAAAACAAGAGCTACGAAGCCATTGAGCTTCCAACCAGAATAAGTGTAGTTTTTCATAGTCCTAAAGATTTAAAAGATTATACCTATATATAATAAAGTCCACTGCTACCCTATCACTGCCATCCGCCGCCGCAATCTGTTACAGCACCACACCCCAATACTCAGCGCTAAATGGCCTTGCGCGGTTTGATATCATTTTGATATCACAAAGTTAGCACAAGGAAATTTAATATGCAAGAAAAATTGGATATTTTTTTTTGGGGGGGGTATGTGTGGAAGATATTAAGAGTAGCTTAAGGGTAGTTCGCGCCTGCGGCGCTAAAGGGTAGAGCGCAGGCAAAGCCTGCTAAAGGGTAGTTAAGGGAGCAGGGCGGCCTCTGTGGCTTGCGCGTGATTTTTTAGAGACGAGAGAGACGCAGAGACGAAAGAGACAACAGGGAGACAGCAAGGTCGGTGCGGCTGAAGCATTGTCGCTGGCGTGAGGGTGGGTTACGATGAGTTGCTATGAGTTACTATGGGTTACTATGACAGCAGGGACAGTGCGTTAACCACGTTGTCGCTAAACGTGATACTCGACTTCGTTGTCGTCCCTGCGTCTCTGTAGTCCCTGTGGTCTCTAAAATCCCTGTTGTCTCTATACCCTTTAGCACCGCAGGTGCGAACTACTCTTTCTACTACCCTTACCGCTTTAGCGGTGGCCGCAAGGCCAAAAATCGCTAATTGTTCCTTACCTTGTCTAAGTAGGATTTATTGACGATAACACGTACGACGCGATGCTTGACGCGCAGCTCGACAGGCGTGCCACCATAGAGCTCGCCATCAATCTCCAACGGAGTCTCGGGAGAGGACTCGATGCGAATCTTTCGGCCCTGGAGATGCTTAACGTGGCCGATAGAGTATATAGTACCATTGAAGAGGCGGCGGATGCGGAACACCACGTGCCACCAGTGCACAGGGCGAATCATAGTGACATCCAACAGGCCATCGTCGGCAACAGCCGCAGGGAGCTGCTGGATACCACCACCGTTGTATCGACCTACACCGATAGCTATACTGAAGAGTAGATCGTTGAAGACAAGGCGATCGTCGACCCATATCTTCACACCCGTAGCCTTATGCGAGAAGAATGAGCGCACGAGGCACCACATATATCCTCCGCGACCGAGATAACCCTTAGCCTTACTCGTGAGTGTGCGCTCGATGACCTTAGCGTCGAAGCCGAGACCTGCAACATTGGCCATATAGCGCGTCTGGCGATACTTAGACTCCTCGTAGTCGATCTCGGCAACATCCTGCAAGAAGGTGTAACCCTCTTTGATGGCTCGGATAGCCTCGGAGTAGCGCGTGGGGATGCCATACATACGTATCCAGTCGTTGCCCGTACCCGTAGATATCACCGCGATGGTGACCTCGGAGGGGTGTACGCTGCGCTGGATAAAGAGGCCGTTGACGACCTCGTGAAGCGTGCCGTCGCCACCGACAACGATGATATGGCGGTAGCCCGACTCTATGGCCGACACCGTGAGCTCGGCAGCGTGGTGCTTATGCTCCGAAAAGACCGAGTCGTGCTGAATGCCGTTATCGCGCAACAGCTTAGAGATAAGCGGCAGGTCCGCCAACCCCCTACCTGAACCAGATACGGGGTTGACGATAACAAACCACTTAACACCTGCCTCGACCGTAGGATGGTCTAAAGTCTGTTCTATCATAACGCAAATGCTTATGACGACACCTGTGTGCGACTACTTGCGTGGCGCGTTACGGAGCGTGTTGCAGAGGAAGTCGTAGAACTTCTCGACAGAGGCGATATTCACCTTCTCATCTGGAGAGTGTGGGTAGCAGATGGTAGGGCCAAACGAAATCATATCCATACCTGGATACTTCGCGCCGATGATACCACACTCGAGGCCTGCGTGGATAGCAGTAACGGCAGGCTTAACACCGTAGAGCTTCTCGTACGACTCGAGCATAGTGTGCAAGATAGGCGACTTCATATTTGGATTCCAGCCGCTATATGAGCCTGTAAGCTCGACATCGGCACCTGCAAGCTCGAAGACAGATGATATAGCACCTGCAAGCTCACCCTTCTCGGTATCTACCGACGAGCGAATGAGGCACTGAACCTTGATGGTAGAGCCATCAGAGGATACAATAGCGAGGTTAGAAGAGGTCTGAACCAAGCCCTCCATAGCGACAGACATACGCTGCACGCCGTTAGGACAGCCACAGATAGCGCGGATAAGCGAGTGCGACTCGAGGTGTGGAATGATAACCTTAGGACACTCGATAGGCTCGGCAAAGATCTCGATAGAGTCCTCGATACCCTCAAACTCCTTGATGATAATCTTCTCGTAAGACTTAACATTAGCCTCGAAGATAGCCTTCTCGGCCTCGCGAACAACGACAACTGCCCAAGCCTCGCGTGGGATAGCGTTACGCATATTACCACCCTCGACCGATGCAAGCTCAAGGCCGTAAGACTCGGTCTCCTGGCGCAACAGACGGAAGAGCACCTTGTTGGCATTAGCACGCTGAGTGCCAATCTGGATACCCGAGTGACCACCCTTAAGACCCTTAACCGTAACTTTATATGCCGCGAACTTACCCTCAAGAGCCTGCTCGCGATACTTCATAGTGACGTTCACGTCCATACCACCAGCACAGCCTACGTACAACTCACCCTCGGTCTCAGAGTCGAGGTTAAGCAGGATATCACCCTTGAGCATACCGCCCTGAAGGCCGAAAGCACCATCCATACCAGTCTCCTCGGTAGCCGTAAAGAGGCACTCCAATGGACCGTGTACAAGGTCGGCATCCTCCATAGCCGCCATAGCAGCTGCAAGGCCGATACCGTTGTCAGCGCCAAGCGTTGTGCCGTTAGCCGTAACCCACTCTCCATCGATATAAGCCTCGATAGGGTCGGTCGAGAAGTTAAACACCGTATCGTTGTTCTTCTGTGGCACCATATCGGTGTGTGCCTGGAGAATGATACCCTTACGGTCCTCCATACCTGGCGATGCAGGCTTGTAGACGTAGACGTTCTGCGCCTGGTCAATCTTATGCTCGAGGCCAAGCTCCTCGGCCCACTTTACGATATATGCGCGGATGGCATCCTCCTCGTGCGAAGGGTGTGGGATGTTACAAATCTCAGCAAAGTGCTTCCACACCAATGCTGGCTTCAAACCTTTCAAATTCTTGTCCATATTAGTTTTGTTTTAGTTGATTATTGATTTATCTATCTATGTTTTAACACATTTATACTATCTATCGGGTCTATCGCCTCGGTCCGTTCTCAAGCCATTCTCTAACTCCTCGCGCTTATCGAAGGCCTCGACGATATACTTTACAAGCTGGTGGCGCACGATATCACGCTTGTCGAACTCGACTATACCTATACCGCTAATATCGGCAAGGGTCGACATCGCCCTCTGCAGACCACTATCCGAGCGGCGAGGCAGGTCTATCTGCGTGATATCGCCCGTAACCACAAACTTAGCATTGCGGCCCATACGCGTAAGGAACATCTTTATCTGCGAGAGCGTAGTATTCTGCGCCTCATCCAGAATAACAAAGGCGTTGTCGAGCGTGCGACCACGCATATAGGCCAGCGGAGCTATCTGCACCGTGCCCTCCTCAAGGAACTTCTGCAACTTGGCCGCAGGAATCATATCGCCCAGAGCATCGTACAACGGCTGTAAGTATGGGTCGAGCTTCTCCTTCATATCGCCAGGCAGGAAGCCGAGCTTCTCGCCAGCCTCAACGGCAGGGCGAGTGAGGATTATGCGCCTCACCTCGCGCTCCTTAAGTGCTCGCACAGCAAGTGCAATGGCCGTATATGTCTTACCCGAGCCCGCAGGGCCTACGGCAAAGAGCAGGTCGTTCTTCTCGGCCAACTTAACCAAACGCTGCTGGTTGACAGTACGAGCACGTATTATCGCACCATTGTTACCGTAGACGATAACATCCTTATCGACGGCTGGAGGCTCGGCCGAGAGCTCGGCGATGCTCGACGAGAAGGCCTGCGACACCACCTCCGAGGATATATGTCCATACTTTATATAGTAATCTACCAGAGCATTCATACGTCGCTCGAAAGCCGCCACGTCGCTCTTAGCACCGAGAGCCTTTATCTTATCGCCACGCGCCACTATCTTAACCTTGGGGCATAGCTCGCGCATCTGCTCGAGGTATGCATCCTGCGCGCCATACAACTCTCGGGCATCGACACCCTCAACCAATATCTCCTTTGCTATCTGTTCACTCATATACAGTTATCACACATTCATTTTTTCACATCTACGATTAGAAGAGTATCGTCACGCCAGCCATTACCCTATCGTAGCGAGTCTCGAACTCGAGGCCAGGACTCTGGGGCGAGCCACCAAACTGGTTGAGCCTATTCTTTGCCGAATAGACATAGCGCGCATCGATAAGGAAGTGACGACCCAAGCCCACCGAGATACCTGCCGTAAGGGCCCACGAGGGTGCTGCGCCGCCAAACATCATAACCTCGCCCGAATCGGTATACTCACCCTTAGCGAGCACCGTAAACATTGGGCCTGCATTTACCCTCAGACGACCGTTGAACGCTCGCAACGAGAGCAGCAGCGGAATATCAACCGTAGAGGTGCGCACGCGGTGCTCATCATACTTCGTGGCCACGTCTATCGAGCCACCAGAGTAGTATATCTTCATCTCGAGGGCCACGACTCGCCCAAAGCATACAGCCATATCTAAATGGCCCTGGAAGCCTATACGCGGTGCGAGGCTAAGGCCTGCAGCAGCAACCGACTCAGTGACGATAGGCTCGGCAATGGTATAGACACCTCCGACACCTATACCCCACTCGGTATGCACTCGGCTACGTTGGCTCTTAACCTCGTAGCCCGAGTAGTCAAGTTGATGGTTGTGGCTATGGTCGTGGTGGTGACTATGGTCGTGCGTATGGCTTTGCGCCTGCACACCAAACCCGAAACCGCCACACAGCGCTACAACTAAGACGAAAACCAATACTCTTGCTACACTCCTCATCACTCTCTATTATCGTTATTCTACAACATATCGGGCATTTTGCCACGATAATCCTTCAAAGATACTCATTTTAACTAAATAAACCAAATTATTGAGAAAATATTTTATTTAGAAGCGATTTCTTTTGGGGTTGAACAGGAGAGGACAGCAAGTGAAAGAGACTGGAGTAGGGAGGGTTTGAGAGACTGCAGAGACGCAGAGACTACAGAGACGCAGGGAAATTAGAGACCGCAGAGACGCAGAGACTACAGAGACGCAGAGAAAGCAGAGACAGCAGAGACGCAGAGACGCAGAGACAACAGAGAAAGATGATACCCGACTTCGTTGTTGTCCCTTTCGTCTCTTTCGTCTCTCTCGTCCCTTTCGTCTCTCTCGTTCCTTTCGTCTCTTCTGTCCCTTCCGTCTCTTTCGTTCCTTTCGTTCCTTTCGTTCCTTTCGTCTCTTTCGTCTCTTTCGTCTCTTCCGTCTCTTCCGTCTCTTCCGTCTTTATCATCTCTCATTCCTTCCATCTCTCTCGTCCCTAAGAAAACACGCACAAGCCCTTCCTTCCACTCACAACCAATATTGCTAATTGAAAACTTTTTACTACCTTTGTGCCGTTGTATGCGCCTATGTGGGTGCGACGACCACAGAGACGAATATAGAAAAACCGATAATAGAGTACAGATTTATGAGTTTGGTAGCAATCGTAGGTCGCCCAAATGTGGGCAAGTCAACACTTTTTAACCGCCTTGTAGGTCAGCGCCAGGCCATCGTCGACGAGACGGCCGGCACAACGCGCGACCGACACTATGGCAAAACCGACTGGAACGGTAAAGAGTTCTCAGTTATCGACACTGGTGGCTACACCGTAAACTCCGAAGATATATTCGAGGACGAGATTCGCCGCCAGGTGATGCTCGCAATAGAGGAGGCCGACCTCATACTATTTCTCGTAGAGGTGCGCACAGGAATCACCGACCTCGACATGATGATGGCCGATATCCTGCGCCGCTCGGGAAAGAGGGTGATGCTCGTATGTAACAAGGTCGACACCTACGACCTCATCTACTTCTCGCACGAGTTCCACGCTCTGGGTCTCGGCGAGCCATACTGCATAAGCTCGATGTCGGGAAGTGGCACGGGCGATATGATGGACGCCATACTGGCAAACCTCCCCGAGGACACCACCGCCGAGTACGACGCCTCGCTGCCACGCATAGCCATCGTAGGTCGCCCAAATGTAGGCAAGTCGTCGATGACAAATGCTTTATTGGGTCAAGAGCGTAACATCGTGACCAACGTTGCGGGCACTACGCGCGACTCGATACACACGCGATATAACATGTACGGCATGGACTTCTACCTTATCGACACGGCAGGTATGCGTAAGAAGGGTAAGGTCACCGAGGACTTGGAGTTCTACTCGGTGATGCGCTCGATACGCGCCATCGAGAACTCCGACGTCTGCATCCTTATGCTCGACGCTGAGCAGGGCATAGAGTCGCAGGATCTGAATATCCACAACCTCATAGTACGCAACCGCAAAGGATGTGTAATAGTGGTAAATAAGTGGGACTTGGTGGAGAAGGATAGCAACACTATGAAGGTGTGGCGCGAGTTCCTCGAGAAGAAGCTCGCACCGTTTAGCGACATACCCATCATCTTCACCTCGGTGATTAACAAGCAGCGTATCCTCGATGTTCTGCAGGCCGCAATACGCGTATACCAGTCGCGCAAGCGCCGCATCTCGACCTCGGAGCTCAACGACTTCTTCCTGCCTCTTATCGAGAATTATCCTCCCGCTGCAACGAAGGGCAAGTATATAAAAATCAAGTATGTAACACAGTTACCTACACCAACACCTCAGTTTGCATTCTTCGTAAACCTACCCCAGTATATCAAGGAGTCGTACCGTCGTTTCTTGGAGAACAAGTTGCGCGAAGAGTGGGACTTCTCGGGTGTACCTATTCAGATTTATTTTAGACAGAAGTAGCAGGCTGGAGCGTGGGGGTTCGATGAGGTTCGATGGGATTCGATGGGTCAAAATGAGTTAAAATGAGTTAAAATGGGTTAAAATGGGTTACTATGTATGCAAGGTTAACGTTTAAACTTCCTGTCATAGAAACCCATAGTAACCCATAGTAACCCATAGTCACTCATAGAAAATCATAGTAACTCACAGTATCTCACAGTATCTCACGCCTTTTTCTATAATTTTAGACCGCAAGATAGAAATATCTTTGCAATTATATTTTTTTTTACTACTTTTGCCGCCAGATACCACATAAGGTATCGAGAATATTGGTGTGTAAACAAACAACTAAAATTTTTAACCTAACAAACCTTTAACAATGAGAAGACTTTTCAACTTTTGGACTCTCATCCTCTGCGCTCTTGCAGTTGTAGGTTGCGAGAAGCCTGCAGTAGATGATGGCACAGGCAACGGCGGCGGACCGGACAACCCCACTCCTGGTGTACCCCCCGAGATTACTCTTACCCAGACCGAGGTTACCTACGACACATTTACCTTCGAGGTAACAACAAATGTCGAGGGCGAGCTTGGCTACGTTGTAGTAGAGAAGGAGAAACCTACTCCCGACATGAATACGTGGTTCGACACTAACGTCGCTGAGGTTAAAGAGAAGGCAACTATCTCCGTAGAGAGTCTCAAGGACAATACCACGTACACGCTCTTCGCACGTCTACGCGCCAAGGCTGATGGCGAGTTGAGCACCCCTCAGAAACTCGAGTTCACCACGCCAGATGACGGCAAGGTTAACCCTATCGAGGTTGATGAGGTAACATACGACACTATTGAGTTTACCATCAACATCGAGGGCAGCTACGTATTCCAGTGTATCGACAAGGCATACCTCGAGTACTACAACCTCACTACCAAGGATTATATCCAGACAGCTGGTATCGGCATCTCTGCAAAGGGTGTGCAGACTGTTGAGTGGATTGATGGCGGCAAATATGGTGATTACGATATGCGCGTTCGCGAGGATAGCGACTACTACATCATCGCTGCCATAACCAACGGATCGGAGATTACCGACCAGATATTCGTTGCCGAGACCCGCACTCCTAAGAAGCCTCAATCGGAGGCTGGTCTTACTACCGAACTTAAGAATATCACCTCTACGTCGGTAACTATATCTACCACCCCTGACAACTCAGTCGTAGAGTACTACGTATTGGTTAAAGATAAGGCGTGGTCTGATAGCATTATCTCGAGCAACGGAGAGTCGATGCTTGCTACACTCGTAAAGTACCCATCAGCAGGCTCTTGGCACCTCACAGCTGCCAATGAGCAGGAGTGGGGAGGCCTTATACCCGCAACAGAGTACTACTGCATGGTTGTCATCGTAGATAATACGGATGCTGAGGCATTCTCGAAGTTTGAGTTTAAGACGAAGGAGGCTACAGGCGCTGCTCCTACTGTTGAGCTATCACTCTCTACCCCTGCAGAGAATGGACACAACACACTAAGCCTCAATATATTCTCGGCAGAGGCTGCGTCGATAAAGGTTGCATTTAACACCGCAGCAGACGTGGCATTACTGCGCAGCCAGGATTACAGCGACGAGTATATCATAAATAACTATGGCACAGACCTCTCGGCAGAGCAGGTAGAGGCAGTGCGCACAACGGGCCTAAGCCTCAAGATGGAGGACCTCTTCCCCGAGATTGAGTATGTAGCACTTGTAAGCGTTAAGAATGACGAGCAGACAGCGACTATCAAGGCTACGACAATGGCTACCAACGCTAAGCCCGTACCTGCACGTGTGGAGTCAGAGCTCTTCACATCGCTTCAGGGCGAGTGGGAGGTGTCATACTCACTCATTCAGCGTAACCAAGTAGAGGTGAGCATCCACAACGCCCCTGTAACCATCGCTCAGGGCGTAGACGCAACCACAGAGACGAAGTATCGCGAGCAGAACCGTCTTGTTGTTCTTGGCTGGCCGTTCGATGTTGATGCATCGGGCAACCTCAATCCAGATCTTTTAGAACGTGGTTTTGTAACCCCAGCAGACCTTATGGAGGCCGACCCCGCTTACTGGGGTGCATATCCACAGGTGGCTTACCGCGACTATGGACCAAAGATCTTCCTCGAGATTGGCGCTGATGGCTCGGTTAGTGTACCTTCATCACGCAGCGAGTTCTTCTACAACTGGGCTGAAGAGGGCACGTTCTACTTCTTCGGTGCCGACATCCTTAACGAGTTCACCGCACCTGCTTCGTTCCCTGTAACAGTATCGGCAGATGGTAATACCATCACTATCGGAATTTACAACTCTGGAGAGGAGTTCGGCTACGGTAACTACCGCCCAGCGGTATTCCGAGGCAATGATCCTTGGGCGATAGCAACATCGGATATCGTACTTACACGAGTAAAGTAATAATCGAGTGTGGTGGGGTGTGAAGCCTCGCCACACTCATATATACCTACGTCAAGATGAAGAAGATTTTATTTGCACTGGTAGCCCTTTTAGGCATCATGGCCTGTGAGGAGGATAAGACCAACCCTACGTTGCCAAATATCACTCTCTCGGTAGATAACACCGAGATTTATGCCAATGGTGAGCAGAAGGCAACATTCACAGTTAAGGATGACAAGGAGAACATCCTCAGTGATGCTAAGATATACTTCGCCGACACCAACGAGCAGCTGAGCAGCAGTAGCTTCTCGACAAAGTACGCTGGTCAGTACACCTTCTATGCCCGTGTTGGTGAGGCAAAGTCGAACATCGTGACCGTGACTGCTAAGGTGGTAACCGAGGATACTAAGATTATCACACTGACAGCCAACCGCGATCGCTACTACCTCGGCGATACAGCTACGTTCGCAGTAGACTGCAACGGCACAGATGTAACGACAAACGCAACAATCTATCTTGCTAAGAGCGACGATAACTTTGCAGACATCGAGGGTAACACCTTTACAACTAACGAGACAGGACAGTACACCTTCTATGCCGAGTACGAGGGCGAGAAGTCGAATAACGTGGAGGTATCGTTCGTAACGATGGACTCGCCATCGTTAGATATCGAGCTTAGCGCCAACCCCACGACTATCGTCGCCGATGGCTCGGAGAAGGCACTGTTTACGCTCAAGCTCGATGGCAACGCCGTTACAGATTATGAGCTATACAACGCCGCAGACGACTCAAAGCTCGCATCTAAGGAGTTCTCTACAACCGAGGCGGGAGTCTACACATTCTACGCAATCTACGAGGGCGAGAAGTCGAACAGCGTAGAGGTAACGGCGCGCATAAAAATTGTCGAGGAGGAGAAGCCTATAACCATCGAGGCCTCGACGACAACTATCAAGGCCAATGGCGTAGACTACGCTAAGTTTACCGTTACGCAGGATGGCGCTAACGTAACCGATAAGTCGACAATCTATGTCAACGAGAGCGTGCTCAATGGCAACCGCTTTATCACCACTACCCCAGGCACTTACACAGTATATGCCGTAAAGGGCGAGCAGAAGTCTAATGAGCTGACAATCACAGCCGAGGAGGTGACATCTACGGGCAAGACCATAGTTTTTGCCGATGGCGTTACGCTCACATCTGGCTGGTACGACGTGAACAAGAAGGCTCAGGGCAACAACGGAGATATCAATATGTGCTGGGCTGCTACATCATCGAATATGATTCAGTGGTTCCAGGATCGCTACAAGGCTGCCGGCAAGACTCTACCTGAGGGAGCAACAGATGGTCCGGGTGTTACATCTTATACTAATTATGGTCCTTACGAGTTGGAGCTTATGAACGTATTCCACTCAGAGTGGGACAACTCACGTGGTGGTCATATGGAGCAGGCTATTCCTTGGTACTTCGAGGGTGTATTGAATGGTGGCGAGTACGCTTCGCCAGGCTCACAGGCAGTGCCCACGACTGATGGCGGCTTTTGGAAGAGCATCTGGAGTGATGTGAAGGCAAATATGTATTGTGGCTATGGTAGCACTGTCGGCTACACCACCTGCTACAACAATTATTACCAATGGGGTAATGGTACTGATTTGTTGGGCACAGAGCGCTTGGCATACTTTACTGATTTGGTTGTTACAGCCTTTGAGCACGGTATGGCAGGTCTTACAATCAGTCTTTCGGCAAACCTCTATTCACTACATCACGCCACGACATTGTGGGGCTACGAGATTGATAATGCTACAGGCCTTTTGACCCGTGTATGGATTACCGATTCGGACGACTTGATGACAGAGCCCAAGACTCCACTTCTCAACGAGTATAGCGTATCTATCGACGAGGGTAAGTCAAATATCAAGCTTACGGGTAATACTCGCTATGGTGCTTGCTATGTGGTATCGATTCACCCATTCGCAGGTTACGGCTCGGCGATAAGCTCAAATGGTTTATAGAAATCATCGCAGAGACCGTATTCTAAATATGACTGAGGTCAACTAAAAAGTACTTTAGTCACGAATAATTCTTGAGAGGCTGAATAAAAGATGTTCTTTTTATTCAGTCTCTCTATTTTTTTGTTACCTTTGTGCTATGGGATTCAAATTAGTGGCAGAGTATAAGCCAACGGGCGATCAGCCTGCGGCGATAAAGGATATTGTGCAGTCGGTACAGACTGTGGATAACAATGGCCTTTCACACACTACACTCCTCGGCGTAACTGGCTCGGGCAAGACGTTTACCATAGCTAATGTCATAGCCCAACTGGATAAACCAACGCTGATAATAAGCCACAATAAGACCCTCGCAGCTCAGCTTTACGGCGAATTTAAAAACTTCTTTCCAGAGAATGCTGTAGAGTATTTCGTGTCGTACTACGACTACTACCAGCCCGAGGCATATATCCCTTCTACAAACACATACATAGAGAAGGACTTAGCCATAAACAACGAAATTGAGCGTATGCGCCTAAAGTGCGTAGCTACGCTACTCTCTGGACGTAGAGACGTCATCGTCGTGGCCAGCGTGTCGTGTATATATGGCTGCGGTAACCCCGACGACTTCCACTCCTCGGCAATAAAACTCAACGTTGGACAACACATCTCGCGACAGCTATTACTGCGCAACCTTGTAGATGCACTGTATAAGCGTGTGGAGAGCACCCTCGAGCCTGCATCGTTCCGCGTTGTAGGCGAAACAATAGATATAATGGCCTCGTTTGGCGAGTTCGGAGACCACTGCTTCAGAATAATGCTCAACGACAAGAGTATAGAGGCTATATACAGCATCGACCCACTATCGGGGCAGAGGTTAGAGACTCTCGAAACAGTGACGATATACCCCAGCAACCTCTTCGTGCGTACACGCGACACCATAAATAGGGTGATAATGGAGATTGAGGGCGATATGATCAAGCAACACGAATACTTCGAGAGCCAGGGCCGTATGGTGGAGGCAGAGCGTATAAAGCAGCGCGTAAACTACGACCTCGAGATGATCAAAGAGCTCGGATACTGCTCAGGCATAGAGAACTACTCGCGATACTTCGACCGACGAGCTGCAGGAACACGCCCCTTCTGCCTCATAGATTTTATGCCCGAAGATATGCTTATGGTCGTGGACGAGAGCCACGTGACAATGCCACAGATTAGCGCTATGCACCGCGGTGACTACGCCCGTAAGATGGCACTTGTAGAGTATGGTTTCCGACTACCTGCCGCCTTGGACAACCGCCCACTGACACTCGAAGAGTATGAGCGACTAACTCCGAAGACCATATATGTGAGTGCTACGCCTGCAGAATACGAGATTAAAAAGAGCAACGGCGTAATTATAGAGCAGCTCATACGTCCGACATATATCGTAGACCCGGCGCTGACAATTAAGCCGACAGAGAACCAGATAGACGACATCTTAGACAACATAAACGCCATAACGAAACGTAATGGCAAGGTGATAATCACCACTATCACCAAGCACTCATCCGAGGAGGTGTCGCGCTTCCTCGACCGCGTGGGCATAAAGAATAGGTATCTGCACTCCGACATAGAGACTATGGAACGCGTACAGATTCTCGATGACCTGCGCAGTGGCCTCATAGATGTTATCGTTGGTGTCAACCTCCTACGTGAGGGTATCGACCTCCCAGAGGTTGCTTTAGTCGTTATCCTCGATGCCGACAAGGAGGGTTTCCTGCGCAATGTGAGGTCGATAACTCAGGTCGCAGGACGCGCTGCACGCCACGTAAACGGCAAGGTAATACTCTATGGCGACACGCTCAATGGCTCGCTATACACCTCAATAATCGAGAGCAACCGCCGCCGCTCAAAGCAGATAGAGTACAACTTCGAGCACGACTGCGTACCTCGCTCGGCAAAGAAGAGCGGCGCAGGGCCTAACACGCTCCTCAGCGAACGCGCTAAGGAGGCCGAGCAGGGCAATAGGGATGCAGAAGAGGAGATACGACGTAGCATTGAGCAGAGGGTGCATAAGATAGAGAGTAACGCCCCAGAGAAGGCCAATTATAGGCCATATAACACGGCAGAAGGGGAGAGTCGATATACCGCAGGAGAGAGCGTCACGGCTGGCCGAATAGGAATCTCTACGACAGCGAACGAGAGCCTTTCGGAGTACTCTGCAACAGGCGACA
This sequence comes from Alistipes sp., assembly GCA_017465055.1. Taxonomy (GTDB): domain Bacteria; phylum Bacteroidota; class Bacteroidia; order Bacteroidales; family Rikenellaceae; genus Alistipes. The sequence goes on along the minus strand of JAFTWZ010000015.1, from coordinate 22,311 downwards.
ACAATGGTCAGCGCAGTGTTGCTGATAGCAAGCAAGTGCCCACGCCAACAGATCGCGACCTCGAAGATGATATTATGGCCACACTCGGCATTAGTGGCGATACCACCTCGGTAATAGAGGCGATAGATAGACTTATCGAGGAGGCTATGACTGATATGACAGCTGCGGCTAAAGCCCTCGATTTCAAGGTTGCAGTCAAGCACCGCGATAGGATGTATGAGCTAAAGCAGCTACGCAAGAGACTTCAAAAGCGTAAGTAACAAGCTTAAGTAAATAAGAAACAAGCCTAATAAAAAGTGCGTGCAACGTTGATCGCTAAGGTGTAGCTCATCAATACGACGGTAAAGTACGGCGGTAAAGTGTGAGTGGCGAACTTAGCGACAACGAGGTTCATAAAATCATAACGCCGCTCAAAATCCTCCCTCAAGCCATCTGACATCCACTTGAAACTATCTGACAAATCCCTTGAAACTCTCTGACAAATCACTTAAACTCTCTGACAAACCCGGACTAACCAAACCCAGCAAGCTATTCTACTACATTTTTTTCGACGACTTAACGCATTTATATGCAATATTTCCACATATAAATACAATAATAGCTGTTATCCTTAGCCTTTTGGAGAGTAGTAATTCAGGATCTTTTCAACACTACACACATCCACAAGATGGCCAGATTAAGCCAATAGCGACAAAGAACGTCGCCCACAAACCTCAACACTTGGATAGGTAGTTGTCTTGTCATTCGATACCAATCATAATAGAAATAGTGTCCCAACCACCACAATATAACAATGCGACTACAGAGCAAAGTGGTGTACGAGATACCAATCATACAGAAGAAATGAGCTTACAGTCAATCGCCATTTCACCAAGCCAATAATTCAAATTATTAACATCCATTTACACTCTACACCTACCTTTTCGGGGTTACTTTTCAGTCGGTGTATAGCTCTCGAAGGACTTATCAGTATAGAGAACTATAACTCTCTCTACGCGCTTGCCAGAGAGTCGAAGTGGGGGGAACTCTCCAACATCAGCACGACTATTATCGCTCGAACTCGCATCACGATTATCGGTTGAAACCTCAGACGATATTCTCGAATCCAACGTCGACTCGTCATCTTCGGAGCTACCATCGGGCGACTGAAACTCCTCGTCGTCGGGGAGAGGGAGAGAGGCAATCTTCGTAGGAGTCTCTGCTCCGTCGCGCAGTACCTGGTCGCTGTCGAGCAGAAGCCAATCAGGATTAATGGTAGGGTAAGTTCGGAGTATCTTGACCAAAAAATCGTAGCGCGGATTGTTACGACCAGACCTCAGATGCGAGATTGCAGAGGCATCTACACCGAGGCTCTTCGCAAGCTCCGAAGCATTAATCTGAAACGTTTGGCACAAAATGTCGAGTTTTTCCTTCATAAATGAATGTTTTTACAAAGATACAAAATTTATTTTTGTAAAGCAAATAATTTTGACATTGGTCATATGTTGATAACTGTTAATAACTATGACAAATGTCATAACAGTAATTATAGTTAAATTACAAAAATAACCCTACCTATAATAATTATCATATAACAAGTCATAAACACCTGTATTTAGCCAGTTTAAGCACAACAACAGACCTCAACAACACCAATAATGGCAAAAACCCCTATTATCACGTTTCAATAGATAATCAATTTTATATAAAAGTTATAAGTAGCTCATTTTTAATGCTATAAAAAATAAAGTTTAATGTTTTAATTAGTGAGAATCAGGGGCAAATTGTATGGTTGACCTAATTGCAAATAGTCTTACAAATGTAACAATTAACAATTGTAATTGTTGTTAAATGTAATTACATTTGTAACATCTGTATAGATTATTGATTTGTCAATGATTTACATTTGTAATGTAAGGGGTGTAGAATAATCAATTTTACACTCTTCAAGTGCGAAAATCGAAGGTCAAATAGGGAGAAAAGAGAGAAAGAGAATATTATGTTAAAATATATAGGGTAGCACTATGTTAATAACATTGTACTACCCTATTAATTAAGCTGTTATATAGTTATCAACAGCCGTTGATTACTGGAGCGAAGCTGCTATTTCGGCGAACTCTTCTGGAGTGAGAGAGAGCTTATCCTTACTAAAATCTACATCTTTCTCGGTGTTCATTGGCACCAAATGGATGTGTGCGTGGGGTACTTCGAGGCCCAAAACTACCGTTGCGACCTTCTTACAGCGCGTAGTTGCCTGAATTTTCTTCGCAATACTCTTAGCGAAAACTATCATCTCCGCAAGTTCATCGTCCTCGAGGTCGTAGAAGTAGTCAACCTCGCGCTTAGGGATAACCAAAGTGTGTCCCTTAGCCAATGGAGCAATGTCGAGGAAGGCGTAGAACTTATCGTTCTCTGCTACCTTATAGCTGGGAATCTCGCCAGCTACGATACGTGAAAAAATTGTTGCCATAGTTAAGTTATAAATTAGTTTTATAAAATTATATTGCATAGCAGTAGCCGTCGTCAGCTACCCAATTTATCATCTCTCTACTGCACTACCCCGCCATATTTAGACATCGCAAGCCTTAGTTATGGTCAGTGTGCGAAGAATATTAAAGCGGATAGCAGCAACGATTCGATCTGGTAAAACGCCAATGACACGATGCAGATATCTACTCTCAATAGTAAAGATATTTAACCAGTGCAGAGGTCGAGATAGCTGCTTACAGCAAGTAGCTCGACACTGAGCATCGCACCATATGGCAGATCAAAAATCGTAGCAATCATCTACCCCATTCATATACTCACCAAAGAGAGCTACGTTGGTCACAGCACACCGCCACAAATTATGTATTGAGCAGACGCTTCACGCTCTCGATACCCTTAATCTTGCGTATATTATCCAGGAGCGCATTAAGACTATCGATATCCTGCACATAGATACTGATAGTACCCTCGAAAATTCCATCGTGAGACTGGACACTTATAGCTCGCATATTTATGCTAAAGTCTGAAGTTATAAGTCGCGTTAAATCGAGGATGATGCCCGCCCTATCGATTCCGTAGAGCTCTACAGAGGCAAGATACGAAACGGCCTTCTGCTGCGACCACTTGATATCATCCTCCTTGATTATGTTGTTACCAAACTGCGCGGCCAGCTTAATTAGCTTATCGCACGTCGACTTGTGAACAATGATACGTCCACTATGCGGATCACGGTAACCGACCACCCTATCGCCCGGTATAGGCTCGCAACACTCGGCCATAACGAACTCGGGACCACCAGCAGCGCTATCCTCGTTCTGCACCGTATCGTCGAGCGTAGTAGCCTCATCCTCGAGGTCTATATCCTCGGTCTCTTCACTTTTGGTTCTAGGGATAAGGAGCTTCCAAAACTTGAGCACCTTACGCGACGAGTTCTCCTTGAGCAGCGACTCGAGATTATCGAGTGTGATGATGCCTGCACCTATCTTGCTATATAGCTCATCCTTATTGCGACACTCGTAGGCCGTCATCAGCTTGCGTAGCACTCGGCCATTAAGCGTGACGTTATACTCGGCAAGCGACTCCTCGAGGTGGCGCATACCGTGCTCGATATTATCCTCGCGCTCGCTCTTCAGATAGTCTTGAATAGCCTGACGCGCCTTGCTGGTAATCACTACCTCGAGCTGTCCCGACTTAGGGTGTACATTCTCTGCCGTGATAACCTCTACCTGATCGCCACTATTTAGCTTCGTGGTGACAGGCATAATACGGTGATTTATCTTGGCACCTATGGCGTGATTACCGATATTGGTATGTATCTCGTAGGCAAAGTCGAGCACCGTAGCGCCATAAGGCAGTGTGATAGGCTTACCCTTAGGCGTGAAGACCACGATATCACGCTTGTAGAGCGACAGTTTAAAGTTATCCAAGAACTCAAGCGCGCTCTCCGTAGGGCTACTAAGCGCCTCTCTAACCTTACGCAGCCAGCTCTCTAAGCCATCCTCCTCCTGCGACATAGAGGCGTGCTTATACTTCCAGTGTGCCGCAAAGCCACGCTCGGCAATATCGTCCATACGCTCGGTGCGCACCTGCACCTCGACCCATATGCCATCGGGGCCCATAACCGTAGAGTGCAGCGCCTCGTAGCCATTGGACTTGGGGATGCTCACCCAGTCGCGCAGGCGTCCAGGATGCGGCGTGTAGATATCCGTAACGCAGGAGTATATCTGCCAGCACTGCGTCTTCTCCGAGGGGAAGGGCAGAGCCTTGAAGACTATGCGTATGGCAAAGAGGTCGTAGACCTCCTCGAAGGGTATATTCTTGCGGCGCATCTTATTCCATATGGAGTATACGCTCTTGACGCGCGCCGTCATCTCGTACTGGAACTTATTACGGTCGAGCACCTGACGTATCGGCGCCATAAACCTCTCGATGAAGGCCTGACGCTCAGTCTCCGTATCGTCAATCTTACGCTTTATATCCTCATACTCCTCGGGGAAGCGATACTTCATACACAGGTCCTCAAGCTCGCTCTTTATGGCGTGCAGGCCGAGGCGGTAGGCCAACGGCACGAAGAGGTATATGGTCTCGCTGGTAATCTTTATCTGCTTATTGTGGGGCATAGCGCCCAGGGTGCGCATATTGTGCAGGCGGTCCGCAATCTTGATGATTATCACGCGCACGTCGTCCGAGAGCGTAAGCAGCACCTTGCGGAAGTATTCGGCTTGCTCAGAGCTGTCGGCATTGAAGACCCCCGACATCTTCGTAAGGCCGTCGACCATCGAGGCAATCTTAGGCGAGAAGATACGCTCTATATCCTCGAGCGTATACTCCGTATCCTCGACCACATCGTGAAGTAGCGCCGCTACAACGCTCTTCTTGCCGAGACCTATCTCGCGCACAGCGATGAGCGCCACCTCTATAGGGTGGATAACGTAGGGCTCGCCCGAACGACGACGTACGCCCTTGTGCGCCTCCTTTGCGAGGAAGAAGGCTCGTCTTACAAACTGCCAATCATCGTCGCGGCGGCACACCTTAGCCTTGCGACAGGCATCCTCCAGCTCCTCCCACTTTTGTGCTATAAGTAGCTCATCTGCTTGTGTATACTCCATAGTCTCGCAATTAAATATGCCAACAGAGTCTACCCCACCCTGGGGATAGACTCGCTGGGTTATATAATCCGAAGCTCGGGGCTTACTACCTACCCTTCGTCTCGCTCATAGCCTCGCGCACGCGAAGCTCAATCTCCTCCATCAGCTTCTCGTCGTTCTTCAACGCCTCCTTAACGGCATCGCGACCCTGGCCAATCTTCCTGTCGCCATACGAGAACCACGAGCCCGACTTCTTGATAATCTCGTAGTCGACACCGAGGTCAATAATCTCGCCAAGCTTAGAGATACCCTCGCCGAACATAATGTCGAACTCGGCCTTCTTAAATGGAGGTGCCACCTTGTTCTTTACGACCTTGACCTTAGTACGTGTACCGAGCTGCTCCTCGCCATCCTTAATCACCGACGAGCGACGTATGTCGATACGCACGCTGGCGTAGAACTTCAGGGCATTACCACCCGTCGTAGTCTCGGGGTTGCCATACACCACGCCTATCTTATCGCGTAGCTGGTTGATGAAGATACACACGGTCTTGGTCTTAGATATCGAGGCTGTGAGCTTACGTAGTGCCTGCGACATAAGACGTGCCTGCAGACCCATCTTCGAGTCGCCCATATCGCCCTCAATCTCGGCCTTTGGCGTGAGCGCCGCAACAGAGTCGATAACGATGATGTCGATAGCACTCGAGCGTATCAGCGAGTCGGCAATCTCTAATGCCTGCTCGCCATTATCGGGCTGCGACACCAGCAGGTTGTCGACATCGACACCGAGTTTCTGAGCATAGTAGCTGTCGAAGGCGTGCTCGGCATCGATAAATGCAGCGATACCACCAGCCTTCTGAGCCTCGGCGATGGCGTGGATAGCCAGCGTGGTCTTACCCGACGACTCAGGGCCAAATATCTCGATAACACGACCCTTAGGATAACCACCAACGCCCAACGCCATATCGAGCGTGATAGAGCCCGTAGGAATCACCGGCACGTCGGCTACCGTGTCGCTCGACATACGCATAATAGAGCCCTTGCCGAAGTCCTTCTCAATCTTGTCCATAACGGCCGACAGCACCTTGAGCTTATCGGCGTTTACCTGTACTTTCTCTGCCATATCGTTTAAGTTTTTTTATTGTCGTTAGCAAGCGCTACTTATCGAGTAGCTTGATAATCTGACCAAAAGAGTCCTTGGTATCTACCTTCTCGATGATATGCTCCACGCGCGCCTCGGCATCGAGGAGGAAGGTGGTACGCACAATGCCCATATACTCCCTGCCGTACATCTTCTTAAGCTGCCATACACCCATAGCCTCGGCAAGCGAGTGGTCAGTGTCGGCCAGCAGCGTGAAGTTAAGTTCGTGCTTCTGGCAGAAGCCCTGGTGCGACTTTACCGAGTCGGGGCTTACGCCCACAATCTTGTATCCTCGTCGCAGCAGCTCTTCCTTGCCATCGCGTAGACTCTTAGCCTCGAGCGTACAGCCCGACGTATTGTCCTTGGGGTAGAAGTATAACACCGTAGGCGAACCCTTGAGGCTCTCGAGGGTAAACTCAGCACCCTCCTGCGTCACACTCTTAAACTCGGGAACGAACCCCCCTATCTGAATCTTTGCCATTGTAGTATCTATTTATCGTTTAATCCATATATATCGCAGCGTGGTTGTTACAGCCTCTGCGTGCTTTGTAAGCAACACACCGCAAATCACTCTCAAAGTTACTCTTTTTTTCCGAAACGAGAAAATAAAGCGGTTACTTTTTATTTATAAGGCTATAAGCAACGGTTATGCCTCAATCACGATGCTCACCTGCGAGAGGAAGTCGGCACGCGACTTATTTAGTCTGGCGCGGCATACGGGGCAACGTATGGCACACTCCGTGTCGATGTGGTCGGCGATGGTTGTAGCCTCGAGGCTCCGGCTGCGACATATCGTCGTACGGTACTCGGTATGCGCTCCACAGGCGCGGCAGTCGATAGTGTAACTTAGTCCCATAACTTCTCGTTTTTCATTTATCGTTTGTTTCACGATGCAAAGTAACCACTCATTTTTGACAGGTTGCGTCAAAATGAAAAAATAGAAGTTTTTTTTCGGGGGGGGGTATCAAGGGTAGCTTAGGAGTAGTTCGCGCCTAAAGGCGCTAAAGGGTAGAGCGCAGGCTGAGCCTGCTAAAGGGTAGTTAAGGGAGCAGGGCGGTCTGTGCGGCTTGCGCGTGAGGGATTAAGAGTAGTGCGCACCTGCGGTGCTAAAGGGTAGAGCGCAGGCAGAGCCTGCTAAAGGGTAGTTGAAGGGTAGTTCGCGCCTAAAGGCGCTAAAGGGAGTTTAGAGACGAGAGGGACGAGAGGGACGAAAGAGACAACAACGAAGTCGGGTATCATCTTTCTCTGCGTCTCTGCGTCTCTGCGTTTCTGCGTCTCTGCGTCTCTGTGTCTCTGTGGTCTCTAATTTCTCTGCGTCTCTGCTGTCACTGTTGTCACTGTTGTCTCTGTTGTCTCTGTTGTCGGAACTCATCAGAACCCATCGACACCCATCGAAACCCATAGTAACTCATTGTAACCTACTTACGCTCCAGCAACAACGCTCCGACCGCACCAACCTTACTACTCCCTGCACAGCAGATTAGTTTTTACCAAGCACAATACGCTCAATCTCCTCTATCTGACCCTTGAACTGCTTGTCGGTATCCATCATATCGGCCACAGCCTTGCAGCTGTGAAGCACAGTGGCGTGGTTGCGACCACCAATCGAAGAGCCAATGACAGTAAGTGGCGCTTTGGTGTGCTGCTTAGCTAAGTACATAGCTACCTGACGAGCCTGGGCCACATCGCGAGTACGCTTGGCAGAGTTAAAGGTGTCGAGCTCGATATTATAGTAGTCGCAGACAACCTTGACAATGTGGTCGATGGTTATCTCGCGCTGCGTGAGCTTGACATAGACCTTGAGGATATCCTTAGCCAACGATATGGTAATCTTGCGGCCGAGGAACGAGGCGTTGGCAATAAGCGACGACAAAGCACCCTCTATCTCGCGCACGTTGGCCGAGATGTTATCGGCAAGGTACGACACCACCTCCTCGGGGATGTGGGCACCGAGACGCTTAGCCTTGGCACGGATAATCTTTATCTTGGTCTCGTAGTCGGGCACGCTGAGCTGAGCCGAGAGGCCCCACTTGAAGCGCGTGAGCAGGCGCTGCTCGATATCCTTAAGCTCCACAGGTGGCTTATCGGAGGTGAGTATGAGCTGCTTACCGGCGAGCTGCAGGTGGTTGAATATGTTGAAGAAGGCGTTCTGAGTACCCGTCTTACCCGTAAGCTCCTGGATGTCGTCGATGATAAGCACATCGACCATCTGATAGAAGTGTATGAAGTCGGTAATCTCGCCATTCTTATATGCGGTCTGGAACTGAGCCTGGAACTTGTTCATCGAGACGTAGAGCACCTGAAGCTCGGGGTGGCGCTGGCGCACCTCGTGGCCTATAGCCTGGGCAATGTGTGTCTTACCCAGTCCCGAGTCGCCATATATATATAGTGGATTAAAGGCTGTGGTTCCTGGCGATACGGCGACGGCCATACCAGCCGAACGAGCCAGACGGTTGCACTCGCCCTCGATGTGGTTGTCGAAGTTATAGTTAGCATTGAGCTGTGGGTCGAACATTATACGCCTCAGTCCTGGGATGACAAAGGGGTTTTTAATATCCGCAGTATCGGTACGCCCAGCAATCTGTGGTACGGCTGTAGCAGTGCTCTCCGACGATGTCTGCGCCTTGCGAGGCACAGCATAGTGGAGCTGCGTACCCTCGCCATAAAGCTCTGATATGATGGGTCTTAGCAGCTGTAGGTAACGCTTCTCGATGCTTGCAACGAAGCTCTCATTAGGCACGCGCAGACGCAGGTTAGCGCCATCGTAGCCTATGGGCCATATGGGTTTGAACCACTTGACAAACTCCTCCTCGGTTATTGTAAGTCGGAGTTTCTCAAGGCAGTCCTGCCACACTTCGTTATATCTATCGTTCTGCATCATCACGTTACTCATTCTTCAAATATTCACGGCGCTATGTGCCATCAAAAAGTCACTGCCAATAGATCCGCTCCCCTCTCTTTGCCTATCAACCGCCGCACCACTACGTGTCGCATCAACGGTTGCAAGTTGCGCATTTTTTTCGTATCTTTGGCGTCGGTTTAGCCTCCTCGTAATGGCGATAACATCCCCGAAACAGCTATCTATATTCTGTTTCAACAAGTTATATTTTCGCGCTCTACTTTTGCTAAATCGCCCAGATTTTTGGGGTTCGAATCGTGGCGTTTTGACATTGCAAAGATGTGGATAATTTTATTAAAATAATCCAAAAAAAGAGTTGCAAAATTCGTTTTTTTTCATAAGGCTATTTCGGCCGATTTTTTGCGTCACAACCGAATCAAAAGAAAGTGAAAATTTAATTCACTGATACTATTATATGTTATGATTTTTTTGTATATTTGCGTAATCATATTTTTGTAACAAGTAATTTTTATCGATAAAAAAATCTTATAACTATGGCAAACAACTTAGACCCACAGGTACTGGCCAAAGCTCAGGCTTGGTTAGACGGTAACTACGACGAGGCTACCAAAGAACAGGTACGCCTGCTTATCGAGAACAATCCTAACGAGCTTGTCGAGAGCTTCTACAAAGACCTCGAGTTCGGCACCGGAGGCCTACGTGGTATTATGGGCGTAGGTACTAACCGTATGAACATATACACCGTAGGTGCTGCTACTCAGGGACTTGCAAACTATCTAAAGCTCAACTTCGCAGGCGAGCAGATAAAGGTGGCTATCTCGCACGACAGCCGCAACAACTCTCGTATGTTTGCCGAGCGCGTGGCCGACATCTTCGCATCGAACGGCTTTATCGTCTATCTGTTCGACGCACTGCGCCCTACACCAGAGCTCAGCTTCGCAATCCGCGAGCTCGGATGCCACTCGGGCGTTATGGTCACAGCATCGCACAACCCTAAGGAGTACAACGGCTACAAGGCATACTGGACAGATGGCTCGCAGGTGACCTCGCCACACGACGTCAATATCATCGCCGAGGTGGGCAAGATTACCGACAACAACCAGGTGCTCACAGGCCTCAACGCAGAGAATATCCACATCCTCGGCGAGGAGTTCGACCAGAAGTATCTGGCAGCCATCAAGGCCCTCTCGCTATCGCCCGAATCGGTGGCCAAGTACAACGATATGAAGATCGTATACACACCACTCCACGGCGCTGGCGTTAAGCTCGTACCTCAGTCGCTACGCAACTACGGATTTAATAATATTATATGTGTCGACGAGCAGATGGTTCTCGATGGCAACTTCCCCACCGTAGCATCGCCAAACCCCGAGGAGCGCAAGACTATGGCTATGGCTATCGAGCTTGCCCAGAGAGAGGGTGCCGACTTCGCTATGGCTACCGACCCCGATGCCGACCGCTTGGGTGTAGCACTGCGCACGGGCAAGGGCGAGTATGTGCTGCTGAACGGCAACCAGACCCTCGTGCTGCTTATGTGCTACCAGCTCACACGCTGGGCCGAGCTTGGCAAGATTACGGGCAAGGAGTTCGTCGTTAAGACTATCGTTACGTCTATGATGCCCGATGCTGTGGCCGAGCACTTCGGCGTTAAGTGCTACAACTGCCTCACAGGCTTCAAGTATATCGCCAAGATTATCCGCGAGCAGGAGGGCCTGACCAAGTATATCGGCGGTGGCGAGGAGTCGTTCGGCTACCTGCCTGGCGACTTCGTACGCGACAAGGATGGCGTTGCTGCCATCACACTCGTTGCCGAGGCGGCAGCGTGGGCACGCGACACTATGGGCATCACGCTCTACGAGTGGCTACAGCAGCTCTATGTTAAGTATGGTTTCTTCCGCGAGGGCTTGGTAAATGTTGTCCGCAAGGGTAAGGATGGCGCTGCCGAGATTCAGCAGATGATGGTAGACTACCGCGCAAATCCTCCTAAGTCGCTACTGGGCTCTGAGGTGGTTAAGATTCTCGACTATAAGACTCTCGAGGAGCTCGACGTACGCACTGGCGAGCGCAAGCCTATCGAGGGCATCGACGAAAAGAGCAACGTGCTCCAGTGGCTCACAGAGGATGGCACTAAGGTATCGGTACGTCCTTCGGGCACAGAGCCTAAGATTAAGTTCTACTTCGGCGTTAAGAGCAAGCTCGAGTCGGTCGACAAGTTCGATGAGACCCTTGAGCTGCTCGATGCTAAGATTGAGGCCCTTAAGGCCGAGCTTAAGCTATAATATGTAGCTATAAGAGCGCGAAGCTCTTGCGAGTATAGGGGCTGGCTAATGTAAATTGGCCAGCCTCGTTTTTGCCAAGCGTGAAAGGGATTATGGGGATTGTGGGGATTCTGGGTATTCTGGGTATTCTGGGGGAACAGTAAGGTCTCTACGTTAAAGCGCTGTCGCTGTCGCTGTCGCTGACGTTGTCGCTGGCATGGGAGGTCGGTGCGGCTAAAGCGCTGTCGCTAACTACCCAGAATCACCAGTTTCCCCAGTCTCCCCATAATCCCCATAGCAAGCTCTGCTTGCGGTTATCCCCACAATCCCCATAAGCCCTCCACGCGCAAGCTCCTCACTCCCCTCTCCTAACACCATAACACCCCTACACACCCCCCTGTTATGTGCGTTATGGCGTTATGAGCGTTATCACGACACGTACCGTCAAGCAGAGGTCCGTTAGGCCTGTAGCAGTCTCACTGGTGTCGCTTGACACAAAGCTGTTAGGGCCATCAAGGCCGTCAAGTCAATTACCACGGACTAAGGCCCGTCGTAGAGTCCTCTCCCTGCGGGGCTTAGTGTCTATATATATAAATATATATAGATATCAATATATGTATAAATAAATATATATATAATGTCATATATACATAAATATATATTTATATTTACTGATTTATATATATAAACATATATATGGTGTATATATATAGTGGACCAGTCACAGCCTGGTATTGGACTCAAATAGCGACAGCGTCACTATTGTCACTGGGGTGGGTGGTCGGGTATGACAATTAGTGACTGTGCGTTTGCTATGTGTAACGTCCATAACGCCATAACACACATAACAGGGGGGTGTGTATACCTGTTATGGTGTTATAAGTGGCGTGCGCGTGGGATTTTTTAGGGACAACAGAGACTACAGAGACTGCAGAGACAGCAGAGACGCAAAGAAAGATGATACCCGACTTCGTTGTTGTCTCTTTCGTCCCTCTCGTCTCTCTCGTCTCTCTCGTCTCTCTCGTCTCTCTCGTCTCTCTCGTCTCTCTCGTCTCTCTCGTCTCTCTCGTCCCTCTCGTCTCTCTCGTCCCTCTCGTCTCTGTTGTCTCTAAACTCCCTTTAGCGCCTTTAGGCGCGAACTACTCTCTCTATGACCCTTTAGCAGGCTCTGCCTGCGAACTACCCTTCTACCATCCTTTCTGCTAAACTGTGGACGAAGGCCAAACACCGGATCAGGCGATAATTCTGGTGGAGTAATTAATAACATAATACGTCATCGCGAAGAATTGCATCTACGAGCGGTAGTGATACCCACTTGGGTCTATGCAATTCTGTGGCGATCTTCCTTTGTTTATACTTCCGCACTGATACGTAAGAGTTTTAATCTCACTCCGCGCGTCACGCAGGACTATCAATCGCCCTCCGCACGTCACACACGACTATCAATCTCACTCCGCACGGCCCTAAAACAGCGGAAGACCCCCACGTCGGAGCATAGTGGCGTTATCACACTCTGCACACTCATACTTGCTCCTCCTCGGGGTGACGATATTTAATTCTCCCCACAGAAAATTTACGATTGAGCCCAAACACCCCAAACGTCCAAACACCCACAAAACAAAGAGGGATTGACCCCAATGGTCAACCCCTCCTATCTGACTATCGCCCTTAGGCACAAGACTCTTACAATGCGTTAACGTGCAAAGTAAGCGAGCTCTTAAGGTTAGCAGCCTTGTTCTTGTGGATGATGTTGTGCTTAGCCAACTTATCCAACATAGCGCTTACCTTTGGAAGCAATGCCTCAGCAGCTGCGCGCTCTGAAGTGTTGCGCAAAGCCTTAACGGCGTTACGAGCAGTCTTGTGGTAAAGACGGTTGTGTGCGCGCTTAGTTGCGGTCTGACGAATTCTCTTCTTCGATGACTTGTGATTTGCCATAGTTTTAAATCTTTTATAACTTTTTACTTTTTATGTTTTCTACTCTTTTGCCGACCTCTTAAGTCAACCAACCACCCTACTATATCAAATGTTTGGTTCTTAAGTTATAGCACCGTCGGCGGCGCTCTGAAGACGGCCGTAGCCGCTGTCGGATAGGCACTCACAGGCCCGCTCCTAAGTATCATTTGTAACCGCACGCACCACGCCGAGGCGTAACGCGCCAAGTGCAGCCCGTAGGAGAGTCGAACTCCTCTTTCAAGAATGAAAATCTTGCGTCCTAACCGATAGACGAACGGGCCAATCCACTAATGCTCAGCCTATGCAAGCAATTTAGCGGTGCGAAGGTACGCAAAAATTTCGATTTGACAAACTATTTGGTAAAAAAAATTGCAAAAAGCGACATACTTCAACCACTTAGCGCTCTTAGCAGAATATACGAAGCCGAAGTAGCGAGCTAACGGCGCAGGGTTATGGCCCTGGTTGCAGCATCGAACTTAACGTGGTCGCTATCGAACAGACGCTCGATGTGTCCCGAGGTAATCATCTCGGCCGTAGGCAGATGCACCAGGCGTGGAGTGTCGACAAGGGCGATGCTATCGGCCAGCGACAGAGCGATATCCAACTCGTGCGTAGAGAAGAGCACGCACTTATTCTCGCGATGAGCAAGGTCGCGCAGCAATGTGCAGAGCTCGTAGCGGTTCGGCAGGTCGAGAAACGATGTAGGCTCGTCGAGGAGTATAGCATCGGTCTGCTGCGCTAAGGCACGAGCAATCATAACGCGCTGGCACTCGCCATCCGACAGCGTATCGACCGTGCGACAAGCGAGTGACTCGACACCTGCCAAGCGGAGGCTACGCTCGACGATATCTCTATCCTCAGCACCGAGGCGTCCCATCCAGTCGGTATATGGTGCGCGACCTATGGCCACAAGGTCGTAGGCCGTGAGTGCCTCGACATCGACACGTTCGGTATTGACAAAGGCGATGCTTCGCGCCAGCTCGCGTGGCGACATAGAGCCTATCGGACTACCATTGACAAGGATGTCGCCTCGCTGCACAGCACCTAAGGCCGAGATAGCCCTCAGCAGCGTAGACTTACCCGTACCGTTGCGACCCAAGAGCGCAACGAGCTCGCCACGACGAAACGTGGCTGTAGCATCGGCTATAAGCACACGCGAGCCAAAGGCTAAGGTGATATCTCGAAGTTCAATCATTGGCGGTGGCTATTACGAAGTACTACATATATGATTACGGGGATTCCGAGCAGCGAGGTGATGGTATTCACGGGGAGCATAACGCCCTGACGCGCCACGACGTCGCAGGCAACGGTGCAGAAGAGCATCGACACCGCGCCCCACAGCATCGCCGCAGGCATAAGCACGCGATGGTCGGCCGTGCGGAAGGTGATACGAGCAAGGTGCGGCATAGCCAGGCCGATAAATCCTATAGGGCCGCAAAAGGCCGTAACCGTGCCAGCTAAGAGCGTGGTAGAGATAAAGATTATAGCTCGCGAGCGCGCGACATTGAGGCCCATAGTACGGGCATAGCTCTCGCCGAGGAGCAACATATTGAGCGGCTTAATCACCACGATGGCCAGCACCAGGCCAACGACCACAACGGGAATAAGCACCCACAGCTCGTCGATAGTCACCGTCGACACCGAGCCCATAGTCCACACCACGAAGGCCTTGAGCGACTCCTCGGTGCCCATATATTGCAGTATGCCCACCAGCGCCGAGATGGCCGACGAGAGCATCATTCCGATGATGAGTATCGTGTTTATATTGCGCACCCTGCGCGACAGAGACATAACCAAGAGCAGTATCGCCGCCGAGCCTATCCACGCCACGCCCGTAACGCCAAAGGAGTGTAGCCACGAGGCCGACGCCAAGCCCATCATCGGCGTGGCGAGCGTGAAGAGCGCAACGCCGAGGCTCGCACCCGAGTTCACACCCAGGACATAGGGGCCAGCTAAAGGGTTGCGAAAGAGCGTCTGCATCTGCAAGCCACTGGCCGAGAGCGCCATACCTGCAAAGAGCGCTACCAACACCTTAGGCAGGCGCATACGTAGCACGATGGTCTCCAAGCTCGCATCCTCCGTAGCGCCACAAAGCACCGACCACACCTGGCCGATACTCACCGACGTAGTGCCTATAAGCAGGTCGGCGATGGCAAGCGCCACAGCACCAGCTGTCAGGGCCACAAAGAGCAACGAACGAGCTATGTTACTTGGCTGATTCATCTACGCTGGATGTTAGACGGTGATGGTAATAGAGGCTATCGCTACGTCGCTGCATAATCTTAGCTAAGTCGCTAAGCACCACATCGGGACGCACTATTGCCGACTCCCAGAAGTCGCTACCTCCCGAGGGCGAGCGGCGGCGATTGTTGTTATATACGTCGCCACGCCTAACGACCGCGGTATTGGCAAAATGGGGCGCTACGCTACGTAGCTCATCGAGGCTCGTGCACTGCCCCACGTTGAGCCATATATCGGCCTTGTCGACCAATAGTAGAGCCTCCTCGAGGCCGATGCCACGCGAGCCACCCGAGGGGTTGTTACCTTTATGTATATACTCGCCCCCAGCATCCTCGACAAGCTGCACCATATAGCTATCGTCCGAGGGCATATACCACACCTCCTGATAGGGCGTATTAAACATCACCTTTGGGCGCTGCTGCACCGCGACACTACGCCTTACCGCCTCGTAGCGCTTCTCTATCTCAGCAAAGAGCTCTACGCCCCGCTCCCCGAGACCCATAATGTCGGCTACGGCAACCACCCACTCGGCCTTGCCTAATGGCGACTGCTCGGTGTAGTCCCCGAGGTAGATATAGGGTATGGACAACTCGCGTAGCTTGCCCGTCACCGCACTATTCTCGGCCGACACGCCATACATAAGCACCAAATCGGGGTTAAGGGATATTAGTCGCTCAAAGTCGAGGTTACTATCATAGCCCACGTCGTATACCTCCTCAGAGCCACCAACGTGCTCATTCATAACATATTGCTTACCCGACACACCGACGATTGCATCTACCCTACCGAGGATGTCGAGCATAGCGATGTGGCTTGTGGACATACACACCACACGCTCGGCCGCACCTATGATATGCTCACCACGGTATCCGCGCGCCTCGGCCTCGGATTTAAATATCGCCAACGTCTGCTCCGTAGTGTTGTCACCCTGCCAGGGTCGCGTGACTCTGAGGAGCCTATTTCCGCTGTCATCTTCCGAGATATTAAAGCCAGTGGCATATCGTGGCGAGTATGTGATATTATCGAAGTCCTCGGCCGAACGAGAGATATCGGCCGAATTACAACCACAACAGATAGAGAGTGTTGCGAGGATTGCGCGTATATAGTTTCGCAGTTTCACAAGGCAAAGTTACAATTTTTTCGGTATTAATTTGCAATAAACAAAAAATTATTACTATCTTTGCACCGCAAAACCAGTTCGGGATGTAGCTCAGCCCGGTTAGAGTACACGTCTGGGGGGCGTGTTGTCGCAAGTTCGAATCTTGTCATCCCGACTAACCGAAAGCCTCGATATTCGATTGAATATCGAGGCTTTTTCTTTTGCACTCTCTCCCCTCTCTCATCTCTCTCTGTGGCTTGCGCGTGAAAGATTAAGGGTAGTTTGCACCTAAAGGGGCTAAAGGGGTAGAGCGCAGGCAGAGCCTGCTAAAGGGTAGCTCGCTCGCTTACGCGAGCTAAAAGGTAGCGAAGGGAGCAGGTCGCTTTGTGTGGCAACCACGATGTCTCGAGTCGTCATTGCGAGAGCCGTTAGGCTCGTGGCAATCTCCTGCGTTGTCGCGTGTACGAGATTCCGGCTCAGTCGTAAATTCCGGTGGGAATTGAAAAAAATTATGCAAAAATAGTAGCTAAACGAAATATAAATATCGTCACCCCGAGGAGGAGCAAGTATGAGTTTGCGGAGTGAGATAACGCCACTATGCTCCGACGTGGGGGTCTTCCGCTGTTTATAGAGCCGTGCGGAGTGCGATAGATAGTCGTGCGTATCGTGCTGAGCACTATTTGGGCTCCTACGTATCAGTGCGGAAGTCTAAACAAAGGAAGATCGCCACAGAATTGCATAGACCCACGTGGGTATCACTACCGCTCGTAGATGCAATTCTTCGCGATGACGTATTGATATCATTTGTTGCTCCACAAGAATTGTCAACTGATCCCCTAAAGGGGCTAAAGGGTAGCTCTCGCCTAAAGGCGCTAAAGGGAGTTTAGAGACAACAGAGACGAGAGGGACGGAAGAGACAACAACGAAGTCGGGTATCATCTTTCTCTGCGCCTCTGTTGTCTCTGTTGTCTCTATTGTCTCTGTTGTCTCTGCTTTCTCTGCTTTCTCTGCGTCTCTGCGTCTCTGCTGTCTCTGTTGTCTCTGTTGTCGGAACTCATCAGAACCCATCGTAACCCATCATAACTCATTGTAACCTACTTACGCTCCATCAACAACACTCCGAGAGTTGGACTCGCTGCGTGCAGCCTTTGCCCAGCGGCTACCGCACGCCAAGAGCTTTACAGTCCGAGGCGATAGAGACACACAACGCCCTAAGCGCGATAGCCTCGGCTATGGCGAGTACAAGAGAACGTGCCTACATTAAACCGAAAGCGGCAGACCCTTGATGGATCTGCCGCTGTGGCACGGGGCGCTGTGCGAACTACTTCGCTGGCTCCCACTTGCAGCGCACGGGCGATACGATTGCACCCTCATCCTTGAGCTGCTTCATAGCCTTATCGACCTCCTTGCGGTCAAGGCCACTAAGCTCGGCAATCTTGCCTGCGTTCAGAGGCTCACCTGCCTGCTGCATAACCTCCAATACCTTATCTTTAATCTCCATAATCTCAATTCGTTACAAGTTAATCAATCTATATTACTCCTGCTTGTCGAACAGCTGCTTACCGACGCCACATACTGGGCAAGTCCAATCATCTGGAATCTGATCAAAAGGTGTGCCAGGAGCAATACCGTTATCTGGGTCACCAACTGCTGGGTCGTAAGTCCATCCACAAGGCATACAAGTATACTTATCCATAATCTCTTTAGTTTTATTAGTTAATATTAGTTTTAAGTTCTCTATTTACGTTATCTTTTTGTTTCTGGTGCAAAGGTAATAAGTTTTTCTAATATACAAACATATTTTCAATCATACTTTTTTATACCACTATTAGCAAAATTTATAGTATCAGACTATGGCGTAGGGATATGGGGGTATTAAATCCTGATTCACACCAAAAGAAGACGAAAAAAATGAATCATTGTTCAGAGTTGTTTATGTTAAGTCTAAAAATATCGTCTCTCTTTTCAAAGTCGGCAAATGACATTCGTAATTTTTTATGCGTGTTTTTCTTGGAATAGTCAATAGTTATATCAACCATCTCATCCTCTATATCACGCTCAAAGTGCACATACCTATCGTAGGTATATCTACCATTATTATACTTGTAGACCTCCCATCCGCCACTCATATAACCTCCATCGTTGTAGTGAACGATTGACTTATCGCGATAATCTACGATAAAGTAGTAAGGCTCTATCATATTAAACGCCTCACAGCGTGAGGTAAACTCATCTGTTGCGTCTATATATTTGTTATTTTTGAGCTTGTATATAGAACAGAATCGGGGTAAATCACGCTGAGTGCCAGCGAAAGGCAGACTACCTGTAATGAGCTCGTTCTCTCCATCAAAGTCTATATCAGCAAAGAAAAGTATCTCATCAGGTGCTGTTATCGCTCCATTTTCACATTTCGGGAAGAAATCCTCCTCAGTATAATCAAAATATTGCACTCTGCCAACATTACCATTAAAGCACTCTTTGTCGCCACGAGTTAATGACAAACTAATATCGCTCCAACCATTGAAGCCCTCAGCATCTACTACCGTAAAATCGAATTTCAAACCTACTTGTGCGTTATTCTGTTTCTCTTTGTGTGTTTGCGCTTCGCACACCACAGCAAGGAGCATCGTAAAAATTAGTGTTAGGTGTTTCATAGTTAGGTTACTTTTACTCGTTAAAATACTCCTCAATAATTTTCTTTCGTTTCCGACACAACAAAGGTATAAAAATAATGCTGACGAAAAGAGAAGTTGCGATAATATCTTTTTTCGTCTGCATATTTTATGCTGTCAATGCACAAATAAGTATAGCCCGTTTTGGATATATAGACTGCAATGGTGAAAACTAAACTTATTGCAAGTTGAAGTTAACGTTGATAGTAATTACAATTGAAGTAACAAACTATATATGCCCATTTTGCAATCGATTATTGTTAGTTTATATTCTTCGGTTTACTAATCAATCAGATTTTTCGTCATATTAGTTTGTAATGTGAGAATTTATTCATACTTTTGTACTAACATTTTTGTTAGACATATTTGTTAAACTCGAAATATATGGACAATCAAGGGAAACAAAGCAAAGAGCAACAGATACTTGCGGCGGCGGAGCAGGAGTTCTTGACTAAGGGCTATGACGGAGCGCGAACCACCTCCATTGCGCAGGCAGCGGGCGTAACGCACGCAATGCTACACTACTACTTCCGCACCAAAGAGCAACTTTTTGAGCGCATCGTGGATGAGAAGTTCGAAACTATATCAGACTCAATGTTTGCCATAATGGGCGACCCGTCGTTGCCGATTGTTGAACGCATCAAGGGTGGCATTTCAGCGCACTTTGACTTTGTTGCCGAGAATCCCCTACTACCTCGCTTTGTTATTAATGAAATTATCTCACGCCCAGAGCGTTACGAGCTATTACACAAGCGCATAGGCGATATCATAGATAATATTTCAAACGGCTTACAATCGGAAATTGACCACGCAGCAGAGCGCGGCGAGATGGAGAAGATGGATGTTAAAATGCTGTTTATCAGTATTATGTCGCTTAACATTTTCACCTTCCTTGCCTATCCGTTTATGAAGCCACTTTTGGGAGAGTTGATGGCTGACCGCGAGCGATTCCTTGCAGAGCGCAAGGCCGAGAACATCGAAACTATTTTGCGAAGAATCAAAAAACAGTAAGATATGAAACACTTTTTTCTAACACTATTTGCCGTGGTTTGTGCCGTTGCTTCGAGGGGTCAGTCTCTCGAGGAGTGTCGCCGTCTGGCTCGGGAGAACTACCCCGAAATCAGGCAGTACGACCTAATTGCGCAGACCGAGCAGTACAATCTCTCCAATGCAGCTCGCGCGTGGATTCCGCAGGTTTCGCTGTCGGGGCAGGTTACATATCAGTCGGCTACACCCACTTATCCTGAAGCCTTCAATACGATTTTGCAAGCCAACGGTGTTGAGATGGCGGGCATACGCCGTGACCAATATAAGGTGGCGCTCGATGTGTCACAGAATATTTGGGACGGTGGTCAGACGAAGGCAACCAAAGCCATAGCCGAGGCGGAGGCCGAGGAGCAGCTGAGTCGTGTTGATGTGTCGCTCTACAACTTGCAGTCGAGGGTGGATAACCTGTATTTTGGAATATTGTTGCTCGATGAGCGTAAGGCGCAGACTGAGGCTCTGATTGAGGTGCTTGCGAGCAATCTGGCCCGTCTGCAAACATATTATAAAAATGGTGTTGCTATGCAGGCTGATGTCGATGCGGTGGAGGCAGAGCTGCTGACCGCCCGTCAGACGCTCGGTCAGGTGGAGTCGTCGCGCGCGAGCTATCGTCGTATGTTAGAGGTGTTTATCGGGCAAGCACTAAATACCGAGAAATTGGAGCGCCCAGCAATGGTTGAGCTAAAATCACGCACCTCTGCACGTCCCGAATTAGCACTTTTTGATGCGCAGGAGAGCAAATTGGCGGCTCAGCGCAATGCTATAAATGCCTCGCTGATGCCTCGATTTTCGGCATTTGCACAGGGCTACTACGGTTACCCTGGAATGGATATGTTCAAGAGTATGGTTTCGTCGGATTGGACGCTAAATGCCATTGTCGGCGTGCGTATGTCGTGGAATATAGGTGCATTTTACACCAAGCGCAACAACCTCGAAAAACTCAACGCAGCGCAAAAGCAGATTGCCGTACAGCGTGATGTATTCCTCTTCAATACCGAGATGCAGACCACGCAGGAGGATGGCGAAATTGCGCGCCTACGCAAAGCTATCGAGGACGATAACCGCATTGTTGAACTGCGTCGCAGGGTGCGTATGGCAGCAGAATCGCAACTGGAAAACGGAGTGATTGACGCGACTGACTTATTACGTAAAATCACCGACGAAACCTCTGCAACGCTCGCTCGCAGCACTCACGAAATAGAACTTTTGCAAGCAATTTACAGACTTAAAACAACATTAAATCAATAAGATATGAAACGAATTGTATATATTGCCGCAGTGGTGCTCGCCGCATCGTGCGGCACCGAGGCTGAGTTTGATGCACAGGGCACGTTCGAGGCTACCGAGGTTGTTATATCGTCGGAGGCTACGGGTCGAATTCTCAATTTTGAGGTTGAGGAGGGTATGGCTGTCGAGGCCAACCAGATGGTTGGCGAGATTGATAGCGTGCAGCTACACTTGCAGCGCAAGCAACTTGTGGCTCAGCAGTCGGCATTGCTCGGCTCACGACCCGATGTGAAGAAGCAGGTGGCGGCTCTGCGTGAGCAGATAGCAAAGCAGAATGAGGAACTTCGTCGCGTTGAAAATATGCTCAAAGATGGTGCTGCGACCAAAAAGCAGAGAGATGACATTGAGGCTCAAATAAAAATTTTGGAGAGACAACTCGATGCAACGCTCTCAACGCTCGACAAGAACACCTCAACTATTAACAACAACTCGGCCGCTTTGGAGGCGCAGATTGCCGCCCTTGACGACCGCATCTCCAAGTGCCGCATTATCTCGCCCGTCGGTGGTACCGTGTTGGTTAAGTATGCCGAGGCAGGCGAGTTGGCATCTGTAGGCAAGCCACTGATGAAGATTGCCGACTTGGACAATATCTATCTGCGCGCCTACTTCACCTCTGACCAGCTCGCAAAGGTTAATTTGGGCGATGAGGTGAAGGTTGTTGCCGACTTTGGCGGTGAGGAGCGATATGACTACACGGGACGC
>JAFTWZ010000014.1 GCA_017465055.1 Alistipes sp. | reverse complement strand
GAAATTAGTAATAAAGTGGCTGAATAAAAAGTGTATTTTGTCGTTATGCTCGCCCTCAAAATGCTCATTTACGCTCAGTAAACTCCGCTTTTTCGGGCATCGCAGGCCTAAAACTACATCTTTTTATTCAACCTCATAACAAAAATGGAGGTGGCTAATTAACTTTTTAGTCACCTCCTTAAGTTTTGCATACGCTATAAGCCGAGTTCTGTACTCTATCCGAAGAGAGAGCCTCCATCATTTATCTACGACTACGGTCACCCGTAGCCTCCAGCAACCTACCCCCCGACATTGGACGAGCAGCCCTTGATTGTCGGTATACGCGGTCTTGCAACCCACGAGACGCACAGCCGAGGAGTATCACTACCCTCGCGGTGGGCTCTTACCCCGCCTTCTCACCCTTACCCTTTCGGGCGGTTATTTTCTTCTACGCTACTATACCCTTACGGATATCAAGCCGTTAACTTGCGCGGTGCTCTATGTTGCTCGGACTTTCCTCCCCCACCCGCAGGTGGCAGCGATGGAGCGCATATGCTCGGCAAAGGTAGCAAAATTCGGACAAAATACAAAAAATGCTACTACGTCGATAGAAAAAATAGGCCACCGAGCTTATTGCCCAGTGGCCCACGTCAAATGTTAGCGTGTCGATTAGTTCACCTCCTCAAACTCAACATCCTCAGGCTGCGACTGTCCGGCGTGGTTATCCTGACCAGCCTGCTGACCCTGCTGTGCCTGCTGAGCCTGCTGAGCCTGCTGCTGAGCGTAGATATCCTGCGATGCTGCCTGCCAAGCGGCATTCAGCGCCTCGATAGCCGAATCGATAGCTGCGATATCCTGAGCCTTGTGAGCCTCCTTAAGCTTAGCCAAAGCATCCTCGATAGCCGCCTTCTTCTCGGCTGGGAGCTTATCGCCATACTCCTTGAGGTTCTTCTCCGTAGCGAAGATATTAGAGTCGGCAGTGTTAATCTTCTCGATACGCTCCTTCTCGGCCTTATCCTTAGCCTCGTTAGCCTTAGCCTCGTCGCGCATACGCTGAATCTCCTGCTCGGTTAGGCCGCTCGATGCCTCGATGCGAATCTTCTGCTCCTTGCCAGTGCCGAGATCCTTAGCCGACACGTTCAAGATACCGTTAGCGTCGATATCGAACGTAACCTCAATCTGTGGCACGCCACGTGGTGCTGCAGGGATACCATCGAGGTTGAACTGACCGATAGACTTGTTATCGGCAGCCATAGCACGCTCACCCTGACATACGTTGATAGTCACTGTAGGCTGGTTGTCGGCAGCGGTAGAGAATACCTGGCTCTTGCGAGTAGGAATTGTGGTATTGGCCTCGATAAGGCGAGTCATCACACCACCGAGGGTCTCGATACCGAGCGAGAGAGGTGTTACGTCGAGGAGCAACACATCCTTAACCTCGCCAGTGAGTACACCTCCCTGGATAGCAGCACCAACGGCTACAACCTCGTCGGGGTTTACCGAGCGGTTAGGAGTCTTACCGAAGAACTCCTCAACGACGCGCTGGATAGCTGGGATACGTGTCGAGCCACCCACAAGGATAACCTCGTCGATCTGCGATGCCTGAAGGCCTGCGTCGCGCAACGCCGTGCGGCAAGGCTCGATGGTCTTCTGCACGAGGTGGTCGCAAAGCTGCTCGAACTTAGAACGTGTGAGCGACATCACAAGGTGCTGAGGGATGCCGTTAACTGGCATAATATATGGGAGGTTGATATCGGTAGTCGTAGCCGACGAGAGCTCAATCTTTGCCTTCTCGGCAGCCTCCTTAAGACGCTGCAAAGCCATAGGGTCCTGACGAAGGTCGATATGGTGCTCTGCCTTGAACACCTCGGCCATATAGTCGATAAGCACGTGGTCGAAGTCGTCACCACCGAGGTGAGTATCGCCATTAGTAGACTTAACCTCGAATACGCCATCGCCAAGCTCGAGGATCGAGATATCGAATGTACCACCACCGAGGTCATACACGGCAATCTTCATATCCTGCTGCTTCTTATCCAAGCCGTAAGCCAATGCTGCGGCAGTAGGCTCGTTGATGATACGGCGCACCTTAAGACCTGCAATCTCACCAGCCTCCTTAGTAGCCTGACGCTGCGAGTCAGAGAAGTATGCTGGCACAGTGATAACAGCCTCGGTAACCTCCTGGCCGAGGTAATCCTCAGCGGTCTTCTTCATCTTCTGGAGCGTGATAGCCGAGATCTCCTGTGGAGTATACTGTCGGCCATCGATCTCAACACGTGGGGTGTTGTTGTCGCCCTTAATAATGGTGTATGGGGCACGTGCGATATCTGCAGCTACAGCGTCGTAACGCTCACCCATAAAACGCTTAATAGAGAATACCGTACGCTTAGGGTTGGTGATAGCCTGACGCTTAGCAGGATCGCCCACCTTACGCTCACCACCCTCGGTGAATGCTACAACCGAAGGGGTTGTACGGTGACCCTCGGCGTTAGGGATTACGACGGGCTCGTTACCCTCCATTACAGCTACACACGAGTTGGTTGTACCCAAATCAATACCAATAATCTTGCTCATAGTTTAAAAAGTTTTATTTGTTAATTATCTAATTTCACTCTCTGTTGGTCGAGCCTCAGTGTCGCTCGACGCTTTTTGAGTAGGCAAACGGTGTACCAAACAAAAAAATGCGCCAAAAATGACGCATTTCAACACCCTTAGGTGACAAACCGCACACAACTATGACATTTTGTCAGTTAAAGTATCATATTTCGCCGTGCCAAAAGAGTAGAAGTTGCCCGAACAATCGGAGCAACTTCCATCTCTAAAAAAATTCCACAACAAATCTACCCTTTGGAGTAGCCGTCTTTGCATTATGCCTCGATAGTTAATTTGTTCGCTTGATGGTAGCCTCGCGAACAAGACAGCCAAGAGTGATACGATTGGCACCCGAAAGTACCTTAAAGGTCGTAGCATCAAGATATGCGTTACCATCGGCAGCATCCTCATCAGCCTTAGCACTCTTATCGCTTGCCAACGCCTCGGCATCCTCCATAGCGCCATAACGGTTATCCCAAATCTTATCCTTAACAGGACGCATCGAGCCAATCTTCTGATACGACAACCGGCCATTCTCATCCTCTACGGGCATAAGTATATCGTACTCAGACTTTAGGTTAACACCCTCCTTAAGACCTATCTGAACATCTACCGTACCATCATCGTTGATACTATAGATGGGAACGTTTACCTTAAACTCGTCGTACTCCCTCTGCAACTGCACGATAGACTTATCTATAGCACGAGTGCACACCTTAAGCATCTGGTCGGCCTTACTCTTAGTAACAAAGTACTTCGACGACATGTTGCCCGCACTTGTGGTGGTCTTACCAACATAGTCGAGTTTGAAAATTGGGTCGTTACCCGCAATAGAGTTGAATCGGTCGCGGATGGCAATACGGTCGGCATCCGAATAGGTATGGTCGGCATAGAAGCGCGAGTAGAAGTCCCACAACTTATCCTCGCTCCACGAAAGACGGTAGAGGTACGATGTAATGTTAACCTTGAAGCCATCAATATCATTAACCATATCGGCCGTGGCATCGGTAGCATCCGTAAGGTCGACACCTACCAACGCACCTGCGATAGCACCAAATATTCGTAAGCCCGTAGCTACGCCCGAAGATACCTCGCCACGGTCAACAAAGGTGATATCGTTAACCATAACATAGGTATTAGCAATGAGCTGGTCGCCAGCATCGGCAAGCTGAGCCTTGCCACGCACCGACTGCTCGGCAAGACGTATATCGAGCTGCGAAGCATCGTAGAAACCTCGCTCCGAGATAAGCGACATATCGCATACTCCCGTGGCGGCATTGCGATTGAACCACTTAGATATAAGCTCTTTGGCGATAGCCTTACCCTCGAAAAACGACTCGATATCCACGAAGTTAATAGCATCCTTCTTCTTGCTATTGGCCGACTTTTTCACCCTTTTGGCCGACGACTCAAACGAGCGAAAATCGAGGTTATGGTTGTTAAACTTGTCGGGCATAGGCATCCTCATAAATGCCGAGTCGATAGATTCGCCATAGGGAAGTTGCGAATGTTTTATAAGGAGCGTATAAAGCGAACTGCGGCGATACTTCACCAGCGAGTCTACATTACGCTGTGCTGAGACACCGACAACGAGCAGTAACGCAGCAAGTATTAGCGACAACCTTTTCATAGTGTCAAGATGGGTTAGTAGTGCAAATTATTGTTTTTCGGAGGGGGGGGGTACCGATAAAATAGCAGTACTACCTCCACCACATATCGTACTCCTGCTCTGGCTGGTTCTGACCGTAGGCAACACCCACATCGCGCCAAGCATCGACTCTCTTCGCCTCGATTTTCTGCTCGTTCTCGGCCATCTTACGCCACCATGCTGTAGCCTCCTCCTCTTTCTCGCGGTCGTAGGCGCGCTCGCTGATTACAAAGTCCTTAATCTCGACAGCCAATGCCTCAGCCTCTGCATAGCAGCTCGAGTATGGCGACACCTCGGCGAGGTATCCTCCAGCCTCCATAGCGGCCTCGTAGTTGCGACCTGCAGCCCACACCATCTTGGCCTTCTGCAGCAACTTAATCGACTCGTTGTCGATATACTTCTGGTAGACAACCATAGCTGCATCGTGAACCCTGTCGTAACCCTCGCAAACATCGGGCACGGCAGATAGAATCGAAAGCGCCGCCTCGAACTTACCCATCTTAGCAAGCATATCTGCCTCCTTGATGAAGTTGTTGATCTGCGACTCGTAGTATGCCACAATCTCCTTGGTAGCTTTTACCACCAACTGTTTTAGCTCGGGGTTACTTGGCTTGATATTCTTGAATGCCGAGATAAATGCCTTATTCTCATTCTCGCCCACGCCACGTACCGACAACGTTACAGTCTCGTATATGCGCTGCACGTTGATATCGGCAATGTAGAATGACACATCGGCATTTTGCACAATGCGCAAAGGGGCTCCGCTGACAACATCCTTATCCGTAAGATTAACCGAACAGGTGATAAAGAACGAAGAGTGGTTGTCGGTACCAAGTCCGTTAGACACAACTATCTGACGCAGCTTATCCTCCAATAACGAGTGTGCAAACTCAGGGACAATGGTAGCCTGCTCTGATACGTATACACCAATAGGTATTGGTCTATTATTGCTCTGCGCGGTGGCACACAACACCGTTACGAGTGCCACCACTGTCATTAAAAACCTTTTCATACTTATATATATGTTATTTTTCACCAAGAATTAGGACACAACGACCAAGGCCCTGATTAAGAATCTTAATATCTGTAATACCATAAGGCTCCTCGCGCAGGAAACGAACCAAATTACGGATATAACGATTGGCATCAAGAGCACGACCTCGCTCATCGTAGAGAGGCATACGCACCTGACCAATGTTCATCATCGTCTCGGTCTGGTCAATAATGCTATAACGATGGTTTACTGTGTTATCGTAGAACCAATCATCGAGCACCTCGCAGAGGGCATAGCCATCGTAATCGCTCTCGAGGTCATTTTCCCATAGGTTCGAAATGCGAATAAGGAAGCTAACCTCGCGACCATTAGCAAACATATCATCGAAATGCTCCTGCAAACGAGCTACAAAGCTATCCATATTGGCAAGCACAGCCTCCTGAAGCATCAGTGCCACATCTACCTCGTGCGATGGATCGCCAGTGCCACTTGCGCCAGCTATCTGCTTGTTAGTATATGAGTCCAAACCCTGGAGCGTATAACGCACACTCTTCTTTGGGCCTACCGTCACCACATCCCAAGTCACCTGCATAATGATATCGGCACGAGCGCGGTTACGCACCTGGTCGTACATAGTCTCGGCAACAGTGCCGCCATTTTTACCCTCAACCAATGATAGCTCGGTAGAGGTAGTGGTGATATCCTTGATTACTGACTCGAGATTCTGCAACGGAAAACCTCGGTCGAACATCAAATCATTGAGCTTAGCAATAACATTAAGAAGCTCAAAATCGCTCTGCAATGCAGTAACATAGTCTGGCGACACGACCTTTGTGCCCATATTATCTATCTCGGTTACGTAGCCTTTCGACTTACACCACGCATCGCTTGGCACCACCATAATTGTAGGCTTCTTGGCCTGAGCAAACGCACTTACAGAGATAAGTGCAAACAATGCAACAAGAAATATTCTCTTCATAATCTTAACTCTTACTTAATTATGTTGTTATCCCTAAGATACTGCTGCAACTCTGGACGCAACACACGTATCGTAACTGCTATCTTCATCTGCTTACCACTCCAATACTTATCGCTGGTCTCCCTACGGCGATCCTCTCGGCTAAAGAACTCCTTATATGGTCCTCCATCTGTAAAGAAATTGTTTAGGAAAGCGGCATACTTCTCTTCGGCATTAATCTCCATAATTAGAGGCTTCGAGAGCATAGGATTACCTGGCACCTCTACACCCTTGAGCATCACATCGCGTATTGCATTCTTACGCGCCTGATCAATAGCATCGCCACGATAGCGGCCAATACCAAAGGCACGTACGGTAATCGAGCCATCACCCTCGAGATTCATAAACTGGGTCTCTGTCTCGTAAAAGGCCGCTGTAGACACCTTCTGTGGGTTGCAGCCTACAAAAGTCATTGTGGCAATCACCGCCACGAACAATAATAGTCTCTTCATTGCTGTAGTCTTATATCATTAATTAAAATCCCGACGATAAGCCACGCACTATACCCGCCTCCTCGAGGTGCTTACGAAGCAAATCGCGATTTACCGTAACAACAACACCAACCTTATACTCCTTACGAATCTTGCGCACCTCAGCCGAGCCATCGAGCATAGACGACACATAGCGCATATATGGGCCTTCGTCATCGAAGAAAGCCTCGAAGAAGTCGGCACGTATCGACTCTATAGCTGGGTCTGTAACCAGAGGGCGCTGCGATGCAGCAGCAGTCTGGCCCGTGTAGCCACGGAAGATAACGCCGTGCACCGCATTCTTGCGAGCCTGTGCCGCTGCAAGGTCCGAGCGCTTAGAGTAGCTCCACACCTTGACCACCACCATACCATCGGATGCAGTCTTACAATACTCGATATCGTAGCGGAATCTTTCGGTATCCTCATTCAGTTTCTTCTTTTTGTCGGCATACACCGAGCTGCACGCCAACATTACCATCATAACAACAAGTGAAATTTTTTTTAACATAAGTCTCTAATCTACCACACTACCCTCGGTGCAGTATTTACTTATTCATAGATAAGCGGAGGGCAACAACCACTCTACAAGAGTGGACTAACGCTATCTCTCTCTTTGATGTGATTTCATACAAAGATAGAGATTCTTCGTTAAAAATCCAAATATTATTTGAACTATTTTCAATATGATTATATCCCGGAATAGTGAAGGGAAAATATGATGGTTGGTGCTTTAGTTCACGCACGAACGCACAGAGATTTTTAGTTGGGATTGAGGTATACAGCGAGGTGGGCACGTAATATCTCTATCCGCACCTTCGTACCGTTCTATTGACCTAATGTTTTCTTGCTGTCCTAATGTTTTTTTTACTCGCTGCCCACTCAGTGTATAGTCTGGCAGGAGTTAATAGCTGCGCGAGCCGAATATTGCTGTGCCGATACGTACCATTGTCGAGCCATACTCCAGGGCCACAGGATAGTCGTCGGACATACCTATCGAGAGTGTGTCGAACGCCGCGCCAAAGTGGGGCTTAAGCTCGTCGTATATCGCCCTTATACGCTCAAAGTCACCGCGCACGATGCTCTCATCGTCGGTGTTCGAGGCGATGGTCATCACTCCTCGTACGCGCACGTGTGCCATCCTATCTAACACTCCCGAGTCTAAGTAGGTGCGCAGCTCGTCGACGTCCCATCCCGACTTTGTCTCCTCGCGCGCCACGTGCACCTCGAGGAGGATATCTATAACCCTCTCGCACTTTGCCGCCTGCTTCTCAATCTCGTCGATGAGGCGCTCGGAGTCTACCGACGATATCATCGACACGAAGGGGGCTATCATCTTAACCTTGTTGGTCTGCAGATGGCCAATCATCATCCACTCGATGTCGGCAGGTAGCTGCGCTTGCTTTGCGGCCATCTCCTGAGGTCTACTCTCGCCAAAGATGCGCTGCCCAGCATCGTAGGCCTCGCGTATGCTCTCCGCAGGGTGGAACTTCGATACCGCAACGAGTTTTACACCCTCTGGCAGGGTGGCTAATATATCGTGTAATCGCTCCTTGATACTCATAATAGTGGTTATTTAGATGTGCAAATGTATAAAATATTAGGCAACACTACAACAGTTTCAAAATAAATTCTTATCTTTGAAGGATTTTAGAAGTTGTTTGAATTTTATTTACGAACATTTTAATAAGTAATAACCTAAAACCAAATTATGAACAGACTACTTAAGACTCTCGCACTTGTGGGTGCGCTTATCGGTTCGATATACACGGCCGATGCTTGTACCAACTTCATCATCACGCGCGGAGCCTCTACCGATGGCTCGAATATGGTGACCTACGCCGCCGACTCTCACGGTCTTTATGGCGCACTATACTCATACGTTCCAGGCAAGTTCTCGCCTATGATGGACGTGGTAGAGTGGGATACGGGTCGTTACATCGGCCAGATAGCACAGCAGCAGGTGCGCTACCGCACACTCGGCAACTCTAACGAGCACTCGCTCTTCATCACCGAGACCACCTTTGGCGGCCGTCCCGAGCTTGAAGACCCCAACGGCGGCATCGACTACGGCTCACTAATCTACATCACCCTGCAGCGCGCTAAGACCGCTCGTGAGGCTATCGACGTCATCGTCGAGCTGGCCAACACCTACGGCTACTGCTCTTCGGGCGAGTCATTCTCGCTTATCGACACCGAGGAGGCGTGGATTATGGAGCTTATCGGCAAGGGCCCTAACGACAAGGGTATCGTATGGGTAGCACGCCGCATCCCCGATGGCTACGTCTCGGCACACGCCAACCAGGCACGCATCACCACCTTCCCCTGGGACGACCCCGAGAACTGCATCTACGCTCCCGACGTTGCGGATGTAGCTCGTAAGTTCGGCTGGTTCGAGGGCGAAAATAAGGACTTCAGCTTTGCTGAGGCTTACGCTCCTGCAGACTTCAGCGCACTACGTGGTTGCGAGGCTCGCGTATGGGCCTTCTTCCGCACCATAGCCGACGATATGGATCAGTACGAGGACTACGCTATGGGCCACAACCCCGAGAACCGTATGCCTTTGTGGGTTAAGCCACGTACTAAGGTATCGCCAAAGGTGTTGATGGATTGTATGCGCGACCACTACGAGGGCACTAAGATGGATATGACTCAGGATATCGGTGCTGGTGGCGAGGGCTGCCCTTACCGCTGGCGTCCTATGTTCTTCGAGGTTGATGGCCAGGAGTACTGCAACGAGCGTGCTACGGCTACTCAGCAGACAGGTTTCTGGCTCGTAGGTCAGGCACGTCCTGGCAAGGTGGGCATCCTCTGGTTTGGCACAGATGATGCTGCCACATCGCCTCTGACACCAGTATATGTTACCTCTACCGAGGTTCCCGAGTGCCTGCGCGAGGGCAACGGCTCGATACTCAAGTACTCTGATACCTCTATGTTCTGGATTACCAACCGCGTAGCTCAGTTTGCATACCTTCGCTACAACACCGTAGGTAAGCACGTACGCGAGTATGTCGATAAGTGGGAGTATAATATGCTTGCTGCAGTTGATGAGATGGATAAGCTTATCGCCAATGTATCGTACAAGGAGAAGAAGGCTCGTAAGCTGGCAACTGACTTCACACTTGCAGCTGCCGAGACGGTATTCGACATCTGGGTAGAACTCGACAAGTATCTGATGGTAAAGTATATCGACGGCAACGTTAAGGGCGAGGACGAGAACGGCTTCATCGACAACGGTAACGGCAAGGATATCCCTGGTAAGATTGAGCAGCCTGGCTACTCGGAGCGTTGGAAGCGCGCCGTAGCTAAGGATAATGGCGAGGTACTTAAGGTTGTAAAGTGGTAATAAATAAAATATCAATATAGAATTATGGATAGATACGATATTATCGTCATAGGCTCGGGCCCTGGTGGCTATGTAGCCGCAATCCGCGCTGCGCAGTGTGGCAAGCGCGTAGCCATCGTCGAGAAGGCTGACGCTGGTGGCGTATGTCTTAACTGGGGATGTATCCCCACCAAGGCGTTGGTACGCTCGGCACAGGTATATGCCGATTGTAAGGCTGCCGCAACCTATGGTGTAGCCATCGAGGGCGAGGTAAAGCCCGACTGGGCTAAGATGGTTGAGCGCGAGCGCACCGTAGCCTCAACGATGAACAAGGGTGTTCAGTTCCTCCTCAAGAAAAATAACATCGACTTTATATCGGGCTTCGGCAAGCTCAAGGCCCCTGATACTATCGAGGTTGAGGGCGTAGACTACGAGGCCGACTACATCATCTTGGCAACGGGTGCGCGTCCACGCGAGATGGCATTTATGCCTATCGATGGCAAGCACATCATCTCGTCGAAGGAGGCATTAGTGCTCCCCGAACTTCCAGAGTCGATGGTTGTTGTTGGTTCGGGCGCTATAGGCTCGGAGTTTGCCTACATCTACGCCACTATGGGCGTTAAGGTCACCATCGTAGAGTATATGCCACAGATTATGCCACTCGAGGACGAGGATACTGCCAAGGCTATGGAGCGCGCCTTCCGCAAACTGCGCGCTACGGTTATGACCTCGACAACGGTTAAGCAGGTGTCGGTACGCGAGGATGGCAAGTGCGTCGTTGAGATCGAGGGTAAGAAGGGTGCACAGACGCTCGAGGCAGATGTTGTACTCTCGGCCGTAGGTATCAAGTCGAATATCGAGAATATGGGTCTTGAGGACTTAGGCGTAGAGATCGAGCGCGACAAGATCAAGGTCGATGAGCACTACAAGACGTCGGTTGATGGCATCTATGCTATTGGCGATATCATCGCTACCCCTGCATTGGCACACGTCGCTTCGGCCGAGGCCATCCACTGCGTAGAGCATATCTGCGGTCTTAACCCCGAGGCGGTGGACTACTCGACCATACCATCGTGCATCTTCACCTCGCCAGAGGTGGCATCTGTAGGTATGACCGAGGCACAGGTCAAGGCCCAGGGCATAGAGTATAAAGTGGGTAAGTTCCCATATACTGCTTCGGGCAAGGCTACTGCTGCTGGCGAGCGCGACGGCTTCGTCAAGCTCATCTTCGATGCCGAGGAGCGACTGCTCGGTGCTCACTTCGTAGGCCACAACGTTACTGAGATGATTGGCGAGCCTACGCTTGCTAAGGTTTTGGGCGTCAACGCACACCGCATTGCCCGCACCATCCACGCACACCCTTCAATGCACGAGGCAGTGATGGAGGCGGCAGAAGATGCTCTCGGCTGTGCAATACATATGTAATTTGAAGTGAAGAGGTTGAATAAAAATTAGCCTCAACAAAAAATGCCACCAATGAGTAGTACTTGAAGGTACGTCCCATTGGTGGCATTTTTGCCGAGCGTTGCACTCGACAGCCTCTTATATCTCATATCCCTCGATGCGGTCTGAATATTGGCTCCAGCTCTCAGACGTTTTATACTCATCAACAGAGTCCATTGGCACATAGATGGTTACATCTGGGACGCCTTCGTCAGGATCCTTAAATAGATGTGGCTCCAATGTAGGAGGTACGGTTGCACGAATATATATCGACTGAAGCTTTTTGCACCTCGCAAGTGCTGAATAACCGATTTTATTTACACTACGACCAAAGGTTATAGTCTCCAAATTCCTACACCCTGCAAAGGCTCTACCCTCAACACTCTCCACACCATCGGGAACTATAATCTCGCTAAGCGACTCGCACATATAGAGTGCGCCATCTTCAATGACCGTCACGCTCTGGGGGATATCTATCGATTTAAGCTGATGGCAGTAGTTGAACATAGAGCTACTCAACTTAGATAGTCTGTTTGGCAATACAACACTCTCAAGGCTCTGGCAATCATTAAACGCACCGTGGCCGATAGCCGTAACGCTATTGGGGATGGTGATGCTCTTGATGCCCGCGTGCTCAAAAGCGTTGTACTCTATCGACTCTATAGCGTTATGGAGTTCTACCTGTTCAATGTTAGAGAATGTAAAAGCGTAGGGCTTAATATGAATTACACTCTCGGGGATGTGTAGCGTCGTCACACGTTGGTTATTCACGTAAAGTTCGCCATATGGTAGATCGTTGCCAAACTCAATGGGCCCCATAAAGTCTATCATACACCACGCTGCAAGGTCATCGGTATATACTCTTTTAAGGTTTGTTACCACGAATACACTTTGGTCGAGTTGCGTTACGCCCGTTGGGATATTTACGCTCTCAAGGTCTAAACAACGCATAAAAGCCTCGTTCTCAATTTTGGTAACGCTATTAGGTATAATCACCTCTGTAACACCGCTCTTATCCTTGAAGTATGCTGGTATTATGGTCGTCAACTCCTCCTCGAATGTCACCTCGTAGCGCCACATTGCAAGCTCGTGGCCTACTATCTTAGGCCCTTTACCCTCACTAAGCTCTATGGGCATACCATTGTTTGTCTTGTACCACAGCTGGTTGCTTAGTGGTCTTGTGCGCATTACACCAATCGTAAACTCGGCAGTTCGTAGCTCGTTTTTGCCATCGCTTATTACGTAGCAGCCACGAGCGCCAACCTTGCCCTCATAGAGTTCCTCTTTTAGGTCATCGCACGCAAACTCAACATATATTGTTGGCCTGCCCTGTAATCCATTCCACTCCTCGGCAGAGCCAAGTGTTGCAGGAATAATCGTAGGATTATCGCTATTATCGTAATATAGGTGTAGCGAGAGTAATTCGTGGTGATACTCGATTAGCTTGCTGTGCAATTCTTGGGGTTCAATCTCAAGGTATGCCTGAAGTATAGCACCACGGAAGCTCTCCTCGACACAAGATATACGTTCGGTTGCGTCGCCACCTGTGGCAACGTATCCAAACTCGGTAATCTGAGAAACAATCTCCTTTGTCGCATTGTTATCCTCTGGCGTAGTGATCTCCACAGGCCCATCACAAGCCGTAATTGACAATAGTAGTAAACACGATATAAATAATCTTCTCATACCATAAATTGTTATAAGTGGACATTGATATACAAATGTACATCTTATATATTATTTCCCCAATTTTTTGCGCTATAAATTACGTCACAAGTTATGAAAATTATCTACTTTTTTGTACCTTTGGTGCACTAATTAAGAGTGCTATGCGATACTTTATCGAGCTACAATACGACGGCGCGGCCTACTTCGGCTGGCAGCGACAGCCCGACACTGCTACGGTGCAGGGCACTATCGAGGAGAGGCTATCGATGCTCCTGCGCAGGCCCACCGAAATAGTGGGCGCAGGACGTACGGATACGGGCGTGAACGCCTCGTTCTATACTGCGCATTTCGACAGCGACACGGCGATAGATTGCTCGCAACTTGCCTACAAGCTAAACAAGGTGTTACCTGCCGATATCGCCATACTGCGTATCTACGAGGTTGAGGCCACCAAGCACGCTCGCTTCGATGCTCGCCTTCGCGAGTACACCTACTTTCTTACCTCGCGCAAGCAACCCTTCCGCCGCTACTCGGCGTGGCACTTCGCCGTTGAGCTCGACGTCGAGGCTATGAATCGTGCGGCAGCTACGCTCCTCGTCCACGACGACTTCACGTCGTTTGCCAAGCTGAACTCTAACAACAAGACCAATATATGCCATATCAGCCACGCGAAGTGGAGCGTGGAAGAGGATGGCACGCTGCGTTTCACGATACGTGCCGATAGGTTTCTACGTAATATGGTGCGCGCCATTGTAGGCACTTTGGTTGATGTTGGTCGAGGCAGATATAGCGTCGAGGAGTTTGAGGATATCATCCTCTCGCGCGACCTCTCGCGCTCGAGTGCTGGCGCGCCTGCCTGCGGTCTATTCCTCTCGGATGTGAAGTACGACAAATAGCATTTAAAATGCAACAAACGGCTACGCGCGAAAGAGTTGTGGGATTTAGTTGGGTTACGATAGGCTTTGATAGGCTTCGATGGGTTACTATGGGTTACAATGGGTTAATATGGGTTAATATGACAGTAAGGGCAGTGCTTTAAAAGCGTTGTCGCTAAACTCCCGAAACTCACTAAACTCACTAAATTCACTAAATTCTTTTTAGGCGCGCTCCACCCTTTAGCCTACACCTTCTACTACCCTTTGGAAGATAGTCGGACGCACCTCGCAAAATGAGGGGATGACTAAAAAGTAAATTTGTCATCCCCTCCTTACCAGGAGGTTGAATAAAAAGATGTAGTTTTAGGCTGGCGAAGCCCGAAAAAGCGGAGTTTACTTTGCGTAAATGAGCATTTTGAGGGCGAGCATATTTGTTGGGAGAAGGCATTAGATACAACACTCGACAAATTTCGAGGCGATGGGCTGTACTGTGACGTACTGCCCATTGCCAAGATAATTTGTTAGCGGCAGAAGATGATGCCTTATCTCAACAAAGAACGACAAAATAGACTCTTTATTCAGCCTCTTTTGTTGTAGTTAAACTTAGCGTTAAATAGTTTAGGTAAGTTGGTAAATCTTGAAAGCTGAATAGTCTGTGTAATTGTATCGTTGTCATTGAACAAGAGAGACGAAGAGACAAGAGGGACGAAAGAGACGAGAGAGACGAGAAAGACGAGAGAGACAACAACGAAGTTGGATATCATCTTTCTCTGTTGTCCCTGCGTCTCTGTGGTCTCTGTAGTCTCTAATTTCTCTGCGTCTCTGTGGTCTCTGTAGTCTCTAAAAAATACACGCGCAAGCTGTAGGCTCGGGACAGCACTACCCCAATTTGTTGTCAAAAGGTAGTAGATACAACGCTCGGCAAAAATGCCGTCGATGGGTAGTACTTGACGTACGTCCCATTGACGGCACTTTTTGTTAGCGGCAGTAGATGCTGCCTTTTCACAACAAATTAAATCTCCTCGCCAAATAGTGTTGCCGACGAGCACCCCGTGATGCGCACCTTGACGTAGTCGCCTATCTTGTGGTCGCCCCTATCGAAGACAACCATCTTATTCTGCGAGGTGCGGCCCGAGAGCTGGGCATCGCTACGCTTCGATACCGTCTCCACCAAGATTTCGAACTCCTTGCCAACATCGCGTCTATTACTCTCCTCCGAGAGGCTATTCTGCAGGTCGATAATCTCTGTGAGTCGGCGTGTCTTCACCTCCTCGGGAATGTCGTCGCCTAAGTTGCGCTGTGCAAACGTACCTGGACGCTCCGAGTATTTGAACATATAGGCGAAGTCGTAGCCCACCTCGCGCATAAGCGAGAGGGTCTCCTGGTGCTCCTCCTCGGTCTCGTGGGCAAAGCCTGCGATAAGGTCGGTTGTGATGGCACAGTCGGGCATATAGCGACGTATGGCAGCAACACGCTCCAAGTACCACTCACGCGTATACTTACGATTCATACGCTTGAGCATCTCCGACGAGCCAGACTGTGCGGGCAGATGTATAGCCCTACAGATATTGGGCATCGAGGCCATAGTCTCCAAGAGCTTATCGCTGATATCCTTGGGGTGCGACGTAGCGAAGCGCACGCGCAGCAGTGGCGATATCTCGGCCACACGCTTAAGGAGCTCTGGGAAATCTACCTCGCCAGTGCGGTACGAGTTGACATTCTGGCCGAGGAGCGTCACCTCACGGTAGCCATTCTCAAAGAGCGTGCGAGCCTCGGCGATGATGGTCTCGGCATCGCGGCTACGCTCTATGCCTCGCGTATAGGGCACTACGCAATACGAGCAGTAGTTATTGCAACCACGCATAATCGCGATAAAGGCACTCACACCATTCTTATCGAGGCGCACGGGAGCTATCTCGGCATATGTCTCCTCCTTCGATAGCTCGACATTGACGCCCGTAGCACCGTTGT
Source organism: Alistipes sp. (assembly GCA_017465055.1). GTDB lineage: Bacteria > Bacteroidota > Bacteroidia > Bacteroidales > Rikenellaceae > Alistipes. The sequence goes on along the minus strand of JAFTWZ010000014.1, from coordinate 112,402 downwards.
CGACACTGCTTACAAGGCGAGGCAGGTCGCGGTAGGCATCGGGGCCTGCGACGATATCGACGCCTGTATTGCCCTGCGTGAGCTGCTCCTTAAGGCGCTCGGCCATACAGCCGATGATACCGATAATAAGTCCTGGCTTCTGCTTACGCTGGCGACGCATCTCGCTGAGACGTCCCCAGATACGCTGCTCTGCATTATCGCGTATCGAGCAGGTGTTGATAAGCACGATATCTGCCTCCTCGAGCTTCTCGGTATAGCGAAAGCCCTCCTGCTGCATAATCGAGACGACAATCTCGGAGTCGCCCACATTCATCTGGCAACCATACGTCTCGATATATAGCTTGCGCCCGCTACCAGTGAGTGGGCGCAAATTATTGATAGGTATATTCATCAAAGAGAAATCTATAATTAGTAATAAACAACCATTAAGTCACCCTATTCAACGGAGGACTTAATGATAATGTTGATATAACTTACTCTGTAGGCATACCATTCTCCTCGGGGAATGGCTTGAAGCCCTCGCCGAAGGTGTCGTAGGCATCTGTTACGACCACAAAGGCCTTAGGATCAAACTCCTTGATCTTATGCTGTACGTTGCGCACCTCCTTGCGGTTGACAACAAGGAAGATCATCTCCTTGTCGTTACCAGTGTACATACCCTTAGCCTTGATATAGGTACCGCCACGGTTGAGTTCGTGGAGGATATAGTTTCGCATAGCGTCCGAGTGGTCGTCGCAGATGATATAGAGGAGTTTATCGCGCGAAGCACCGTCGATGGTATAGCCCAGCACCTTAGCATTTACAAAGATACATACACCCGAGTAGAGTGAGAGCATAACACCAGCACCTGGGCCGTCGATACCAACACCAAAGCCGATTACCACAAGACCGCTAAGCACGATGATAGCATCCGACAGAAGTACGCCGTTGGCAAACTTCATCTTAGCAAAGCGGTGCAGGAGCATACCTGTGATATCCGTACCTCCCGTAGCGGCATTGTTACGAATTACGATACCCACACCTACGCCACTGAAGCAGCCACCGATAATAGCAGCAAGCATCAGGTGCGACGACAAGTCGATCTGACCTCCGAGCAGGAGCGCTGGGTCGAGGGCCTCGATAGCTGCCTGGTTAGGATACACCAAGTAGTCGAGGATATTCATAATACCAGGGGTTAGGAACGACGCGAATATCGTGCGGCCGCCAAACGTACCACCAAAGAGTATCAGGGCTGTGAGGATAAGAGGCACATCGAACATATAGCCAAACGTACCCACCTGGATGGCTGGGAAGAGGTTATGCAACACGAGGGCCAAGCCGTAGATACCTCCAGGAACGAGGTTGTAGGGGTTGATGAAGACCACAAAGGCCACAGCTACGAGGAAACATCCAAATACTATCTGTCCGATAGATGACCACCAACGCCAGTCGGAAACTGACTCTTTGACCGATGCGGCGATGTTGGCGAAGTTAAGTTGTAGTTTCATAAATATGCAATTATGTAATTTATAAAACAAAATTACACATTTTTTTCTAAATGGCAATAACCCCATAAAATTTTTCCTTCATACAACCTTGTAATATCGTCAATCAAATATTGCTTATTCTGGGCCAAAATTTTGTTGTATATCTTTTTTTTGTATCTTTGTATAATGTGAGATATGTCGATTATCGACTATATCGCTAATTACCAATAACTTTCGATAATTATGGGAACTTGGGAAGTAACCACGTGGCTCTCGGTCATCGCGCTGATGATTGCCGCCTATCTACTCGGCTCGATACCGAGTGCCGTATGGATTGGAAAGAAATATTATGGCATAGATATTCGCGAGCACGGCTCGAAGAATGCTGGCACAACAAATATGCTCCGTGTGCTGGGCAAGCGCGCGGCCATACCTGTGTTTATAATAGACTACTTCAAGGGTTTCGTGGCAGTAATCCTCACCTCGGTTATGCGCTACGACGACGCTATTAACGACGCCTGGCTTATCAACCTACGCATCATAGCCACCGTATTCGTGGTACTCGGACACATCTACCCCATCTTCGCAGGCTTCAAGGGTGGCAAGGGTGTAGCTACGCTTCTCGGCGCTGGCACGGGCATCTATGCCCCTATTCTACTGCTGTGCTTTGGCGTATGGTGCTTCGTATTTGCCATCTGGCACTACGTATCGCTGGCCTCGATGGTCGCAGGATGTTGCTATCCTTGCTTCGTGATGATATTCTCAACGATGACCTACAACCCTGCAGCCCCGTTCGAGAGCGTGCCATTTATCGTATTCTCGTGGGTGGTGGCCATACTCCTTGTCTGGACACACCGCAAGAATATCAGCCGACTTAGAGGCGGCACCGAGTCGCAGATATTCCTCTGGGGAGGGCCCGACGACGATACGAGCAAAAAGTAGCGCGACATAGAGAGTTTATATACAACCTAAACAACGAATAAATAATCAGTTAGTACAATGAGAAGACTATTAACACTTATCGTAGCACTCTTAGCTGCGACATCGATACTCTCGGCACAGCAGTTCGACGCCAACTTTAGCGACTCGACACTACGCCTCGACTACACCTTTATGGGCAACGCCTCGGAGCAGTATATCGCTCTTAGGGATATCACCGAGACTGAGGGCTGGTGGGGCAGACGCGTAAATCTTGGTAGCGTACCTCTTAAGGGTAATGGCGACCTGACGCTCAGCGATAGCGAGACGGGCGAGGTGATATACAAGACCTCCTTTTCATCACTCTTCCAAGAGTGGATCACAACACCCGAGGCGTCAAGCATAACACGCAGCTTCGAGTTTACAATACTTGTTCCCAAGCCACAGCGCGAAACGGTAGCTACGCTCGTTCTACGCGACAATGTCGGCAAGGAGAGCGTACATACCTTCAAGCTCAACCCCACAGATGTACTTATCGGCGACCGTAGCAGCCACGAGCCACTACCCCACACCTATGTGCACAGAGGTGGCGACCCAAAGGAGTGCATCGACGTGGTGATTCTTGCCGAGGGATATACGGCAGATGAGATGGAGATATTTATGGAGGATGCCAAGATTACAGCGACCGAGATTTTGTCGTACGAGCCATTTAAGAGCTACAGCGCGAAGTTTAACTTTATCGCCGTGATGAGCCCATCGCGCGATAGCAACGTCAGCGTCCCTCAGGATGAGGCGTGGCGCTCAACGGCCGTAGGCTCTAACTTTATGACCTTCTATATGGATCGCTACCTCACCTCGAGCAACGTATACGATATGTACGACTTGGCGACCAACATCCCTTGTGAGCACCTTATAATCTTGGCTAATACCGACACCTACGGTGGTGGAGGTATATACAACTCATACACGCTCACCACGGCACACCACCCATCCTTCCGCCCCGTTGTAGTCCACGAGTTTGGACACTCGTTTGGCGGTCTTGGCGACGAGTACTTCTACGCCACGACGGATAACAACGACGAGATGCACTCGCTCAAGCACGAGCCGTGGGAGCCTAACATCACCACGCTCGTCGACTTCGACTCTAAGTGGGCCGATATGGTCGAAGAGGGCGTAGAGATTCCTACTGCCGTAACTTCAGAGCGCACGAAGAACTACACCGTAGGCGTATACGAGGGTGGCGGTTACCGCTCGAAGGGCATCTACCGTCCTACGGACGTATGCCGTATGCGCAACAATACTGCCGAGCGATTCTGTCCCGTCTGCGAGCGTGCCATAGAGCGCGTCATCAAGCACCAGGTGGAGTAACAGACAAAGTACCACATTTTATACATACAGAGTCCATTTGGCTCTGTTCTTGCTTTTAGTCACGATAGTAACACTTAAAACTGTACCATTATGACTATGACAACACTTGCAGCATCGCTCGTGGCTATCGTCGAGCTACCCTACGCCTACGACGCCCTCGAGCCCTATGTCTCGGCCGAGACGCTACACTTCCACCACGACAAACACTACGCTGGCTACGTAGCCAAGCTTGCAGAGCTCACCGAGGGCACACGCTACGCCGATATGTCGCTCGAGGAGATAGTACGGAGTAGCGATGGCGCTATATTCAACAACGCCGCGCAGGCCCTTAACCACGTTATCTACTTCGAGCAGCTTGCCCCTAAAGCCAAGCACCACCCCTCAGGCCGACTACTACGCGCCATAGACGAGCGCTTCGGCTCGCTCGACGAACTGAAGAAGCGTATGACCAATATGGCCACCACGCTCTTCGGCTCGGGATGGGTGTGGCTTGCGGCCGACCACGATGGCGAGCTATATATCCTCTCTAAGCCTAATGCAGGCACACCCCTTACCGATGGACTAATCCCATTGCTATGCTTAGACGTCTGGGAGCACGCCTACTACATCGACTACCGCAACATCCGCAAGGATGCCATCGAGAACCTCTGGCGAGTCATCGACTGGAGCGTCGTCGACGAGCGATACCGAGCCACCGAGTAGTAGCGAGCCAAACAAGAGGCGAGGCCGAACGCGTGACCTACCTACATAGATTCACGAATTAATTCTTAATAAGAGGTCTGTAGATGTACCTCGATAAAGAAATTACCCTGAAAGGGAGATACTCTGACGTATTTCCCTTCCAGGGTAATGATTTAGTGGCCGCAGATGCAGCCCGATAATCCGAAATTACTTGATGACTACTAAAGGCTGATCGGCCTGAACAGTATCACCCTCTGCAACCAACAGGCCGAGAACCTCACCAGCATAATCCGACGAGATAGAGTTCTCCATCTTCATAGCCTCGAGAATCATAACCTCCTGACCAACGGTAACCTTATCACCAGCCTTAACCTTAATCTCGATAACACGACCAGGAAGTGGTGCGTTTACAGTATTGCCATCGGCAGCTGTCACGCGCTTCTCAGCCACAGCCTCGCCTGCAGCCTCGTCCATCGAGTCGGCAATCTCGATAAGCACGCCATCGGCCTGCACCGTATCGCCCTCTGCAACGAGAATCTGACGTACGTAACCAGCGTAGTCGGTAGTGATAGAGTTCTCCATCTTCATAGCCTCGAGAATCATAACCTCCTGGCCTACAGAGACCTTATCGCCAACCTTAACCTTAAGCTCGATAACACGACCTGGGAGTGGTGCGCATACGGTCTTACCCGTCACAGGACGCTTGGCACCTGCCGAAGCACCTGCCTTAGCGCTCTCAATCTCGATAATCACGCCCTCGGCCTGAACGGTGTCGCCCTCGCGAACGATAATCTGCTTAACCTTACCTGCGAAGTCCGAAGTGATTGAGTTCTCCATCTTCATAGCCTCGAGGATGGCAACCTCCTGACCTACGGCTACGGTGTCGCCAACCTTAACCTTAAGCTCAATAACACGGCCGGGCAGTGGTGCGCAGATAGTGTCGCCAGTGATAGGCTGAAGCTCAACCTTCTCCTCCTTCTGAAGTGATGGATCGGCAGCCACCTTAGCAGCATAAGCCTCCTTCTTAACACCAGTGAGGTATGCCTTAGCTACCAATGGGAACAACTCGAGCAACAACTCCTCCTTCTCGTTCTCGGCAAGGAGCACACCACCAGCCTCCTCCAATACTGGATTAGGCTGCTTCTGATACTTCGAGGTGTCGTAAGGACGCTCCTCGCGGAAACCGCAAATCTTCTCGCGGAAGTCCTCTGAAATCTTAACAGGCGTACGGCCATAGTCACCCTTCACAAGGCCTACGAACTGAGCCGACTTATTTGTATACATAGCACGGCCAGCCTTCTCGTCCATAGCGCAGTTTACAGCCTGAGCGCCTACAATCTGCGACGTAGGAGTTACGAGAGGTGGAAGACCTGCGGCCAGACGTACTGGAGGAATAAGCTCCATAGCACGTGGGAGGATATCCTCCGCGCCGAGCTGCTTAAGCTGAGCAACCATATTTGAGTACATACCGCCAGGAATCTCAGCATCCTGAACGAGCTTGTTAGGAGCAGGGAAGCCGAAGTAAGCCTCGATAGCCTGCGAAGCTACCAACAACTCGTCCCAGTTCTCCTCCTGTGCAGCCTTCACGCAGCGGTCGAGCAGAGCATCGACCTCAGCAGGGGTCTCGTCCGTAAGTGGGTTGAAAGGCTTTGGAAGTGGCTTCTCAGCACCAAATACCGACAACTCAAGCTCCTTGCGGATATCCTTAAGCTGCTCGTTAATCTTAGCCACAGCCTCCATATTTGCACCAAGCTCTATGCCGAGCTTCTTGCAGAAGAGGTACACAAGCTCAACAGCTGGAGCACCCGTACCGCCACCAAACCACCAGCAGTTGGTATCGACGATGTCGACACCAGCTACGATAGCTGCATATACCGAACCGAGGCCATAGCCTGGAGTACAGTGAGTGTGGAAGTCGACGGTTACGCCGAGCTCCTTCTTCAAAAGCTTAATAAGACCAGCTACGCGTGCAGGAGGGATAAGACCCGACATATCCTTGATGGTGATCATATCTGCACCAAGCTCGGCCATCTGGCGAGCCTTGTCGAGGAAGTACTCATCGGTAAACACCTTCTCGTGCTCCTCACCATCCGAATACTTAGGATCTACGGTGTAGCACACAGCGCAGTCGGCGATACCGCCATACTGCTTGATATACTTGATTGTCGACTTAACGTTATCGACATCGTTGAGCGCATCGAAGATACGCATAATACCCAAACCGCTCTCGATAGCATTACGAGAGAAGCCGTCGATAATCTCATCGGTATATGGGGCATATCCAAAGAGGTTACGGCCACGCGATAGTGCGGTGAGCTTCGACACGTCACCAACAGCCCTCTTGATGGTCTCGAGACGAGTCCAGGGATTCTCGTTAAGGTAACGCATTACTGAGTCGGGCACAGCACCGCCCCATACCTCCATAGCATAGAAGCCAGCATCCTTATAGAAAGGAAGGCAGCGGTCTACCTGCTGCTGTGTCATACGTGTTGCGAATGATGACTGCTGTCCGTCACGCAACGTAAGATCGCGAATTTTAAGGGTCTTTGCCATAATTTCACAAAGGTTAATATAGTTAGTTTTTAGGTTTTATCTCTGTTGCCACAGTCCTACAATATACTACAGAACTGTTATTCGAATAACAAATATAAGGATTTTTTTCTAAAAAAGCAAACTTTTCAACAAAAAAATCACAATTCTATATATAATCGCCCTACGGCAAGGAGCCCTTCATACATCGCATCGTCATTGACATAGTGACAAAAAGGGGATGACTAAAAAGTAAATTAGTCATCCCTGCTTTTGTTATGAGGTTGAATAAAAAGATGTAGTTTTAGGCTTGCGAAGCCCGAAAAAGCGGAGTTTACTAAGCGTAAATGAGCATTTTGAGGGCGAGCGTAACGACAAAATACACTTTTTATTCAGCCTCCCTAAGAGTCATCCAAAGAGGATTACTTAAGCTGTGGACCAGCTGCCACCAAAGCCTTACCCTCCTCGTTAGTTGTGAACTTCGAGAAGTTCTTGATGAAGCGACCTGCGAGGTCCTCGGCCTTAGCGTTCCAGTCCTCAACGTTAGCATACGTATCGCGTGGATCGAGGATAGCTGGGTCTACGCCTGGAAGAGCTGTAGGCACCTTGAAGTCGAAGATAGGAATCTGCTTAGTCGCTGCAGTGTCGATCGAGCCATCGAGGATAGCGTCGATGATACCACGTGTATCCTTGATAGAGATACGCTTGCCAGTACCATTCCAACCAGTGTTTACAAGGTATGCTGTAGCGCCTGAAGCCTGCATACGCTTAACGAGCTCCTCGCCGTACTTTGTTGGGTGGAGCGAGAGGAACGCTGCACCGAAGCAAGCCGAGAAGGTAGGTGTAGGCTCGGTGATACCACGCTCAGTACCTGCGAGCTTAGCGGTAAAGCCCGAGAGGAAGTAGTACTTAGTCTGCTCTGGAGTAAGTACCGATACTGGAGGCAATACGCCGAAAGCATCTGCCGAGAGGAAGATAACCTTCTTCGCTGCTGGAGCCTTCGAGATAGGCTTCACGATGTTGTTGATGTGGTAGATAGGATAAGATACGCGAGTATTCTCCGTAACCGACTTATCTGTAAAGTCAATCTTACCATTCTCATCTACGGTAACGTTCTCGAGCAGAGCATCGCGGCGGATAGCGTTCCAGATATCTGGTTCGTTCTCCTTCGAGAGGTTGATAACCTTAGCATAGCAGCCGCCCTCGAAGTTGAAGATACCGTCGTCGTCCCAACCGTGCTCGTCATCGCCGATAAGCTCGCGCTTAGGATCTGTCGAGAGCGTAGTCTTACCAGTACCCGAGAGGCCGAAGAAGATAGCAGTCTCGCCATCCTTGTTGGTATTAGCCGAGCAGTGCATTGAAGCGATACCCTTCAATGGGAGGAGGTAGTTCATATAAGAGAACATACCCTTCTTCATCTCGCCACCATACCAAGTGTTGATGATTACCTGCATCTTCTCAGTGAGGTTGAATACTACGGCAGTCTCAGAGTTAAGACCGAGCTCCTTGTAGTTCTCTACCTTAGCCTTCGAAGCGTTGAGCACTACGAAGTCAGGCTCGCCATAGTTAGCAAGCTCCTCCTCAGTAGGACGGATAAACATATTCTTAACGAAGTGTGCCTGCCAAGCTACCTCCATAATGAAGCGTATCTTAAGGCGAGTGTTCTCGTTAGCACCGCAGAAGGTATCCATAACGTAGAGCTTCTTAGACGAGAGCTCCTTGCTTGCCAAGGCCTTAAGCTCGTTCCAAGTCTCCTGCGATACTGGCTTATTATCGTTCTTATACTCCTCTGAGGTCCACCAGATAGTGTCGCGAGTAGTATCGTCCATTACAAAGAACTTATCCTTAGGCGAACGGCCAGTGTATACACCAGTCATCACGTTCACAGCGCCCATCTCGGTTACAACACCCTTGTCGAAGCCCGTAAGACCAGCCTTAGTCTCCTCCTCGAAGAGAGTCTCATACGAAGGGTTGTAGACAACCTCCTTAACGTCGGTAATACCGTACTTTGATAAATCAATTGTTGCCATAGTGTTACTTTTAGTTATTAATTATACCTATATTTATTCTATTCTTCTATTTATCACTTCGCTCATACCTCGACAACCTTAATACGTGCCTCCGTAATCACGAAAACGTTGCAAAGGTATAACTATTTTTTGATTCTGTGAAAATTTTCACACGAATATTTAAAAATTTTTATTAAAATATTTTCTCTTTGGTAAGACAACGCTCTCAGCACCACAATTATTACACACACGTAGCTAAAATTACAGCAACGGACTAAGCACACGGGCCAATAATCGTGACACCAACCCCACCCTCGGGACACGTTTGACAGGGGTCCTATCGGCACATAGCGACTCTATAAACTTATTCGCTGCGCTACACACACCACTATCGTCAGTCTCAACCATCAACTCGCTATTAAGCCTCAAGCTCCGCGCGTCGAGGTTTGCACTGCCCACCACCAGACGCGCCCCATCGATAAGAGCCATCTTGGCGTGGACAAAAGCTCCTGATACCTGCCTGACATCTATACCCGCCTCAATCGCCTCGGCTACATATGTCGGCATTACAGCATCCAACACCGCCACATCGGAGCGCGTAGGCACTACGACCCTAACCTCAACGCCACGCCTTACCGCCGAGGCCAACAGTTCCAACATATCTGACGACGGAAATAGATAGGGCGTAGTTATCACTATCTGGTTGTGCGCCGATTCGGCTATAGACCTAAGTAGCAGCTCCATAGCTCTACCCTGCTGCATCTCTGATACATAGAGTGCGATGTGCGAATCGTTCTGAACAACTAACTCAGAATCTACGCCCTCGATACGCAGGCTGTCGTAGTCTAATATACGACTTAGTCCCTGCACTGCACTCCCCGAGATGCGCAGCACTACATCGTGCCAAAGGCCGAGGCTACTCCCCGAGACATATCTATCGGCAATGTTTACACCTCCCGTATAGGCCACCAAGTCATCGACAACCACTATCTTTCTGTGATTACGGCAGTTGCTAACAAATTGCGAGGTACGCACATCGACGCCCGAGGCTAAGAGTCTGTCGAGAGTCCTGCGCGACACGTTGCGCGAGCCAAAGCCATCGAGTAGCATACGCACCGCAACACCCTGTCGTGCCTTGCGCAGGAGAAGCTCGACAAAGGCACGACCAACGTTATCCTCCTCGAAGATATAGAACTCCATATCGATGACGCGTCTGGCCCGCTGAATATCGCGTATTATGGCACAAAATATGGATTGAGGCGTGGTCAGCAGCTCTAAGGCTGTACGGTTGGAGTGATTTCGGCTCGTCATAGGCATAGCAAATCAGTTAACACCGAAGCTACGGCACACTTTATGCCAAAAAATTTGGCTATTAAATAAATTTAGCCTACCTTTGTACTGCTATTTAGAGGCAACGAGTATGTATCAGGATAGGATAGGATTCTAATCTGTCGAGGATTAGGATTCATTATTTTTTTGTATCTCCAAGAGTATATACCTCAATGCTAAATAAGGCATAAGTGTAGATGTAAAATATTAAAAATTAAATATAAAAGTTATGAGCAACGAAATTATCTACCTCACAGCTGAGGGAATGAACAAACTTAAGGAGGAGCTTAACCACCTTATCTCTGTAGAGCGTCCTGCCGCCGCTGCTGCTATCGCCGAGGCTCGCGACAAGGGCGACCTCTCGGAGAACGCCGAGTACGACGCAGCACGCGAGGCCCAGGGCCTTTTGGAGATGCGAATCGCTAACCTCGAGCAGACACTCACTAAGGCGCGTATTATCGACGAGACGAAGATTGACACCTCTAAGGTCCAGATTCTTAGCCGCGTGAAGTTGCTCAACCACAACGTTCGCCGCGAGGTTGAGTATATAATCGTATCGGAGAACGAGGCCAACCTTCGCGAGGGTAAGATTGCTATTGGTACGCCTATCGCTAAGGCCCTGCTTGGTAAGAAGGTCGGCGATGTTGTTGAGGTGCAGGTTCCTGCTGGCATTCTCAAGCTCGAGATTCTAAATATCTCGATCTAAGCCATTATCACCTCAGAGAGCAAAAAGAGGCTGAATAAAAAGTGTATTTTGTCGTTATGCTCGCCCTCAAAATGCTCATTTACGCTCAGTAAACTCCGCTTTTTCGGGCATCGCAGGCCTAAAACTACATCTTTTTATTCAACCTCTTGGCAAAAAGGGGATGACAAATTTACTTTTTAGTCATCCCCTTTTTTAGTTAAACTTAGTGTTAAATGGTTTAGGTAAGTTGGTGAATCTTGAAAGCTGAATAGTCTGTGTAATTGTATCGTTGTCATTGAACAAGAGAGACGAAGAGACGAAAGAGACAAGAGGGACGAAAGGGACGGAAGGGACGAGAGAGACAACAACGAAGTTGGGTATCATCTTTCTCTGTTGTCCCTGCGTCTCTGTGGTCTCTGTGGTCTCTAATTTCTCTGCGTCACTTTCGTCTCTGTAGTCTCTAAAAAACACACGCGCCAGCGAAAACGCATTAACGCACAAACCTTACTGTTCTCTGTGGTCTCTGCGTCTCTTTCGTCTCTGTAGTCTCTAAAAAAACACACGCAAGCTGTAGGCTCGGGACAGCACTACCCCAATTTGTTGTCAAAAGGGGTTAGATGTGACCTCGATAAAGAGATTGCCACGGATGGGACATACTATGCGTATTTCCCATTCGGGGCAATGATTGAGAGGGCGCAGATGGCCCCTTTTCACGGCAAATTTGTTGTCAAAAGGTAGTAGATACAACGCTCGGCAAAAATGCCGTCGATGGGTAGTACAACCGAATTTGTTGTCAAAAGGGGGTAGATGTGACCTCTATAAAGAGATTGCCACGGATGGGACATACTCGAAGTATTTCCCATTCGGGACAATGATTGAGAGGGCGCAGATGGCCCCTTTTCACGGCAAATTTGTTGTCAAAAGGGGTTAGGCTTGGTCTATCGCAAAAGAGACTACCGCAGGATAGTACTATAACGTACAGCCTGCGGTAGTCTACTTTTTGGGATGGGCCAAGAATGCCCCCTTTTCACAACAAATTACTTGCGGCCATCAAAATAATATGGAGCACATCTCCAACCACACGCTTCGTAGAACTTGCGCATAGACTCCATCTTGCGACGTATGGTACTCTCATCACGACGGTCTACGGCCCACTGCACCTCGCACATAGCACCGAGGCGTGGCAGAAGCATAACCTCAACCCAATCCATACTCTTGAGATACTCGCTCCACATATTGCACTGAACGCCGATAATATGTCTCTTAGCCTCGTCGCTCATACCCTCATATGGGTCCCAGGCGTAGATCATCTCGAATGGTATGTGGCCACCGATTTGCAGACCCTCACCCTCGCGGCTCTCAGTCTGGTAGAAGTTCAGGTAACAGAGCTTCATAGGTGTCATAACCACGTCGTTGCCACGCTCGGCAGCGTAGATGCCTCCCTTGATACCTCGCCACGACATCACAGTAGCTGTCTCCGTAACGCCACCATCGAGAATCTCGTCCCAGCCAATCATACGGCGGCCATTCTTGATAAGGAACTGCTCTATGCGCGCCACAAGGTAGCCCTGCAACTGCTCCTCATTCTCAAGACCCTGTGCCTTCATCATCGCCTGGCAGTGCTCACACTCCTTCCAGCGATCCTTAGGACACTCGTCGCCACCTATATGGATAAGCTCCGAGGGGAAGAGCTCGATAACCTCCTTAAGTACATTCTCGAGGAAGGTGTATGTCGTCTCCTTGCCAGCACACATTACCTCGGGCGTCACACCCCACATAGTCCACACCTCGACCTTCTGCTCGTTACATCCGAGCCAGGGCAGTGCGTGGAGAGCCGCTTGTGCGTGACCAGGCATCTCAATCTCGGGGATAATGGTTATATATCGCTCGGCTGCATACTTCACAACGTCGCGAATCTCCTCTTGAGTGTAGTAGCCACCATATGGCGTGCCATCCCACCACTTTGGCTCAAGGCCGTGACCTACGAGCGTCTCCTTACGCATCGAACCCAGCTCCGTAAGCTCGGGGTAGGCCTTAATCTCTATGCGCCAGCCCTGGTCGTCGGTGAGGTGCCAGTGCAGGCGGTTGAGTTTGTGCGCTGCGAGGATATCGATATAGGTCTTAACATCTTCAACCGAGAAGAAGTGACGTGCCACGTCGAGATGTGCACCACGATAGCTAAACGAAGGCTCATCGGCGATAAAGCCATAGGGCACACGTCCCTCGTTGGTCACCAATATCTGGCGTAGGGTCTGCAGGCCGTAGTATACGCCCGCCTCGTCGCCACCGATGATAAGTATGCCATCGCACGATACGGTCATCTCGTAGCCCTCGGCAGCGATACAGCTGTCGGTGCGCACCTTAATGCCTTTGTTTCCGTGCTTCGTTAGGCGCATAGGTCTCTCCGAGCCAAAGTGGGCCATCATATCCTCGGCGAAACGCTCCGCAGGGTTCCACATCTCGTCGACGACGATTATGCGAGTCTTTTCGGTCACCAGATAGTCGCCCTCGGCCTCGAGGTCGACGTACGCAGGCTCTGGCACGACGTTAAGCTCTCGGGCATATAGCTCCGAAATCATAAGTATCATTGTCAATGCGACAAATGCAATACGAGATAGTTGTTTCATACTCTTTAGCTTAAGTTTTTCAATTCCGACGACGAAGGTACGTAAAATAAATGAGATAGCAAAGGCTCGCGTGCAAAAGCTTTCGGAGTTAGAATATCTCGCGGATAAGCATACCTGGCGCTATATTTTTGCAGCCACTAACAACCTCGAAGGTGGTGACATCAAGCGTAGCATTTTCGGCCAGCTCCTCAACAGACATATAACGATTGTCCCACACCTTACCCTTAATAGGGCGTATTATGCCTTGGCGCTCATACTTAGTGCGTCCATCCTCATCCTCCTTAGGTAGTAGCACCTCGTAGCGCGAGCTCTCGGTAACACCCTCCTTCATACCTATCTTAGCCGTGATAGCAGGAGTTGTAGTGTAGAGCGGCATCTTCACTCGGAAGATCTCATTGGCACGCTGTAGCTCGACAATAGACTTATCGATAGCTCGTGTACATACCTTACGAATCATCTGGTCAGGAGTATCGGTATTCACACCCTTAATCGATGTCTTACCACTCGACACAACCTGCGAATCGACATACTCGAGCTTAAAGAGGCCTGTTAGAGCATCAAACTGAGTACGTCTATCCGGGTCGATATTCTCCTTGTCGAAGTAGTACTTCTCGTAGAACTCCCACATCACATCTTCCGAGAAATTCAGACGATAGAGGTGCGACACTACAACGACTCGAAAACCCTCGATATCCTTAACTATTGAGGCTACATCACGCAGTCCCGTCTCAGTACCCATTATACCGTCGGCCACAGCTCCGAGAACATCCAGCGCAAAGCTCCACTTCTGCGCCTGCACCTCCTTGTCGACATAGTAGATGTCGTTGACAAGCACAAAGGTGTTCTGCACAAGCTCCTCACCAGCATCCGCAAGTTGTGCAAGGCCTCGAATAGTGGCCATCGAAGCCTGTACATCGCCAAACGAGGCATCGTAATAACCTCGCTCCGAGATTAACGACATATCAAATGCTCCAGTGGCCTTATCACGATTATACCACTTAGCCACAAGACGTCGAGCAATGGCATTCTTATCTAAAAAGTTTGAGATGTACAGAGGCTCGTCCTTACCCTTCTTATTGTACACCAGCGAATTGAGCACACGCCTATTTAGGTTGTGGTCATTAAACTTTTCGGGGATAGGTATGGTATGGAACACCTGGCTTATCTCCTCGCCATAGCGAAACTCTGGGTGGGCAATGAGTAGCGAGTAGAGCGAGCTACGTCGATACTCTTCGACATCAGGCTGCTGCGCCTCTGCCCGCCCACAAAGTAGGGGCAGGCAGAGTAGCAACGCCGTCATAATATTAGAAATCCCAGTCCTCATTGATATCGAACTTAATCTCTGCGACCTCCTCATTAGGCTTCTCCTTTTTGAGCTTCTTTATAGCCTTAGCATTGGCCTTATATACACCAAGCATCTTCTTAGTGTCGGCGCTATCAACAACCTTGTAATCTGCTGGCACCACAAATATAGAGTCATCAACCGCTACACGCTGCACATCCTGCACATCGTAAGCAATAAAGCTATTCATCTGAATCAGTGGTGGCACAGATGTGTTGGTATCTACAACGTACTTAACACCGAGGTATGGCAATCCGGTACTCTGCGACACGTATGGTGCCAAGTCGGGGTGCACACCAAGCTCCTCGCAGATGAGTACCTGGATATTCTGCTTAATCTTAGCGCCCGACTCCTCGCCATCCTTGCTTGCCTCATACAAGCGACACTTCATACCTAAGACATCTATATACGTGTCGGTAGGCTGGGGTACCAAGGCGCCACTCATATTATTGAGCATATTCTGAGTAGGCATATCGATCACCTGATTGATATTGTTGAATACGAAGAACACCTTTCCCTTACTTGGGTCGTAAATGGTAGTAATATTTGTATAGTCGTCTACCACTGCCATCTTATTCTCTTTGACATACAACTTAGCGTCACGCGCGCCGTTCATAAGCGTACCCTGTGAGAACTTAATGGTTAACTTACTATGTTTCTCGAAGCTACGTGCAGTAACCACACCTTCGAAATAATCCTGAGCACCTACGCTCATACAAGCCATAATAGCAATGGCCATTAACATTAACTTTTTCATAGGCTAATAGATATTAATCCTGCCAACTCCAAATGCAGGGTGCAACATTGACGAGCGCGGAGTATCGTCCTACCTCAAAGAGGGAAAACACGCCCCTTTATAACATGATTATTATCAACTGTCGAAAGATGTAACTATCTTTTTCACAAATTTAAAGATAAAAAACGAAGATTGCAAATTATTTGCACAAAAACCTCGACCCGAACAAACTATTTAGGCTAAAGCGTGCTATACCCTATATATTATATATTAATAGGTATATGTACGATGCTCGATTAAGTGTCGAACTCGATTAGCACGATTGTTGAGTAACGTTGCTGGAAATAAATCATCAAGTTATGGATAACGAAATCTACGAAAAGACCGAGTTTCTCATTCGCCGTTGGTGGCTGTCGCTACTCTCGGGCGTCGTTGTTGTAGCCATCGGCTTTATCATTATGCTACGCCCCTCGGCGAGCTACTACACCTTAGCCCTGCTCCTCGGCCTGGGCATCCTCTTCTCGGGGGTTATGGGTCTGGTGCAGAGTTTCAGTTCGCGCAACTACTTTGTACGCCGCGTGTGGCTCGTCTTAGCCTCGCTCGCCGATATAATCATCGGCGTAGTGCTTCTGTTTAACCCCCTACTTTCGGGCGTTGCAATGCCCCTGCTGTTGGGGTTCTGGCTTATGTATCGAGGATGTGCCACGCTTACCCAGGGCTTCGACCTACGTAGCTATGGTCGCCGCGACGCCGGGTGGATTATCCTCTATGGCGGCGTGCTTATCGCCCTGGGCATAGCGATCGTATGGATGCCTACGACGCTAAGTGCCGAGACTGTACTTATCTTCGTAGCTGTAGGCTTTATCGCCTATGGCGTGTCGTTAGTGTCGCTCTCGCTACGCCTATGGGAGGTGCATCGCCACTCCCGTGCATTGGGTAGCGAGGAGTAGAGTTTGAGACTGCCCTTTCGCAAAAGCAGACCCTTCGGGCAGTACTTCAGGTACTATCCCGAGGGGTCTTACTTTTTGGGATGTGCCGCAGATTGCGACTTTTCACAGCCCAATTTGTTGTCAAAAGGGATTAGATGTGGCCTCGATAAAGAAATTGCCCCGGATGGGACATACTTGAAGGATATAGGTGTTTATTTATTAATACACTGATAATCAGAATACTTTAATAGTTGATTCTAGCAAAAAATACATAGAAACATACATAAGATATAGAGTACTATCTAAATATAGTGTTCTCCAATATATATACACTAGTATATTGCTAAATAGTTGATAACTAACATATAATACAAATGTTATCATCTAGACAAAGACAAAACCAGAGTAGGATACATAATACCCTACTCTGGTTTCATTGCATGCCTATTAACATTGATTAATATTGTATCGTACAATATTAACTATGTAGAGTGCAGAAGCTCAAGACATATAGCTTCAAAGATACTATATGAAATGCGATACCTCACACCCCTTTGCTTTGTGAATAATATTTCGTATATTTGCATAAGTGTGATGAAATTATTCCTAATATGATTACTTTGGACTATCTTAGGAATTAATAATTTATAATTTCTTCAAAAACAAAGGTTTTAATATGAAAAATACAGGATACTTCATTTTTGTTATTATATGTCTTATTCCTAATTTATTATTCGCTCAGACCAATCATACTATAAGCGCGAAAAGGGTGCCTATAGTAGTATATACTCCTTTTAACTTTCATAGTTATCTTATGGATGCGTTCAATTGTGGCGAAGGTCATGATTACTATGTGGTTACAGAAAATAAAACATTTGTTCATAATAATCGAATTGGTGCGGAATATTATAAAGGGGAATATTGCACCCGACAATTAAGAGAAGCACCGATACTTAATATTTCAGATTTTAAGCACACGATTCTATCGAATGACAGTTGCTTTTTCTTTGCTCCAACACCTACCCAAAAATACAACAATGAGTATTTGGGCATAAAACGTGGCGATAGCATTTCGTTTATAGACAAGGATGGTAATGCGTATGAAACATTGGAAGAGTTGTTAACAAAGATCTATAATGCCGAATCTTTAGATGTGTATTATGAAGCTTATTTAACAGAAATACGAAATGCACTATACCATAGAGGCACACATAATATGCTCTATCAGATATATGACGACAATCAAGCGATATCGCTATTGAAGGATAATTATGACTTTATCTATTTCTACGATCAAGATGTAGAATCGGCTATTAACAACTTTATTGATTATGTGAATTCCATTATTCATAATGAATCTATTTGCAAACAACTAAAAAAAGATCTTAAAAAACTTGTTGTTGAACGACCATGCATAGGAAATATAGAATCGTTTAATAAGGCATTTAGAGAATATGTTCTTAATAAATCAGAGGATTGCATTTACTTAATGCTTATGGATATTACTTCCACTTTGAAACACAATTTAACCGAGCATGAATATAAAATTTTCTCTAAGAGACATATAATTTACCAAAATAAGGTTATCGCAGCCTATGAGTATTTGGCAAGAAAATATCAAAAGGATGTCAATAATAATGGCATTATAAGCTGGGATCCTATGTATGGCGATATTGTTAATTATATTACGAGAACTATATTATTTCCAAAGGGACAAGTATCTTGTAAAATAGAGTAAGTACAACTGTAAGCGATTTATGTAAAAATGTGTTACATTTATGTCTTACTAATATAAGATTATGTAATTTATAGCAATGTTAATAAGTGCTTGAGTGGGTTAAATTTAACTTTGGCCAAGCGCTTATATCATCAAATAGTTTTCAGTTATGAAACATGTTCTAGATATAGAACAACTTTTATCAGGGAATTACTATAAATTTTCAGACTTAGTTGGAAAGGCTGATGGTATAATGATAACTGGGAGCTATGCTACAAAATCTGCCTTAAATTATTCTGATATTGACATAATCGTTCTATCTCAACGAGTAAACTATCTTTACTCAGAGTCTATATATTATAGGAAGAAGAATATACATATTATATTTTTCCCATACTATAAATTTCAGGAGATAAAAGTAAATTAGTTGATATTAGTACTTTAATTTGACTTCGTAAGGTCCAAATCTACCTACATAGAAGCCTACATAGAAGTATAGAATCACACCTTAAAAAAGGTTTAATCGTTATATATTCTATGCCTACTAAAATCAACTAATCACCTATATAACAAAGAGTTGCCGAGATTGTTAATCCCAGCAACTCGATATACGGGACATACTTGAAGTATTTCCCATTCGGGGCAATGATTGAGAGGTCGCAGATGACCCCTTTTCACAACAAATTAAGAGTTGAGAATCTCAAGAATCTTAATCGCTGCAGTAGCTACTGGAGTACCAGGGCCGAAGATTGCCGCAGCACCATCCTTGTAGAGCTGATCGTAGTCCTGAGCTGGGATAACACCACCTACTACAACCACGATATCCTCGCGACCGAGCTTCTTAAGCTCAGCGATAATCTGAGGCACAAGGGTGAGGTGACCTGCCGCAAGCGACGATACGCCGACAACGTGAACGTCGTTCTCGACAGCCTGCTTAGCAGCCTCCTCTGGAGTCTGGAACAATGGGCCCATATCTACGTCGAAGCCTATGTCGGCATAACCCGTAGCTACAACCTTAGCACCACGGTCGTGACCATCCTGGCCCAACTTAGCAATCATAATACGGGGCTGACGACCCTCCTGCTTAGCAAAGTCAGCACACATCGGCTTTGCCTTGTCAAATGCTGAATCTGATTTCACCTCTGCTGAATATACTCCTGAGTTTAGACGAATAACTGCCTTGTAGCGGCCAACAATCTTCTCGCAAGCGTCAGAGATCTCACCGAGTGAAGCACGTACCTTAGCAGCCTCAACAGCCAAAGCAAGGAGGTTACCCTCACCTGTGCGCACGCACTCGGTGATAGCAGCCAATGCCTTCTCTACAGCTGCGTTGTCGCGGTTAGCACGAAGCTCCTGGAGACGCTTAACCTGGCTCTCGCGTACTGCGGTGTTGTCCACAGCGAGGATGTCGATAGGTGCCTCCTTCTCGAGACGGTAGCGGTTAACACCGATGATAGTCTCGACGCCCGAGTCGATACGAGCCTGCTTACGTGCAGCAGCCTCCTCGATACGGAGCTTAGGAATACCTGTCTCGATAGCCTTAGCCATACCACCGAGCTGCTCGATCTCCTGGATGTGAGCCCACGCCTTGTGAGCAATCTCGTGAGTAAGAGCCTCAACATAGTATGAACCTGCCCAAGGATCGGCCGAGCGGCATACGTTAGTCTCCTCCTGGATGTAAATCTGGGTGTTACGTGCGATACGTGCCGAGAAGTCGGTTGGAAGAGCGATAGCCTCGTCGAGAGCGTTGGTGTGCAATGACTGGGTGTGACCCAGAGCTGCGCCCATAGCCTCGATAGCTGTACGTGCTACGTTGTTAAATGGATCCTGCTCGGTAAGTGACCAACCTGAGGTCTGTGAGTGTGTACGCAACGCCAATGACTTAGGATTCTTAGGCTCAAACTGCTTAACAATCTTAGCCCAGAGAAGACGTGCAGCACGCATCTTAGCAATCTCCATAAAGTGGTTCATACCGATAGCCCAGAAGAATGACAAGCGTGGTGCGAAGGCGTCGATAGACATACCTGCGTTGATACCTGCGCGGAGATACTCAAGACCGTCAGCAAGGGTATATGCAAGCTCGATATCGGCTGTAGCACCTGCCTCCTGCATATGGTAACCCGAGATAGAGATCGAGTTGAACTTAGGCATATTCTTAGAGGTGTACTCGAAGATATCGGCAATAATCTTCATAGAGAACTCTGGTGGGTAGATATAGGTATTACGCACCATAAACTCCTTGAGGATATCGTTCTGGATAGTACCAGCGAGCTGATCGAGAGTACAGCCCTGCTCGAGACCTGCAACGATGTAGAATGCCAATACTGGAAGTACTGCACCGTTCATAGTCATAGATACTGACATCTGGTCGAGTGGAATACCGTTGAAGAGAACCTTCATATCCTCAACCGAGCAGATAGATACACCAGCCTTACCAACATCACCTACTACACGTGGGTGGTCAGCATCGTAGCCACGGTGTGTTGCAAGGTCGAAGGCAACAGAGAGACCCTTCTGACCTGCTGCAAGGTTACGGCGGTAGAATGCGTTAGACTCCTCGGCAGTAGAGAAACCTGCGTACTGACGGATAGTCCAAGGACGCATAACATACATTGTAGAGTATGGGCCGCGAAGGAATGGCGCGATACCAGCAGCATAGTTCAAGTGCTCCATACCCTCGAGGTCCTCGGCGGTATAGTTCTCCTTTACGGCGATACGCTCGGCAGTCAACCAATCCTCCTTGGGAGCAGCCTGCTTGGTGCAGCACTCAGCGGCTGCAGCCTTATATTCTAAATCTGAAAATTTTGCTCTCATAGCTTATAATCGATTAAATGCCCAACTTGTTTAAGTAATCCTTCAAAGTCTCCAATACGTTGCTCTTAACGTTGATGAAGTTAGTGATACCCTGAGCCTCGAGCTCTGGTGCGCACGCAGGAGCACCTGCTACTACCAAGATAGCCTTATCGCCCAAGAGCTCCTTAACGCGAGGTGCTACAGTAGCGTAGTCGTCGTCAGAAGCACATACTACAACGATCTCGGCCTTAGAAGCCAACGCTGCCTCTACGCCCTCCTCAACAGACTTGAAGAAGGTGTTATCCTCAACACGGATACCTGCGCAAGCGAAGAAGTTGCAAGAGAACTGTGCACGTGCACGTGCCATACCCAGAGTACCGCAAGTAAGCATAAATGCCTTAGGTGCCTTACCCGAGCGGTCTACCTTGAGACGCATAGCCTCAAATGCCATAGCACCACGATAAGGAACAAGCACGTTGCCCTCCTTAACCTCGCGATTTACGCAGCACTCGCAGATAGCCTCGTCGGCAACCTCCGTAAAGTTAGGATACTGGTTAGCGCCGAGCAAGATGAGGCGACGTGTAGCGATGCTCTTATCCTTAGCAGCAGCCGAAGCCTTCACGCGCTCAACAACGAAGCCCTCGTTGAAGGCTGCGATGTAGCCACCCTTCTCCTCAACCTCGCGGAAGAGAGCCCACGCCTCATTAGCGATGCTCTTGGTGAGCGTCTCGATATAGTACGAACCACCTGCAGGGTCGATAACCTGGTCGAAGTGTGACTCGTGCTTAAGGAGAAGCTGAGTGTTGCGAGCGATACGCTTAGAGAACTCGGTTGGAGCCTCGAAAGCGTAGTCGAAAGGACGTACCTCCAAAGAGTGTACACCTGCGATAGCTGCCGACATAGCCTCGGTAGTACCACGGAGCATATTTACGTATGGATCGTAAACAGTCTGGTTCCAAGTAGATGTTACGGCGTGAGCACGCATCTTGCAAGAGCAGTTCTTCTCAGGATTGTAAGCCTTAACGATGTTAGCCCACAAAAGACGTGCAGCACGGAACTTAGCCATCTCGAGGAAGTAGTTCGATGTTACGGCGAATGTGAAACGAATCTTACGAGCCACCTCGTCGATTGAGAGGCCGCGATCCATAAGTTTCACGATATACTCGTGAGCAGCTGCGAGGGTAAAGCCAAGCTCCTCGACGATGGTAGAACCTGCGTTCGAGAAGAGAGCACCTGCAACGTTAACCACGCGTACGTGCTTATACTCTGCAGTAGCCTTGATAAACTTTGCGATTGTGTCGAAGCACTCGTCGCCTGTGCCGCAGCAGAACTCGCCCTCCTCAGAGAGGTTGCGCATAATAGGGTCGAAGCAGAAGTTGATGCGGAGAGCATCCTTCTCTACGTCGGCATACTTTGCCAAAACCTTCTCAGCAAGAGCTGCAAGACTCTTAACGTTTGTGTTGCAGAACGTGAGCTCAACAGCCGTAGGAACGATATCCTTCAACAGAGCGTCGACGTCTACCTCGCAAGCGCAAGCGTCGCAGAAGCAGAAGCCCAAAGAGTCAACGCCTGAGTTGAGGAGCATAAGAGCCTCCTCGTTAGCCTTTGCGGCGCACTCTACTGAGATAGTCTGATGCACGCGCCAAGTGTTGTCCTTAGAGACACCGCGTACATAAGGGAACTGACCGGCCTCAGCACCGAGGTACTCTACCTCTGCGAGGTTCTCAGCACGATAGTAAGGACGTACGTTGAAACCCTCTCCGGTCTTCCATACCAATTTGCGCTCGTAATCTGCGCCCTTAAGGTCAGTTGTGATTACGGCCTCCCACTGCTCGGTAGACACCGGTGGGAACTCCGTGAACAACTTTTCTTTGGTATTAGCCATAGTTGATTTAGATTTAATTGTTTTTAAGTGTGTGATATTTAATATCTTGTGTTATTCTCACTCATTTTCGTTGCACCTATTTTCCGCACCCACGCATCGCGCACACGCTATGCATACGCACGTAAAACACAACAAAGTTACAAAATCCCCCTTCGAAAACCAAATTTTTTCACATTATTTTCACCACAAGGCACTACCGAGCATATATTTGACGATTTTTTTGGCGATGACGTCAGAAATTTGCATCTTTGGTGTCATAAGGGTAGAAGCGCAAACGATAATATGAACAACCACGAATTTGAAATATTCGCCCGAGAATGCCGCGATGAGCTTTTGGCTATCGCCTGCCGCCTACTTCGACATCGTGACGATGCCGAGGATGCGGTGCAGGAGACGCTGCTAAAGCTCTACGCTATGCGCCACGACTTAGCGAAATATCACTCGGTGGAGGCATTAGCCAAGGTTGTAGTGAGACATATATCGCTCAACTATCTACGCTCACAACGTCGCCACCCTACGCTTACGTTGCGCGACGACTACGAGGGCGATGCTCCGCCCGACTCGGAGCTTAAGGAAGAGGCTATAAAGAGTCTGCTACGCGCCATCGACCTACTACCCTCAAAGCAGCAGATGATCTTGCGTCTAAGGCATATCGAAGAGATGGAGACCGACGATATAGCTCGCATAGCCAATATGAGCATAGATGCTGTATACCAAAACCTTAGCCGCGCACGACGCGCCATACTACAACGATTTAAACACAACAACGATGAAGCATAGAGCAGATATCAAAGCGTTAATCAACAAGTTCCTCGATGGCCGCACAACGTTGGCCGAGGAGCGAGAGCTATACGACTACTTTGCCAGCGATGACCTACCTCGAGAGTGGCACGACCTAAAGGCTATGTTTGCCTGGTATGGTGACGGTATGCCAGAGGATAGGCTACCAAAGCCCGCCCCACAACCGCGCCGCAGCCACCGCGCAAAGTGGTGGATTGCGACGGGGAGCATAGCCGCAGCCATAGCACTTATGGTGTGGCTTGTGCCAGAGCGCAGCGCAGATGTAGATATAGTAGATATATACGAGGGAAGCTACGTCATCGAGGGGGGCGTCTATTGCGACAACCTCGACGACATCGAGGATGATATCGAGACGCTTCTAATGCGTGCCGACGAGATGGAGCGCCACGCCGACTCGCTATTAGCCCTGGCTGACTAAACAACGAAAAAGAGTACTCTAAATATCCATCAGACAACTAAAAATTACACGAATATGAAACGACTACTGATTATTGTGGCAATGGTGGCTATCGCCGCCATCGAATGCCAAGCTCAGGAGCGCATCGATGAGCTTCTCAACCGCGAGCTCAATGGCGGTACCACGGTCTATCGTATGGCCGTCAAGCGCGATGCGGAGAGTGGCGAGATTATCAAGCGTGTTAGGGAGCTAAGATCAACGGGCAATAGAGCATTGAGCAAGGAGTTTCTTGAAGCCTTCGATGCCGAGAGAGAGAGTGCCGACGGCTGGGAGGAGAATAGGAACTCCAACGCGCGACAGATTACCGCCGTGTGGACCAATCCCAAGCGTATATACACGATAATCGCCACTGGCTCAACGCTCGCGGTCTATGCCCAAACGATATATCGCGAGGAGCGTGACGATAAGTAACAGCTAAACGACAACAACTATCAACAGTAAAAAATTTATGAAGATTATGAAACGCATATCACTATCTATCGCCCTGATAATGGCATCGCTATTTTCACTCTCGGCCCAGGATGCCGACTATAAGAGTATGACGCTCACGTTTGCCGAGCTTAAGGAGGTACACGCCACGATACCCACGCACATAACTATCACCGCCTCAGGCAGCGACACCATTGACGTCAGCTACCCCGCAGATGCCGAGGAGTATATCGACATATTTGTAGATAAGAAGGATAGTGCGCTGATTATCAAGCGCGAGAAGTCGACGGTTAAGAGCAGACGCGACTTCCCTGTTAGCGAAAAACGCCCCATCCGCGTTAGCATACCCTCGTCGTCAATACGTCGCATCCTCAACACCTCGGATATGGTTCTCCACCTCGAGAATAGCACCTTCGACAACTGGGCTATGATAGCTAACACAGGCACGTTGGGCATCACTGGCGAGGCTATCGTGGCAAAGACAAAGATTGAGTACTACAACACAGGTACTATGACCAACAATCTCAAGCGCCACGACACCTCTATGCTTATGCTATCGAATACAGGTTTTCTTCTCACTAAGGGTGAGACCTCGGCTGCGCACATCGAGCAGAACTCTACGGGCATTGAGAATACCGACCTGAGGGTGTCGTGCAAAAAGCTGGAGATACACTCTACGGGCAGTGGTAAGATACGCTATCGAGGCAGCGCCGACTCGGTAAACATTGCCTCAACGGGCAGTGCCCATATTAGCACCTCGGAACTTAATGCCGAGTAGTGACACTACGCCTCAAATATTGCACTACAACTATAACCATAGCCCCAAAAAATCGGGGATGACAAATTTACTTTTTTGTCATCCCCGTTTTGTTAGGAGGTTGAATAAAAAGATGTAGTTTTAGGCTGGCGAAGCCTGAAAAAGCGGAGTTTACTTTGCGTAAATGAGCATTTTGAAGGCGAGCATAACGACAAAATACACTTTTTATTCAGCCTCTTAGTTATATAGTCACTAAAGCCTTACTCTGCTGCAGTAAGAGCATTGATAACGGCCTGAGCATTAGCAACATTAGCACCAGCGGTAACATTCTTCATCGCTGCGATGGCTGCGTCGAACTGCTCCTTCTCGTTGTAAGCAACGCCGAGGAGGTAGTAGATATCGCTACGACCCTCGTCGGTAGTCTGTGCAGCGATAGCCGACTCGGCAAGCTCAATCATCTTATTGAAGTCCTTCTTACCGTAGTATGCCTGAAGAGTAATCTTAGCTGCGATAGCTGCATCCTCAAGCTCTGCGGCCATAGCGATGATACCGTCGTAGTCGTTGGCCATCTGGAGCTTAGCAACCTCGTTGTTGGTGTACATATCCATCTTTGCCTGCGCCTCGGCGATAGCCTCAGCGAACTTATCAGGATTCATAGCAGCAATCTTTGTGCAGATACGCATACCATCCTGATACTTCTCGCTACGGAAGTAGCTCTCAGCGAGGTTAAGAGCCATACCGGTGTTACGTGGGTCGGCAGCATAACCCTTCTCGAATACAGCGATAGCAGTAGCGTAATCCTCTGAGTTGAAGGCCGAAGCACCCTGCACCTCGTAAACCTGACCAATCATCGTGTTATTCTTGTTGTGAGCGGCCATATCCTCATAGAGGAGGGCAGTATCGGCAGCCTGCTGGAAGTTAGCGATAGCAGTCTCATAGTCCTGAGCATTCACCGCAGCGACACCCATCTTGTTGTAGCACGTTACGATAAACTTCTTCGAGCCAGCAATAGCCTTTAGCTGATTTGCATCTGGCTCCTCGACATCCCAGCTTGCGTCGATAACGCTCTGGAACTGCTCGATAGCCTCGGTGTAGTTACCCGCCTTAGCGTTGCCAAGACCCTGCTGGAATACGGCAACAATGTCGGTCTGAGCGAAGAGTGAAGTAGCACCTAAGAGTGCCACAACGGTCATAAAAAATCTTTTCATAGTTCGTTTAGTATTGTTTTGTTTCAAATTAGTTTCTACTTTTCACAGCCATCAGCCACTACAAGCCATCTACTTATGGCCAAAGCAACCACAAAATTACTATAATTTTCAAAAATACAAGGGCGTTATGTGCGATTATTTGCGCAAATCGGCAAAAAAACGCTGCATAAGCTCCTCCGAGCGCTCCGCAAGCACACCTGCGACCACCTCGGTCTTGGGGTGTAAGATACGCTCCGATATCGTCGAGTAGCCGCGCTTGGCATCTGCTGCGCCATACACTACCCTACCTACTTGACTCCACGCTATAGCCCCAGCGCACATCACACACGGCTCCACCGTAACGTAGAGCGTGCACTGCTGCAGGTACTTACCCCCGAGCGTCGATGCTGCTGCGGTAATTGCCTGCATCTCAGCGTGTGCCGTAGCATCTGCCAATGTCTCTACGAGGTTGTGACCGCGACCTATAACCCTATCACCAGCAACTACGATAGCACCTATAGGCACCTCACGCTTAGCTAACGCACGCTCGGCCTCCTCTATTGCCATACGCATATATTTTTCATCCTGCTGGCTACTAACCTTAATTTTTTCGGCCATAACTTTTAAAAGTTAGTTGAAAAATTATTACCTTTGTGGGTTACAAAGTTACAAAAAAAGCCGAATACACGAAATTAAACAACAATATACTATGTACAGATCACACAATTGCGGAGAGCTCCGCATCGAGAATGTCGGCCAGGAGGTGACCCTCGCTGGCTGGGTACAGAAGGTACGTAACCTCGGCGCAATGGCCTTTATCGACCTGCGCGACCGCTATGGTATCACACAGATTACCGTCGAGGAGCACTCGGCAGACGAGGTTAAGGCTATCGCTTCGGAGGTAGGCCGCGAGTTTGTATTGCAGGTAACAGGTAAGGTTATCGAGCGCTCGTCGAAGAACTCTAAAATCGCCACTGGCGATATCGAGATCTCGGCTACAGAGCTTAAGATTCTCAACCGCGCCGTGACACCCCCATTTACCATCGAGGAGGAGTCGGATGGTGGCGACGACCTCAGAATGAAGTACCGCTACTTAGACCTTCGCCGTCCACCATTGCAGCGCGCTATGATTCTGCGCCACCGTATGGCTCAGGCCGTGCGTCAGTTCCTCGACAAGGAGGGCTTCCTCGAGATTGAGACTCCATACCTCATCAAGTCAACACCCGAGGGTGCGCGCGACTTTATCGTGCCTTCGCGTATGAACCCCAACCAGTTCTACGCTCTGCCACAGTCGCCACAGACGCTCAAGCAGCTACTTATGGTCGCTGGCTACGACCGCTACTTCCAGATTGTGCGTTGCTTCCGCGACGAGGATTTGCGTGCCGACCGCCAGCCCGAGTTTACACAGATCGACTGCGAGATGTCGTTCGTAGAGCAGGAGGACGTACTCGAGATTTTCGAGCGCTGGGCACGCTATATGTTCAAGGAGGTTATGGACATAGAGTTCTCGGAGCCATTTAAGCGTATGCCCTGGATTGAGGCTATGGAGAAGTATGGCTCGGATAAGCCAGACCTTCGCTTCGGTATGACCTTTGCCGATGTCACCGACCTTGCTCACGGCCACGATTTCGTTGTCTTCGACTCTGCAGAGTATGTCGTAGGCTTCGCGGCTGAGGGCTGCGCCTCGTACACACGTAAGCAGATCGACGAGCTCACCGAGTTTGTTAAGCGTCCTCAGGTTGGCGCTAAGGGTCTGGTATGGATTCGTCTCGATGCCGAGGGTGGCGTTAAGTCCTCTATCGATAAGTTCTTCACCAGCGATGAGGTTAAGGCTATTGCCGAGCGCACAGGTGCTAAGGCTGGCGATATGGTCTTCATCCTCTGTGGCGAGAAGTTCAAGACCCTCACACAGCTCTGCACGCTTCGTCTCGAGGTTGCCGAGCGCCTCGGTCTTCGCAATCCTAAGAAGTTCGCTCCGCTGTGGGTTGTCGACTTCCCAATGTTCGAGTGGGACGAGGAGACTCAGCGCTTCTACGCTATGCACCACCCCTTCACCTCGCCTAAGCCCGAGGATGCCAAGTACTTCGACAGTGGCGAGCTCGGCAAGATGCGTGCTAACGCCTACGACTTCGTATGTAACGGCACCGAGATTGGTGGTGGCTCTATCCGTATCCACGACGCCGAGCTTCAGGCAAAGGTATTCAACGCTCTCGGCTTCACTCCCGAGGCTGCCGAGGAGCAGTTTGGCTTCTTGATGAATGCCTTTAAGTATGGTGCACCTCCACACGGTGGTTTGGCCTTTGGTTTCGACCGCCTCTGCTCGCTGTTTGGAGGTTCGGACTCTATCCGCGACTACATCGCCTTCCCAAAGAACAACGCTGGCCGCGATGTTATGCTCGACGGCCCTTCGCCTGTTGCTCAGGCACAGCTCGACGAGCTCTACCTCTCGCTTGTTAAGCCCGAGTAGTCGCTCGCGACGCGACATTAAAAGCTCCCGCGCCAAATGGCGTGGGAGCTTTCTTTTATGGGGGGGGGCGTGAAAGGGTATTAGAGAATTTAGGGAAGTTAAGGAGATTAGGGAAATTAGTGAGTTTAGAGTTTAGAGAGCAGCAAGGTCAGTGCCGTTAAACCGTTGTCGCTAAACTCCCTAAACTCCTTAATTTCCTTAATTTCCCTAAATCTTCCTAATCTCCCTTTAACTACCCTTCAGCAGGCTTTGCCTGCACCCTACCCTTTAACCACGACAAAGGGGCGACGCCTTACGGCATCGCCCCATTCTCGTTGCGCGACTTTAGTGTCAGCGCCTAAGAGTAGAGATTAGAAACGAACTACTCTAATCTGGTCGCCCTCGGTAACCTCCTGAGTCTTCTCGAAGGTCATCTCCGAAGCCTTCATACCCTTAATCTTGTTCTTGAAGAGCTGCTTAGGCTCGCTCTCGATAACAAGGCTCTGGAGACCTGGGCCATCATTGCCACCGTTCCACCACGCCTCAAACTCTGCTGGGTCGCTCTTAGCACCAGCGTATGTAGTGCTTACGCAGAGCTTAGCAACGTCGCTGAAGTCACCATACTGGTCAACAACCAACGATACGATCTCGTAGTAGCTATCGTTGTCGAGGATAGTGTAGGTCTTGTCTGGGCTCATTGAACCATACTCATTAATACTCCATACGAGGTTGTCGCGATACTGCTGGTCGGTGTAGATATCCGAACGGCCTGTCCAATCCCAAATTGCGTTGAAGAATGCAGTCCACTCGCCAGTAATCTTGAACTCGAGAGGAAGAATCATCTTGCCGCTGTAAGTGTCGTTGCCGAGGAACTCCCAACCAGGAAGCTCAGCGAGGTCTGAAGCGAGGTAGTAGCCATTGTCTACAACCTCGATCGAAGCCAAACCACCAGAGATCTTACGAGTCTTGAACGCAGTTGTTGCAATGTAGTCTGTAGTAGCTATACCACCACGAGAACCAAATGCGTAGAGGATGTAGTCAGTCTCTGGCTCGAGGCCGATAACGTTCTGTGAGTAGTCGCCCTTGATAAGCTCATAAGAGCGGTTTGTGAGCAAGTACTGCTGACGCTCAGCATCGTTGTTGCCGAAGGTAGCCCAATCCGAAGCCTTCTCCCAACCAGCGATGTAGTAGTCGTCGTTTGTTGTCTCGAAGTTGATGGTAACAGACTGTGCAGTAACGTTGGTTACAGATGTGGTAATCACGTTGTCAGATGGCTCAACGCCGCCAGTTGTAATCTTCACGATCTGTGGCTTAGATGCTGGCAGACCGTGCTCCTCCATTGCGAATGCGAAGAGGTAGTAGTCGTGGTTAGCCAAGAGCTCGAACTCGTAGTGGCTACGTGGAGTGCCATCCTCGTAGTTACCAGCGCAGTTATAGAACGATATAATCTCGTCGTAAGACATATCCTGCGACATTGACCAAACGGCGTTAGACCAGTAGTACTCTACAGCCTCTGCTGGGTCGTTCTGGAGGAAGTCGAATGCCTCGAGGTATGAGTCAACGAGAAGGCCGTTGAGCATATCGAAGTAATATGCACCCTCGTAACCTACAGGCACAACGTCAGCCTTTACAAGTGGACCCTCTACGGTGTAGTCTACAGTGAACTCAACAGCTGTCTTCTCAGGCTCCTTAGTTACGATCTCGAACATTGCTACGTCAGAGATGAGCGCACCAGTTGCGTAGTCGAAGTAGTAGCAGTAGAGAGTGTGAGGTACGCCCGATACGCCACCGCCGATGGTGAGGCCACGCTGGTCGCCGATACGAGCCTTTTCCTGCATAATGCCAACAGCATCCTTGCCGTAGAACTGACCCAACCAACCGAAGTAGAAGAAGTCATCCTCGTAGAAGTCCTCAGGAGACTCGAAACC
This sequence comes from Alistipes sp., assembly GCA_017465055.1. Classification (GTDB taxonomy): domain Bacteria; phylum Bacteroidota; class Bacteroidia; order Bacteroidales; family Rikenellaceae; genus Alistipes. The sequence continues at coordinate 81,383 of JAFTWZ010000014.1, read as the reverse complement.
AGACTGTGCAATGTAAGTAGCATCTGCAGACATAATGATGTATGGAGCAGTCTTATCATCAGGAATAACGTCTACTGTGTAAGAGAAGAGGTCTGATGATACATTCTCGAGCTTGAAGCCTGCGGTGGTACGAGCGCCCTGCTTCACAGTAAATACTGCATCCTCAGCAAAACGATACTTAACAGTCACCAAGCACTCACGAGGCTCAGAACCCTCATTAGCGTCTACGTTGAACTGCAAAGCGCCAGTGATACCATAGTTGAAGCCATTAACCCAGCTCTCAGCGGCCTCAGCAGAGATCTTCTCGCCCTGGTGGGGGTTCTCGACGGTGTACTCAAGGAGCTGTGAGCCACCACCTACGCCTACGTTAACAGTAGTCTTGCCAAGCTTGATAACAGAGTCCTTCTCGAACTGAGGGCCATCAGTGCCACCCTGATCCTCCTCAGGACCCTTCTCGCAACCTACTGCAAGAGCAAGGCAGAGAACTGGAAGAACACCAAACTTCAAAAAGTTAGTCAATTTTCTCATAGATAAAATTTGGTTTAAGAGTTATAAATATATAGTTTCTAAAATTTTTAACTAAAAAACACCTCTTCAAGCGACAAATATAATAATAAATTGTAAAACAATGATATTTAACGAATATTTTTTTCAAAGAATCGTTTAGAACGTTTGCAAAGTGACAACAAAAATCATATCTTTGCCCAAGAAACTAAATTTAAAAGAGTATGTCTATGAGAAAATCTAAACTATCCGCACTGGTAGTAGGTCTGCTATCAATGGTGTTTGCAGTGGGCTGTAACGAGAACCCACCTATCGACGAAGAGCCACAAAAGACATCCGTAGAGCTTTCGACTCTCTCTATGGATATCGCAGCCGAGGGTGGCGACTATGCTCTAAACTACACCATCACAAACGGCATTGCTGGCATTGACATTGTAGCAACGGCCGACGTAGAGTGGATTACGGACCTGATTGGCGAGGAGGGCACACTAAAGTTTAAGGTGGCAGCAAACCCCGACACTGAGGAGCGCACAGCAACAATCACCGTTAAGTATCCAGCTGCAGACAACGCCTTGATAGAGGTTAAGCAGGCGGGTTTTGAGGGTGTAACGTTCCAGATGGAGATAACCAACAAGACTACCACGACGTGTAAGTCAGCAATCATACCTTCGGACCTCGACACCTTATATATAGTGTATATGGCCGACCTAAGCTACTTCTATCAATCGGGCATCACCACGGCCGAGGATCTATTTATGGACGACTACAACTACTTTATGGGCCTTGCCAAGGAGTACGACGTGGAGCTTCTCGAGGAGTTCTTACTGATGAACGAGTTTGCCTTCAAGGGCGTTAGCTCTATCACATGGACTCAGATGACTCCCGATACGGAGTATGTACTTTATGCCTACGCCATAGAGATTAACGAGACCAACACCGACTACACACTTGCCTCGCCAGTATCGTACACGATGTTCTCGCTCTCGTCGAACGACCTTGCCGAGGTAGAGTTCGATGTTACCGTCGACATCAACGGCCCCGAGGCTACGTACAACATCAAGCCTATAGACTGGGACGGCAAGTACTACCTCGACATCTACGAGGAGGGCGAGTGGATGTATCGCTCGGAGGGCACCGAGCTCGACGAGAACTATGCGCGCACGGTGAGCAACACGTGGATGAGCATGATATCGACATATATGCAGTCGGGATATAGCCCCGAGCAGCTCTTAGAGCTTATGTGTCTCGAGGGCGAGGAGAGCTACTCCGAGATACGCAAGGCCGCAACTAACTACTCGATGATTCTCTACACCATAGAGATGGTCGACGGCTTGCCACAGGTTACCTCGAAGCCATACCTTGTAAACTTCCGTACCGACGAGGTACAGCAGAGCGATATGGTACTCGACATCAAGGTCGAGAATAACTATGTGCGTGTTGCCGATGTCACGGTAACGCCTACGACAAATGAGCCCTACACCATCGCTCTTGTTCGCACCGACGAGGTTACTCAGGCCACCGACAACGACACTATCAAGTGGCTCACCGACAACTTTATGATGAACACCTACCGCGGCTCTATCTTTAGCCACGTAAATACTCTCGAGCCCGAAACCGCCTATTCGGTCTTGGCCTTTGGCTACTACGGCGACACGGTGACTACGCCACTCTTCCGCGTAGACTTTACCACCGAGGCCGAGGGCGAGTGCCTCAATAGCATCGTCGACGTAAGGTGGGATGCCCCATATAGCCTTGCCGAGCTCGAGGCGCGCTACCCCGGCAAATACTATAACTATGGTATGTTCGAGAGTATGGGCTGGTTTGCTATGTGGTCCGAGATTGAGACTGAGGAGCCTACGCAGGATATGTTCTACTGCATCTACCGCACCGATAAGTTTGCCGTCGAGGGCGAGGAGGCAATCTTCAAGGACCTCGTAGAGTACGTAAGCCCCGAGGTGCAGCTGCTCACTGCCGAGAGCGATGTGCTCTACGTTATGTGTGCCGTCATCATGGACTACAAGGGCAACTACTCGCCTATGTGGGTATCAGAGCCATTCCGCTATACGTATAGCGCCGACACCAAGAAGCCTCTCGACGAGCTTATCGAGAAGCTCGGTCTCGAGGAGGAGGCTGCACAGCAGAGCATCTCTATCACTGCTAAGCGTAAGTAACCAAATAGTGCATATATAAGTCACCAGGATGGCCCCGAGGGGTCATCCTGGTGTTTTTATATAGCGCTGCGACGCTCAGTGACAATCACTCTCTGCACGGCGTGCGCGTAGGTCGTGCGTGAAAGGGTTAGCTTGCGCGTGAAAGATTAAGAGTAGTAGAAAGGGTAGCTCGCAGACAGAGTCTGCTAAAGAGTAGCTCGCTCGCTAAAGCGAGCTAAAGGGTAGCGAAGGGTAGCGAAGGGAACAGCAAGGTCGGTGCGGTTGTGGCATTGTCGCTTACCTCCTTAAATTCTCTAATCTCCTTAATCTCCCTTTAGCGCCTTTAGGCGCGAGCTACCCTTTCTACTACCCTTTAGCTCGCTTTAGGCGAGCGAACTACACTTAACTACTCTTGGAATCGAGGTCAGCACAACCTGATTTATCGATAGAAGGCTGCAGATACAACGCTCGGCAAAAATCCCGAAGATAGTCAGCACAACCCAATTTTTGATTTTATTGGAGCAGATTTAGCCTATCGTAATAAGAAATCCCGAAGGATAGTATACATAGCTTAATTTATCGATAGAAGGCTGCAGATACAACGCTCGGCAAAAATGCCGTCGATGCGTAGTACATTGACGTACGTCCCATTGACGGCACTTTTTGTTAGCGGCAGTAGATGTCTGCCTTATCTCAATAAATTTAGTTGCATTTCGAATAACCACATGCCATACAAGTCAAGCAACCATTCTGATATGCCATATTCTCCTGGCCACACTGAGGACAGCGACCCTTGCCACGTGTACCATCCTTGATGTAACGCTTCAGAGCGCGCTCCACACCATTCTTCCAGGTGTTGATGGTCTCAGAGTCGAGGTGCAAGCCGTCGACAAGCTGCACAACCTTATCGATAGGCATACCGTAGCGCAATACGCCCGAGATAAGTTTCGCATAGTTCCAGAACTCCTCGTCGAAGAGGCGCGAGATGCCACCAATGGTGTTGATATATCCGTAGCGGTCCTGATACTGGAAGTCGTAGCGCTTAGAGCCATTCGCCTCGGTGACCTTGAGGATGTGACCCTGGGTGATGCTCTTAGGTATATACATAGCATCCTCCTCGATCTTACCAGTAAAGATCTCATAGGGGCGGTCATCCTGCTTACCGACGAAGGCAATCCAATCCTCCGAGCCATTCTTGAAGCGTACGATGTCGGCAGGGATAGACTCTGGGCGACGTATAGTCTCGCCACTTGAGCAGTTACCCTTAGCAGCACCCTTATCCTTAACGTCGAGGAGCACGCCATCGCGACAGCCATCGCGATATACGGTGATACCCTTACATCCCGACTCCCACGCTGTGCGGTAAACATCGGCAACAAGCTCCTCAGTCACCTCGTTAGGGAGGTTTACGGTTACCGAGATAGAGTGGTCTACCCACTTCTGAATAGCGCCCTGCATCTTAACCTTAGCGACCCAGTCGATATCGTTTGCCGTAGCCTTGTAGTATGGCGATGCTTCGAGCCACTTCTCCAACTCCTTCTCGTCGATATTCTGCAGGCGCGAGGTGTCGTAGCCGTTAATCTTGAGCCACTTGACAAACTGGTGGTGGAAGACGTAGTACTCGATAAACTTCTCGCCCGTCTCGTCAACAAACGAGGCTGTCTGCTCCTTATCCGAAGGGTTAATCTTACGGCGACGCTTGTATACTGGGCGGAATACCGGCTCGATACCCGACGTTGTCTGCGACATAAGCGATGTAGTACCCGTAGGTGCTATGGTAAGCATAGCTATGTTTCTACGACCATACTTCTTCATCTCGGCCTCGAGCTCGGGTGCAGCCTCCAAGATACGCGAAATCATAGGGTTGCCAACCTCCTTCTCGAAGTTATATACACCAAAGGCGCCACGCTCCTTAGCCATATTTACCGACTCGCGGTATGCCTCCACGGCGAGGGTCTTGTGCACCGTAACCGCAAAGTCGATAGCCTCCTCCGAGCCATAGCGGAGACCCAAGGCAGCCAACATATCGCCCTCGGCAGTGATGCCGAGACCCGTACGGCGACCCTTGAGCGCCATATTCTTAATCTTATGCCACAACTCGAGCTCTACGCGACGCACGTCGTCGTCCTCGGGATCCTGGGCAATCTTCGAGATGATAAGCTCTACCTTCTCAAGCTCCAGGTCGATGATGTCGTCCATAAGGTGCATAGCCTTAGCCACGTGGCTCTTGAAGAGGTCGAAGTTAAACTTAGCCTCCGTGGTAAATGGATTCTCTACGTAGCTAAACAGGTTGAGGGCCAGCAGACGGCAGCTATCGTAGGGACACAACGGAATCTCGCCACAAGGGTTCGTAGACACGGTACGGAAGCCCTCATCAGCGTAGCAGTCGGGCACGCTCTCGCGGATGATAGTATCCCAGAACAATACTCCAGGCTCTGCCGACTTCCAAGCGTTGTGGATAATCTTCTCCCAGAGCTTGCGAGCATCTATGTCGCGCGTATATAGTGGCTTGTCTGAGCCTATAGGGAACTCCTGGCGGTAGCTCTGGCCAGCGAGTGCAGCACGCATAAACTCGTCGTCGATCTTGATAGACACGTTAGCACCTGTTACCTTGCCAGTGTCGACCTTAGCGTCGATGAAGTGCTCGGCATCGGGGTGCTTGATAAGCAACGAGAGCATCAGCGCACCACGACGGCCATCCTGAGCCACCTCGCGTGTAGAGTTCGAGTAGCGCTCCATAAATGGCACGATACCGGTAGACGTAAGTGCCGAGTTAAGCACGGGGCTACCCGTAGGACGTATGTGCGAGAGGTCGTGACCTACGCCACCACGACGCTTCATAAGCTGCACCTGCTCCTCGTCCATACGGAAGATACCGCCGTAAGAGTCGGCAGGGTTCTTATGTCCGATAACAAAGCAGTTCGACAGCGACGCCACCTGCATATTGTTACCAATGCCGGTCATAGGTCCACCCTGAGGAATCACATAGCGGAAGTGGTCGAGAAGCTCGAAAATCTGGCTCTCGCTAAGTGGGTTGGGATAGTTACTCTCGATACGAGCCAACTCACCAGCTATGCGGTGGTGCATATCCTCGGGCGAGGTCTCGTAGATGTTACCAAACGAGTCCTTGAGGGCATACTTGCTCACCCACACCTGCGCGGCGAGCTCATCACCCTGGAAGTACTCCTTTGAGGCAGCGACAGCATCTTCATACTTCACCGCCTTAAGTTGCTCATTATTAACTGACTTACTCATCATTATATCTTTTTATTACTTATTATTTTCCTCTACAAAGTAACTATACCCAGCCCTACGCATAGGCATAGGGGCTTATTCAGGCATACAAAATTCGTGATTTTTATTGGATAAACCAAGCCGCCACACTCAATTTTTCGACACTTTATTCACAAAAAAAGAAAATATGCGCCACAGCTATCTCTGGAGCGCATCTCATATTTTTAGGTCACGTCGAGCTGTGCTAACCTTTGCGCTTAAGGCGAAGTGCAACCACCGTATTAAATATCAACACGCCCAACACTCCCGACACAATGCCGACGCCAGCGCCGAGGAGTATATCCTGTGGGAAGTGGCAGGCGAGGTATATGCGCGAGTAACAGACCAGAGTGGCGACAGACCATATAAGCACCGAGAACCAGGCTCGGCGCACCACCACAGAGGTAAGTAGCGCTATTGCCACGATTGTTGCCGTATGTCCCGACACCGTGCCATAGATATAGTTCGTGTAGTAGCCATTGGCTGCAAAGTCGAGACCTTCGGAGGTATGCATAGGGCGCAGACGTGCGGGGAACGAGGGCCACAAATCGGCCAGCGGGCCTTGATGCTTGAAGATGCCAGCTGCAAGGTCGGCCGTAGCTATAGCCAAGCCCAACGCTACGACAAGCGCTACGACACCGCGCCACGAGTAGCGACGCCACACCATATATATAATAAGAATATATAGCGGCACCCACATCTTTATGCCCGAGGCCGCAGTCATAAAGCTATCGAGCCACTCAGGGCCATCGAAGTTAAGCACCTCAAACAGAGGCCAGTCCCACGTTACGTTGTTCATATCTTCAATCATTCGTTAAAAGGCGGCATACATCGGCAATCCTGCAGCAGCACCTGTCTCGGCCGCAAGTAACATACCGCACTGCATAACCAACCATATTGCCACGACCATAACCACACACTGACCTACGAAGCCTACACGCTCGACGCCACGACGTAGGGCCTCGTCAGCGCGGCGAGGTAGCGCGTGAAGCAGGTAACCCAGGGCCATAAGTCCAAAGGCTACGCCATTAGCCTCGATAGTCGCCCAGATATCCGCCGTCGAGAAGTTATTTGCTATGCGCGAGAGCATATCGCCCACGACGCTCATATCTTCAGCCGTAAAGAGTAGCCAGCCAAAGGCTACTAAGTTGAATGTAAATATCGTTGCAAACGTCCTGCGCAGAGGCGACATATCGCCACCCAAAGCTTTTGCGCCAGGCACTATGCGCATCCATATCTTGTGTAGAGCCAAAGCCACGCCGTGGAGCACACCCCAAGCGATAAAGGTCATACCCACACCGTGCCATAGGCCTCCGAGGAGCATCGTGAGGAAGAGGTTGAGGTATGTTCTAAAACTACCTCGGCGGTTGCCACCCAACGAGATGTATAGGTACTCCTTGAGCCACGTCGAGAGCGACACGTGCCAGCGACGCCAGAACTCGGTAATGGTAGCCGAGTGGTATGGAGCGTTGAAGTTGTCGGGAAGGCGGAAGCCAAGCATAAGGGCTACGCCCTGGGCAATATCGGAGTAACCCGAGAAGTCGCAATATATCTGTAGCGTGAAGCCATAGATAGCCATCAGAGCGACAAATCCCCCGTCGCCTAACTCGCCAGCGAAGGCTGGAGCTACGAAGAGCAGACCTAACGCCTTAGCAATCACGGCATACTTAACCATACCGCCAGCTACAAGCGACACGGCACGTCCAACATCCGCTTTCGTGACACTAACGCCATCGGCCTCGATCTGTGGGATGAAATCCTTAGCCTTAACCAGCGGACCGAGGAACATCTTCGGAAAGAAGGACAGCAAAAAGAGGTAACTCGAGAGGCGGTTAAGAGGTTTTATCTCGCCACGCGATATGTCGACGACGTAGGCTATGGATTGAAAGACGAAGAACGAGACGCCCGCAGGCACCACAACGCTCTCCCAGTTGAGCGTTCCCGAGCCGTAGAGATTGTTAACGACGTCGACAAAGAAGTCCGTAGCCTTGAAATATGTGAGTATTGCGACGTTGATAACGACGCTCAGCGCCACCCACCCTCTTCCGCGACGACCTCGCTCGCGGCAGCCATATACAAGCCTACCGATTAGAAAGTCGCTCGCAGCAACAAATAGCAGTAGCAGTACGTATATACCTGAGAGTTTATAGTAGAAATAGAGCGAGAAGAGCACGACATAGAGTGTTCTGAGCGTCGCGCGACCTCGCACCATAAGGTATCCAATGCCGAAGATAAGGAAGGCAAAGAGGAAGAAGCCCGTAGTGAGCGTTAAAGGCGAGAGTGGGTCGTACTCCAAGAGTGCCACCACGCGCTGCCACAGCGCATCGTCGAACTTAAAAAACTCGGTCATTACTTCTCAGACTCTATATTCAGCGCCACCTCTTCTATACCATCCTCACCACTCTCTACATCATCAATAGTCGCCGTATCCGTAGCTATCTCCTCGCCACCCTGTCCGAGACTATCTATACTGGCCAAATCGACACCTTCGAGCAAGCCTCTTGTCGCCTCGAGCGATAACTCCAACTGCATCTGCTGTCGTCGCTGCGCCTCCAACACTCGCTGACGCTGCTCCTCGATACGACGCTGCTCCTCTTCGCGCTCCTTAAGCAGCTCGTACACCGGCTCGACAATAGCTGCCACAAGGGCTTTAGCTATACGCCTGCCACCTGCAAAGTTGATATGCGTATGGTCGCCAGCCGCCCAGCCATTGGCCACAAATTGTGGCATACCGCCAAGCGCCCTCATCGCCTCGTACGTATTCCAGAACATCACATTGGTGCTATCGGCCGCCGCCCTCTGGTACGACGTCAGAGCATCGGCCGAGCCTATAGACTCATACGCGCCCGTCTCATCACTCTTTACCCAGCGATCGCTAACGCCCAATACTAATATAGCTGCATTGGGGAAGCATCGCTCGGCATAAGTAATCATATTACATAGCTGCTTGCGATAGTTAGTGTAGCCACGCTGTCCCTTCTGCATAATATTAAGGCCATACTGCAGTACCACAAGGTCATAGCCGAGCATATCGTCGGCCTGACGGTTTATCGCAGCACCCGTACCGAAGATAGCGTGGCCGTTGTTGCTGCGCACCGAGAAGTTATCGACCACAACTCCCGAGTCGCCCTCCAACGAAACGCCATAGCATAGTATCTCGCCATCGACAACCTTAACGCCCACCGAGCCGATATTCTGCGCCTCGACATATAGCTCCCTTAGGCGGTCATCGCCTGCTACTACGAAGCTATGAGGTATGGTGTCGTTTATTCGCAGCTCCACGGTCGAGGTATCGCGGCTATAGAGTAGCACCCTGGCACGAGTACAAGAGTCGAGCGTAGGGAAGGCATCGGTCGTGCTCCACGTTGTCGTAGCTCCTGCGCCACCACGAGCTAAATATCCCGATATGAAGAACTTATCCGACAGGTTCTCGGGTACGCTCTTAGGCTTCATCACGCTATATGCCGACCAGCCCGACGAGCTACGCTTAACGGTTCTGCGCACCGTCTTAAAGGGAATGTCGCACGCCACAAAGCCCACGCCACGACCTCCAAAGAGGCGCTGTAGCTCGCTACGTAGATCCGAGGTGAGGATATCGCCCTCGACAAACGAGTCGCCCATAAACGCTATGCGCACATCTTCGCCCGAGGCCAACTTCTCCACAAGGTTATCGAAGCGCGTAACTTGCAGTGTGTCGAAGTTCTCGATAGCGACACTCCTGCTCTCGGCCACGCTACGAAGCATCTCGCTACGCGGCTTAACACGTGCCTCAGTTCGCACTTCACCCTCTATCCACTCGTAGCGCACAGGAGGCAGTACTGGAAGAGAGTCGACTACTGCAACCGTATCGCGCACAACCATAGAGGCCAACTCCTGCTCCAGGCGCTCGATATCGGCCTCGTACTCTACAGGCTCGTCTGCCGCACTATCACGCAGATCCGAGAGTATGTCGATGCTCCTAATCGGCATACCAAACAGCTCGAACTGGGGCACAAAGCCCAGGGCGATGACGCCGACAATCACCGTAAGCGTCAACAATACCACACGAGGTGTAGAATCGCTACTTTTCATCTTTTGAGGTCTATCTTCTATTATTTATCAGTGCGACGTAGTATAGCAGTGTCACTATGGCACTTAGCGCCGCGACTAAATAGGTGCGTGCCGCCCAGCGCAGTGCCTCGTGAGCACCATCAAGCTCCTTATCGGCAAGCATACCACTACTCTCCAACCAGGCTACAGCGCGCTGCGAGGCGTTATACTCCACAGGGAGTGTAACCACGGCAAAGAGTACCGATAAGGCCATCAGCGCTATGCCCACCCAGCATACAGCCGCACTATCGGAGAAGGTCATAAAGCCTATGCCCGCGAGTATTATCCAGCCCGCCACCTTCGACGAGAAGTTAACCACTGGCACCAACTGCGAGCGTAGCTTCACAGGGCCATATCCCGTGGCGTGCTGCACGGCGTGGCCACACTCGTGTGCCGCCACCGCCGCAGCGGTTATCGTGCGAGCGTTGTATACGTCGTCACTAAGGTTTACGGTCATCGTCTGAGGGTCGAAATGATCCGTCAGATGGCCACTTGTGTGTGTCACCCGAACGTTGTATATGCCGTTATCGCGCAGCATCTTCTCGGCTATCTCGCGCCCTGTCATTCCATTGGGCGATGGAGACTCGGAGTAGCGTCGTGTCACCGCCTTGAGGCGCATCTGCACCACAGCACCTACGATGGCTATGATAACCATAAGTATGATGGCCGTATTGTACGAGCCGCCGTATAGCAGGCCCTCTGTCGCTGGGTATGTCTGCAATATGTGCAACATTGCCTTACAAATGAGTTGTTACGGATTATAAAAGTACGTATAGGTATGCTGCGTAGCACGCCACGAAGAGCACACCCTCGATACGCGTCAACTTATCGCGGCCGATAATCCACGCCGAGATCATAATCACAGCAGAAGCAGCCACCGCCACATATATATCGAACATCGACACATTGCCCATCGTCAGTGGCGTCACCGTAGAGCAAGCTCCGAGGATAAGGAGTATGTTTGCGATGTTCGAGCCGAGGACATTACCGAGTGCCAGCGAAGGGCTGCCTTTGAATATCGACACGAGGCCCGAGGCGAGCTCGGGTAGCGACGTACCACCAGCGAGGAGCGTGATGGCGATTACAGCCTCTGAGACACCCAAAGCCTTAGCTATCGCCGTTGCGCTCGACACGAAGAGGTTACCACCGTAGATAAGGCCCGCAAGACCGAGTACTATCCATACTGGAATCTTCCAGGTTGCCATCTTCGGTTTGCCTGCCCCGTCATTTGATGTCTTGGGCTCGGCGCTCATCTCTGCCCTATCGGCGCGTATCGTCCACCATATCATCGCCACGTAGGCCGTAAGCAGGATAATACCCTCGACACGCGTGATATCGCCTCCGAGAAGCGTTGCGACCAGAAAGGCAATCGATGCGCCTATACACATCGGTATATCGCGTCGCACATTCTTCTTGGTAAACACGATAGGTGCAAATAGCGCACATACACCCAAGATAACGAATACGTTGAATATATTCGAGCCAACGACATTACCTATGGCCATATCGCCGTGGCCACCTATTGCGGCGAGCATACTGACAACGAGCTCGGGCGTAGATGTTCCCACTGCCACAATCGTAAGACCCACGATAAACTCGGGGATGTGAAGCCTCTCGGCCAGGGCTACCGAGCCATCGGTAAGCATCGAGGCACCCACGATGATAAGCGCCAGCGCGCCAACAAGTATCAAATACTCCATAATTACGTTTAGTTGTACTGCATAAAACAAAATCGCGCAAAGGTACTAAAAAGAATTGAGATTCTAACAAAGAAATGGTATTATCTCACTTGAGGCGATGCAATGTGCACTACTTAGCTGTAGCAAGGGCATCATTATGATGCAAAGAAACGGTATTATCTCACTAAAACTCTATGAGGTCTACAAGTTTATTGTTCGTTTAGGAAATAATGGCTAACTTTGTGTTAGGAAAAGTTCCCACTTCAATCGTAATAAATAAAACATTATAATTATGAAACGTCTATCTATTTTCGCCACGCTTGTTTTGGCTATGGTGATGTCGTCGTGCAGCTACGACGACTCGGGCATCAACAACCGCCTCGATGAACTCGACAATCGTCTTGAGAAGCTCGAAGGAACAACCCTTCCCTCTATCGACGAGCAGATCGAGAGTATCAACGCATCTATCGCAGACCTTAAGGTTGTCGACACAGAGCTTCACAACCTTATCGATACCCTTGAGGCTGATGATGCGGGGCATAGCCTGCTAATCGCTTTGTTGCAGACAAAGGCTTCAGACCTTGAGTCTAAGATTACTACCCTCGAGAAGTATGTAGATAGCGAGATTACCGCTACGGAGGATTGGGCTACGGCGACCTTTGCTACACTCGAGCAGTATGCCGAGGTGCAGAGCGAGATTTCGGCACTCAAGGCCCTTATCGAGCAGAACAAGAGCAACATCACAGAGGCATATACCACAGCTATTGCCGAGGCTATCACTACATCGGAGGGCTCTATGAAGGAGTGGGTCAACGAGCAGCTCGCTGGCTACTACACCATTGCCGAGACTGATGCCAAGCTCGAGCTTCTTCAGCAGTCTATCGACACCCTCAGCGAGTCACTTGCCGAAGAGATTAAGACACTCTCTGGAAGTATCGACACAATGAAGGCCGAGCTTACCGAGGCTTACGAGGCGGCTATTACGGAGGCTATCGAGACAAACAACGGTGTTATCAACGCTAAGATTGCCGAGGAGGTTAAGACGATAAACTCACGTATCGACGAGGAGGTTGCCTCTATCAATGCCCGCATCGATGCTCTTGAGGGTCGCATCAAAGATTTGGAGGAGGCGCTCGACAAGATTAAGGCGCTCAACATAGAATTTGATATCGAGAACGGCGAGGCTTGTATGGCTGGTTCGAGTATCGAGTTTGGCTACACCATCGTTGGTGGAGACGAGGATACCGAGGTCGAGAGCTTTGGCGATGGCGGCTGGCGTGCGGATGTTACGCCTACGGATGCCACGTCGGGTCGTATTCGCGTTACAGCACCTAAGGATGGCGGCAACGGCAAGGTTATCGTTCTTGCCACCTCGGGCGCTGGCGCATCTACTATGAAGTCTATTCGCTTCGACGAGGGCGTTATTGCCGATATTTTGGATAGCTATGAGGTGGACTGGGAGGCTTGCACGCTCGAGGTTAAGCTACGCACCAACCTCGACTACACAGTTCGCATTCCTGCCGATGCGCAGTCGTGGTTAAGTGTTGCCGACACTCGTGCTGCGCTGCGTGAGGATACTCTTACATTCACCATCGCCGAGAATCCCGAGGACGAGCCTGCTCGCTCTGCTACTGTGGAGCTTGTTAATGAGCTTGGCTATAATTTGCAGAGCTTCGAGATAGCTCAGAAGATGCATTCAGTAAGTAATCCAATAATTTTTGAAGATGAAATAGTAAAAATGGTTTGTGTCGAAAAATTTGATATTAATGAAGATGGCGAAATATCTTACAAAGAAGCATCATTGGTTGAATGTATTGATAGCTATTTTTTTGAAGACAATAATGAACTGGTTAATTCCTTTAATGAGCTACAATATTTTATCAATCTTAAAACTATTAATCCGTATGCATTTTCAGAATGTTTTAACATGCAAAGTATTACAATCCCAAATAGTGTAGCTCAAATTGGTCATTACGCTTTTTACGATTGTTATAATATTACAAAATTTATCATTCCTGATAGTGTTACAAGCATTGGAAATTATGCGTTTATGTATAATAGGCTTTCAAATGTTTCTATTCCAGATAGTGTTGTTGTAATTGGAGAAGGTGCATTTTCTTATTGTGGAGAATTGATAAGTGTAAATTTACCAAAGCAATTGCATCATTTAGCTAAGTACACCTTTTCAGATTGCGAAAGTCTTTCTTCTGTAGTAATGCCAGAATATATTACTTCAATTGGTGATTGGGCATTCAACAACTGTTATAAATTGGAGTCTATAACAATTCCAGAGAGTATTCTTAGTATTGGGGCAGAAGCATTCAATAATTGTAAAAGTCTTATGACGGTCTATTGTAGGCCAACTATTCCTCCGATGTTTGGTGCCCATTTATTTGAAGGGTGTCCTAAAGATTTTGTCATATATGTTCCAAATAAATCTTTAGAAGCGTATCAGCAAGCAACACAAAATAGTATATATGCTGATAATGTTTCTGGATATTACTATTACATGGCATCGTTGGCAGTATCAGCACCCGTAATCGTTAAGAATGGCTTCTGGTACGACATCCAGTTCCAAGCAAAAACCGATGCTAATGCCGTAGATATGAAGGTAGGTGCACAGCTTTGGAACAACTACGAGTTCGAGAAGTATTGGGATCCTAACGACTGGTCACAGATTCAGGCCTTCTTTATGTTCCGTAAGCCCGTTGGCGAGGAGACATTGGCCGCAGCAAAGACCGCTGAGGGTGCTACAATATCATTCACAGGTTTTGACAAGGAGGATTATGTATTCTTCTTCGAGGCACTCAACGAGGAGAACACCGCAACACAGTTCGCCGTACGTGTAACGCCAGATATGTTTAAATAGAGTTAGAAGTATATAGTACATTACACAATCGGCAGCCACTGGAGAATGGCTGCCGCTTGTGTTTCAATACGATGGCACAACACAAAGACTAAACAGTATGAGAGACAGAAAGTTTATACAGTAAAGCGTTGTCACTAAATTCCTTAAACTCCCTAAACTCTTTAAATTACATTCGGTTACCTATCCTCTAGGAAACGAGGTTTATACTCATCCGTTCCCAGAATAGCAACCTTGCTACTATCTAATGGGGCAGACAGATGACTTTAATACCCTCCAATTAGCTCTATAGCGTTCAGCCCGTGAGCTCGGCGATGGCTCTGCGGCCCTCGGTGCCGAGCGCGAGAGAGTAGTCGTTGACAAAGAGGGCGATATGGCTCTCGATGACCGCATCGTCGAGCTCCTGGGCGTGGCTCTTGACATAGTCACGCGAGGCCATAGGGTGCGCAAAGGCATACTCTATACTACGTCTTAACACCCTCTCCACCGCCTCCACAACACCAACCTCGAGGTCGCGGCGCGCAACGATAGAGCCGAGAGGTAGTGGCAACGCCGTAACCCTCTCCCACTCTAAGCCTAAGTCAGCAACCAGCTCGAGGTTACGCTTATGGTAGACAAACCGCCCCTCGTGGATAAGCACACCACCATCGTAGTCGCCACGCTCCACAGCCTCGGCAATCTCGGAAAACAGCAACGGATGACGCTCCTCAATATCCGCAAAGAGCCTTATAACAAGCCTATTTGCCGTCGTATGCTCTCCTGGTACTGCTATGCGTCTGATGGGCGTAGTCTCGCCCCTACGCCTAACCAACAACGGGCCATTACCACGACCGAGTGCCGAGCCGCTATCAAGGAGTGTATACCCCCCAATGATGGCAGGCAGCAAGGCCGTGCTACACTTCGACACGTCGTACTTTGCATCGAGCGCAGCCTCGTTAAGCTGCTCTATATCAAGATAATCGACCTCAAAATTTAGGCCCTCGGTATCGATGCGGCCATTAAGCATAGCATCGAACATAAAGGTATCGTTCGGACAGGGCGATATCGCCAGTCGTATAGTTTTACTCTGCATATTCAATCTTTTTTAGCTCGTTAGCCAGTGCCTCCAACGCTTCGTCCAATCGCCACACATCGAAGCTCTCGCCAACACGATTTGATATGGCTCGTATCTCCACCGCACGAAAGCCCATAACCTCAGCTAAGGCAAAGAGCGCAGCGCCCTCCATATTCTCTATCGAAGCACCCAAGATAGGCGAATACTTACCGTGCACAGTGTTCGACACCACCCTGCGTAGTGATGTGCTTGGCGCTACACGATAGCTCTGCTGAAATCGCTCGGGAAGCTCGGAGCATCGCTCCTCAACAACCTCGACAACCCGACCAACCTCGACATCGCCATACGTACCCGCTATGCCTGCCAAGATTACGCGGTTGTTACGACGGATTACACCCTCGCCCATAAGGCGCAAAAGAGTAGCCGCCGTAGCTACCATACCGACGCCCGAGATTACAACCTCGGCATCGGGACACAACGTGCGAAAGGGCTTTGCCTCTAACTCAGTGGGGAATAGATACAAACACATAATAGTGAGCAATTAGCAATTAGTAATTAGCAATAGGAGGTTAATGGGGGGTAATGAGATTAGGGAGATTAGGGAGTTTAGAGAACTTAGGGACGCGTGTGGCGCACCACCTTACACTCCTTAAATTCCTTAAACTCCCTAAAACTCCTTAAGCTATCTAATGTGCAACCCCAGCTGGGATTTGTGGTTAGAAGGCATCAGATGTGGCGGTTAGTCGCAGTTTGCAAATCCGGAGTTTACTTGAAGTAAATGAGGAATTTGCAGACAAGCTAAACGCCGCAGATGATGCCTTATCACAGCGAAGAACCCGATTTGTTGTTAGAAGGGGTTAGATTTGAAGATTTGTCGCAGACTGAAAAAGCGGAGTTTACTCGAGGTAAATGAGCATTTTTCAGACAAGCAAAGCTTCGAAGATGGCCCCTTATCACAACAAATATTTGTTGTTAGAAGGCATTAAATGTGGTAGCTGGTCGCAGGACTTCAAAGCGGAGCATACTTAACGTATGTGAGCATTTGAAGGACAAGCCAGATGCCGCAGATGACCCCTTATCACAACAAAGACTATACGATACCCTCCACATTACCATCCTCCGCAAGGTGTATATTACCCGCCTGAGGAGTCTTGCTAAGACCTGGCATACGCATAATATCGCCAGCCAAAGCAACTACGAAGCCAGAGCCAGCGTTAAGCTCGATATCCTTAATGTTGATCTCGAAGCCCTCAACTGAGCCGTAGCGCTTGGCATCGGCAGAGAACGAGAACTGCGTCTTGGCAATACATACAGGGAGGTTACCCATACCCCACTTCTCCAAGAGAGCAATATCCTTCTGTGCACGAGGACCGAAGACTACAGAGCCTGCACCGTAGATATTCTTAGCCACCTTCGTGATCTTCTCCTTGAGGCTATCCTCGAGGTCGTAGGCGTAGTTGATAGGCTTCGATGGCTCATTCTCGATAAGCTCGACAGCCACACGTGCCAGCTCAGCAGCACCTGCACCACCCTCGGCATAGGCGTTGTTGATAACACAGTGTACGCCAAGCTCCTCGCAGTGTGCCATAACCATAGCAATCTCGTCGTCGGTATCGCTTGCAAAGCGGTTGAAGCATACAAGAACCGTCTGGCCAAACTTCTTAAGGTTAGCAACGTGGCGGTCGAGGTTTGCAAAGCCCTGCTTCAGACCCTCGGGATTTGGCAACTTAATCTCAGCCTCGGGGACACCACCGTGCATCTTAAGCGCGAGAGTCGAGGCTACCAGTACCGTAAGGTCGGGCTTAAGGCCTGCCTGGCGGCACTTGATATCGAGGAACTTCTCGGCACCGAGGTCGGCACCGAAACCTGCCTCGGTAACGGTATAGTCGGCATATGTCATAGCCATACGTGTAGCAATCACCGAGTTACAGCCGTGCGCGATATTCGCAAAAGGACCACCGTGGATGATTACTGGGTTGTGCTCGGTAGTCTGCACCAAGTTTGGATTGATAGCATCCTTAAGCAGAGCAACCACAGCGCCCGTCACACCGAGGTCGTTGACCGTAAATGGGGTGTCGTCGTAGCGTACACCGAGAACGATACGGCCGATACGAGCGTAGAGGTCGTCGACGTTGCGTGCCAAGCACAAGATAGCCATAATCTCCGACGCTGGAGTGATATCGAATCCCGTCTCGGTAGGTATGCCGTTTGCCGAGCCACCCAAGCCCGACACGATGTTACGCAACGAACGGTCGTTCATATCGAGCACACGGCGCCACATAACCTTCTTCAGGCCCACCTGCTGTGAGCGGTTGTGGTATAGGTAGTTGTCGAGCAGCGCAGCGATGAGGTTATTGGCCGAGGTGATGGCGTGGAAGTCGCCCGTGAAGTGGAGGTTGATATCCTCCGATGGCAATACCTGAGCATAGCCGCCACCTGTAGCACCACCCTTCATACCGAAGCAAG
Organism: Alistipes sp.; assembly: GCA_017465055.1. Classification (GTDB taxonomy): domain Bacteria; phylum Bacteroidota; class Bacteroidia; order Bacteroidales; family Rikenellaceae; genus Alistipes. The sequence goes on along the minus strand of JAFTWZ010000014.1, from coordinate 63,302 downwards.
GGCCGAGCGAAGGCTCACGCAGGGCGATGATAGCCTTCTTACCAATATAGTTAAGACCCATACCGAGGCCGATGCTCACGGTAGTCTTACCCACACCTGCCTTAGTAGCCGTAATGGCTGTGACAAGGATAAGGTGGCTCTTAGCAACCTTCTTCTCGTCGATGAGCTTATAAGGCACCTTAGCGATATACTTACCATAGTTAAATACCTCGTCATCGGGGAAGCCTACATTCGAGGCCACCTCGCGAATATGCTTCAGTTTTGTTTCGCGAGCAATTTCAATATCTGTCTTCATCTTTTTCGTTTTAAATTGTTATTTGGTTATTAATTATATATATGTAGTTGTTATGTTATGTCGTTAGTTACTCCTTGCCCACAACAGCCTCGAGCTCGTCGACAGTAAGCGGCAGGAGCTTATCGCCGATAAAGCGGCTACCAGTCTCGGTTACCAGCACGTCATCCTCAATACGTATGCCACCAAATGTGCGATAAGCATCCAGAGCATCGTAGTCTACGATACCTGAGAACTTACCCTCGGCACGACACTTGTCGATAAGTGCAGGGATGAAGTATAGGCCTGGCTCGTCAGACATCACCGTGCCTGGCTCTACACGCCACGTCGAGCGGTGTACGCACGTTGCCGACTTAGCCGCGCGCTCAGCTACTGTAGTAAAGTCGAACGAGCGCTCGCCGATGTTCTCCAAGTCGTGAACATCCATACCCATACCGTGACCGAGGCCGTGAGGCATAAATAGGTACATAGCACCTGCATCGACAGCATCCTCGGCCGTAGACTTGATAAGACCCATACCCTTGAGGCCATCGGCAAGCGAGAGGTATGCTGCGCGGTGAATATCGGTGTACATCATACCTGGCTTGATAAGATCCTTAACCTCGCCGTGCGCACGGAGCACTATGTTGTATATATCGCGCTGCAAGTCGCTAAACTTACCACTTACTGGGTATGTACGCGTATGGTCAGAGCAGTAGCCCTCGACCGACTCGCCACCACCGTCGACCAATAGCAGACGACCTGCCTCAAGCACGCCATCGTGGTTGTGGTTGTGGAGAATCTCGCCGTGCTGTGTCACGATTGTTGGGAACGACACACCCTGGCCGTACGACTTAGCAATACCCTCGAGGCGACCAGCAATCTCGCGCTCCACGACACCTGGGCGACACATACGCATTGCCGTAATGTGCATCTGGTAGCCAATCTTAAAGGCACGCTCTAAGGCCTCAACCTCCTCTGCCGACTTCTTCTCGCGCATCTCGGCAACGGCAAACATCAAGTCGAGCGACTTACGCTCGTGGAGCATATCGAGGCGAATACCGAGGAGCTCGGCAAGCGAAATCTTAAGCTCGGCACGGTATGGAGGCAGGTAGTGCACAGGGCGGTTCTGCTCTATGGCCTTGCGCAACAGCGTGCGCACCTCGGCCAGAGGGAATGTCTTCATAACGCCTACCTCAGCGCCCTGCTCAGCGATGGTAGGCATAGGGCCAGTCCAGATGATATCCTCGACGGTGAAGTCATCACCGAAGAGCATCGCCTCGCCCGACTCAGCATCGATAACACCCATCATCGATGGTATATCGAGACCGAAGTAGTAGCGGAACGTAGAGTCCTGACGGAAGTAGTATGTGTTGTTAGGGTAGTTGTTTGGCACCTCGGGATTACCTGGCAGGAGAATCAAACCTTTACCCACGCGTCGTGCGAGCTCTGCGCGACGACCAATATAAGTCTCTTTTGCAAACATAGTTATTGAAGTTTTAAGTTGTTTAAATATTTTCTACTTTACACCTAACCATCACTCAATATTCACACACTCTTGCTGGAGTCGAAATATCTCTATTTGTTGTTCTATCTCCTCCCTTAACTGGTCAATGGATGGTAGATAGGTTAAATAGCGTGCTTGAAACAATCGCTCATTGTCACGAAGCACTGAGTAACGTGCCATATCCTCACTCGTTTCAGAGCATAAGATAAGTCCTATTGTCGGATTATCGCCCTCCGTACGTTTTAGATTGTCGTACATTCTGACATACATATCCATCTGTCCGACATCTTGATGAGTTATTCGCTCTGTCTTAAGATCTATTAGGAGGAAACACTTTAATATGTAGTTATAAAAAACCAAGTCTATAAAGTAATCTCCCATATCGGTCTTGATATGTTGCTGACGGGCAACAAAGGCATATCCCTTACCTAACTCCATTACAAACTTTTGAAGGTGCGTAATAATCGCTGCTTCGAGTTTTGTCTCCGAAAAATCAATATTTGGAGATAGCCCTAAAAACTCCGCCACTATTGGGTTCTTTATAAACTCCAATTTATCCTGTTGATAGGAAGCAGTTATTTGCTTCATCTCATCCTCGACTACCCGTCTATTCTGAGACTGCAACAATCTGTAATAGTATTGCGAAGCAATATTTCTATCAAGAGTTCTTGCACTCCACACCTCCGTTATAGCCTCCTGCACATACCAATCTCGCGCACATTTATCATTCACCCTCAACAGACAACGATAATGTGTCCACGATAGTATTTGCGATTTTCCACTCGCCGCGTGGAAAATATCGGGAAAGAGTTTATAGAACTGTACAAATTGATACAAATTACTCTTTGTAAAGCCCTTACCATACTGCTCTGTAAGATAATCAGCCAGCCTACGAATAATCACTTTACCATATTCGGCCCTATCACCTCCTCGCAACTCCTCTTCGGCGATACGCTTACCTAATAGCCAATTACGCTGCACCATAGCGACATTCACCGCCCGAAAAGCATAATCTCGCGTTCTCTCGATGATATCTCTTACATCTTCTATAATATCATCAGTGCTATTAGTTTTAATTATATCAACGCCCTGCATCATCGCCATCAGTGATACTATTATCTTGGAACCTCCTTATACACCTTATCCCCTCGACGCACCTCCGCTACGGTCTTAAGCGATATATAGTCGCCCTGCTTGGCAGAGGCCGTAGGCTGCTCGTGAAGCATAATACCCTCGGCACGCTGCTCCACGACACCCGTCTTCTCGCCCATAAATAGGAGAGCATCGCCCTCGGCCACCTCGCACGCCTCGACCAACACCTCGGCAACACCTATGCGCTTAAAGTAGTTGGTCACCTTGCCCATATATACCTTCTTTAGCGTGGCCGATGAGCCATAGTGCTGGCTGTGCTCAACCATAGTCTTGGCGGCGTAGTATCCACCCCAGAAGTCGCGGTTGAAGACGGTGCGCAGACGCTCCTTAAGTGGAGCGACACTCTCGGGCGTGAACTGGCCACGCTCGAGGAGCATAAGTGCCTCGTTGTAGGCCTCGACAACACGCTTGACGTACTCGCCACCTCGCGCACGACCCTCGATCTTAAGTACCCTGACGCCCGCCTCGATGAAGGTATCGAGGAAGTCGATGGTGCAGAGATCCTTAGGCGAGAGCACATACTGACCATCGACGTCGAGCTGCTGACCCGAGTCCTTGTCGGTGATGGTGTACTTACGGCGACATATCTGACGACAAGCGCCGCGATTTGCCGAGTGGTGCGACTCGTGCTCCGAGAGGTAGCACTTGCCCGACATCGACATACACATCGCTCCGTGTGCGAACATCTCTATCTTAACAAGCTCACCAGCAGGGCCACAAATCCTCTCCTTTTCGATCTGCTTGCTTATCACCGCAATCTGCTCGAGCGAGAGCTCGCGCGCCAGTACTACGACATCGGCCCACTGTGAGAAAAACTTAACGGCTGTGATGTTGGAAATATTGCTCTGCGTAGAGATATGTACCTCTATGCCCACCTCGCGAGCATAGAGTATCGCCGCAAGATCGGTGGCGATGATAGCATCGATACCCTCGGCTTTAGCGCGGTCAATGATGCGGCGCATAACCTCCATCTCGTCGTCGTAGATGACTATGTTAACCGTGAGGTATGTCTTGACGCCAGCAGCGTGTGCTATGCGCACAATCTCCGCAAGGTCGTCGAGGGTAAAGTTTACCGACGAGGCAGCACGCATATTGAGTTGCTCGACACCGAAATATACCGAGTCGGCACCCGCAGCAATGGCGGCATTGAGCGACTCGTACGACCCCACAGGGGCCATTATCTCTATATCACGTCTCTTCATACTGTTTTTTGAATCCTATTTTTTACGGCCCATAAGGTTGCGAGCAAACTCCACGAGGGGCTCTCTGCTCTCGGCCTCGAGCGAGAGGGTCTCAAGCACCGAAAGAGCGCGGTCGAAGCGCAGCTCTATCTGCTGCTCGGCGACGTGCTTAACCTCCAACTCATCGTATAGAGCCTTGATTGTTGCTATCTTCTGTTCGTCGCTCAGCTCGGCATTGCGATGCGTAGTACGTAGCACCTCGCGCTGGGCATCGCTGGCACGACTCATAGCCTGCACCATAAGGAACGTCTGCTTACCTTCGAGAATATCGCCACCAATCTTCTTACCCAGTGCCTCATCGCCGTAGCTATCGAGGACATCGTCCTGGAGCTGGAACGCAAGGCCCAATTCTGTTGCAAAGCGGTATATCTTCTTGATATCGTCGTCCGACGCTCCAGCCATCGTTGCGCCGATCGTCGCAGCGCCCGAGAGCAGTGCCGAGGTCTTTCGCTCAATCATAAGCATATAGTCCACCACCGAGACACGCTCGACGCTCTCAAAGTCCATATCGTACTGCTGTCCCTCACACACCTCGAGTGCCATATCTCCAAAGAGCTGCATAACGCGTGGTAGCGACTCGGGAGCAACGTGTGCAAGATGTTTGTAGGCCGTAATAAGCATTGCATCGCCCGAGAGCAGAGCTACGTTGCCGCCCCACTTGGCATAGACCGAGGGCTTACCACGACGCACATCGGCGTTATCCATAATATCATCGTGCAGGAGTGTGAAGTTATGGAATATCTCCACGGCCAACGCTGCGTGCATAGCCTCGGCGATATCACCTCCGAATGCCTCGTTTACGGTGAGCAACAATACGGGGCGCAGGCGTTTGCCTCCACCCGACATAGAGTATATGATTGGGTTATAGAGTCTTTCAGGCTCCTCGGGCAGTTGCATCTGCGCCAGTGCCGCCTCGAATAGATCAAGTATCTCTTTATTTGTACGAGCCATAATTTCCACATTCTTAAAATTATGGTCCAAAAATAATGATTTTTTTGCATATTTTAAAATTATTTTGATAACTTTGACCAATAAATTTTACAAAAACTTTACACTGCTATGATGAAAAAACTTGCAATGGGTATCGATATAGGTGGTACCAACACGGCTTTTGGCCTTGTAGATGAGGACGGTAATGTTGTTGCCGAGGGCAAAATCTCTACCGAACAATTCAAATACTACGACGACTACAAACCATATATCGAGACACTGGCTGCAGCTATGAAGGAGCTTATCGCCTCGCAGCCCGAGTGCGACCTTATCGGTATCGGCGTAGGTGCTCCCAATGCCAATATCCACACCGGCCGTATCGAGACCCCTGCAAACCTCTGGAAGTTCGAGGACGCTGCCGACCCACGCCCCAACTCTATACGTATCTTTAACTTTGTTGAGGACCTCGGCAAACACTTCGGTGGCACTAAGGTTATGATTACCAATGACGCTAACGCCGCAGCCATCGGCGAAATGGTCTTCGGTAATGCTCGCGGTATGAAGGACTTTGCGATGATTACCCTCGGTACTGGCCTCGGCTCGGGCATCGTATGTAATGGCGAGATGGTCTACGGCAACGATGGTTTCGCTGGCGAGTATGGACATATTGCAGTGGCGTCGCGCGAGACGGGACGTCAGTGTGGTTGCGGCCGCAAGGGTTGCCTCGAGGCATACGTGTCGGCTACGGGTATCAAGCGTACGGCCTTTGAGCTTATGGCTACGATGACCTGCGACAGCGAGCTTCGCTCTGTACCATATGATAAGTTTGAGGCTAAGATGCTCTCTGATGCCGCAGCTAAGAACGACCCTATCGCACTGGAGGCATTCGAGCGCACGGGTAAGGTTCTCGGCTTGGCGCTTGCCGACCTCACGGCCATCACCTCGCCCGAGGCAATCATTCTCTTCGGTGGCTTGGCCAATGCTGGCGAATATATTATGCGTCCAACACACAAGTATATGGAGGAGAACCAGCTTATGGTTTTCAAGGGCAAGGTTAAGCTGTTGATGAGCGGTATTCAGGATAAGAATGTGGCTATTTTAGGCGGTGCAGCACTTATCTGGAAACAGCACCTCGAGGCAGTTATCGAGAACTATTAATCGACGCAATAGATCACCGAGCAGTTAGACTCCAAATATCACACAATAGGCTGATTAAACGTTGTTAGTCAGCCTATTGTTCGTATATTTACTGCATTAACACTTGAATATAGGCTCAGTCGTAAATTCCGGTGGGGATTGAAAAAAATCATGCAAAAATAGTAGCTAAACGAAATATAAATATCGTCACCCCGAGGAGGAGCAAGTATGAGTGTGCGGAGAGTGATAACGCCACTATGCTCCGACGTGGGGGTCTTCCGCTATTTATAGGGCCGTGCGGAGTGAGATAGATAGTCGTGTGTGCCGCGCGGAGCACTATTTGGGCTCCTACGTATCAGTGCGGAAGTATAAACAAAGGAAGATCGCCACAGAATTGCATAGACCCACGTGGGTATCACTAACGCTCGTAGATGCAATTCTTCGCGATGACGTATTGATATCATTTATTACTCCACCAGAATTTCAGACTGAGCCGAAATATATCACAACCTAAAGTATCCATATTGAGACCATCACACTGAGGTTGAATAAAAAGATGTAGTTTTAGGCCTGCGATGCCCGAAAAAGCGGAGTTTACTGAGCGTAAATGAGCATTTTGAGGGCGAGCATATTTGTTGGGAGAAGGCATTAGATACAACACTCGACAAATTTCGTGGCGATGGGCTGTACTTTGACGTACTGCCCATTGCCAAGATAATTTGTTAGCGGCAGTAGATGATGCCTTATCTCAACAAAGAACGACAAAATACACTTTTTATTCAGCCTCACGAAATGTTATATCGTCTTTTTACATCATCATAAAACTCCTCCTTATCGAGCATAATCGCCATCTCGGCAACGCCTCCCAAATCCTCGTTTACATAGCTATCGAAGCACTGCATCGAGGGCGATAGACGCATATACGAGGATATCATCGGCGGAATATTTCGACGCAAACTACGCATCTTCTGTGTTAAGATTTTATAGTTTTCTGCCACCGTTCGGCCCACAAATAGGCGTCTATAGCTGCGTCGACTAATACCACAATTTAGTGGTATGCGTGCAGACATCAGAGGCTCGCGATAGGGAAATCCGTAGCGCATAAATCCGAGCAGCAGATTTCGAGCCCTAACGCCCAACTCGGGGTATAGCGTCACACGCCCAAAGAGGTATCTTATACCCCTACTTGCCACCACCCTACTAAGCCCTTGCCACAGGTCGCTGAGGGCATATAGGGTACTGCGCGATGCAACAAGCTGGTACTGCGTCGCAACAAACGTACGTCCAAGCTCCAGCCCACGAGGTAAGAACTCCTCAACAAAACGCTCCGAGAGGCTAAAATAGCGAGCCAGCGAGAGCCTCTTGGCCGCCGCCTCAGCACCCACAGCATAGCGATATCCGCCAGCTATTGCCCCACGTCGCACATCCCATACTATAAGCTGCCGATACGTACCATCAACATCACCCTGCGCCATAGCAAGACTATCGCCGAGCCGTACGCCCACGCCTCCAAAGGCCTCGTCGCGCAGTCGCCACACCTCCGAGATAAGGGCGCGACACTGCGCTCCATCGAAGCTATACACCTCGCTCTGACCACCACGCAGGCGACATACAAGCTCCGCCTTTTGCAACTCTTCGCCAAGCTCCTCGGAGCAGAGCGCACCGATTGCAACTTTTTGTAGACAATTCATAGTAGAAATCTTCTTAGATTTATCGATTTTTTAGTACCTTAGCGGCGTTATTTTTTACTTTTGTAAAAACCACTAAAAAATGGGCATCGACACATACCATATTCCCGTAATGCTCGACGACTGTATCGAGGCACTAAACATTAAGCCCGATGGTGTATACGTAGACCTCACGATGGGTGGCGGAGGCCACACGCGCGAGATACTCAAGCACCTCGGCCCAGAGGGTCACCTCTACTCGCTCGATCAAGACCCCGACGCCGAGGCTAACGCCCCCGACGACGAGCGTCACACCTTCATAGCCTCAAACTTCCGCTTTGTGCGTGGAGCCCTGCGTCTGCGCGGCGTAGAGCGTGTCGATGGCATTCTGGCCGACTTAGGCGTCTCGTCGCACCACTTCGATGCCAAGCACCGCGGCTTCTCGTTTCGTGGCGACGCGCTGCTCGATATGCGTATGAACTCACGCGCAGGGCGCACCGCGGCCGACATAGTCAACACCTACACAAATGATGCCTTAGCCGACATCTTTGCGCAGTATGGCGAGTTAGACACCACCTGGAAGATTGCCAACTGCATAGTTCGTGCCAGAGAGCTTAAGCCCTTCACCACCACCGCAGAGCTTGTCGAAGCGGTCAAGCCCTGTACACCAGCTAAGGAGGAGGCAAAGTTCCTCACAAAGCTATTCCAGGCGCTGCGCATAGAGCTCAACGGCGAGATTGAGGCGCTTAAGATGGCTCTCGAGCAGAGCCTCAAGCTCCTCAACCCCGAAGGTAGACTTGTGGTAATGTCGTACCACTCGCTCGAGGATAGACTTGTGAAAAATTTTATGCGTAGCGGCAACTGCGAAGGTAAGATCGAGAAGGACTTCTTCGGCCGCGCAACAACACCCTTCAAGTTGATAACACGCAAGGCCATAGTCCCCAGCGACGAGGAGATAGAGCAGAATCCCCGCTCGCGAAGTGCGCGATTGCGCGTAGCCGAGCGAATAGCTAACGAGGCATAAACAACCGAAAGAATGACACGCAGAGAGGATATATACGACGAGCAGGAGCGCATACATCGCGAGGTAGTCATCATCGAGGAGGATAACGATGATGAGAACTACTACGGTGAGCAGGACGAGGAGGAGGGCAAGATTGAGGATGAGGATGAGGGCGAGGATGAGCCCTTTGCCGATATCAACGCAGCCGATCGCACCGAGCAGGAGATCGAGAATGGCTGGATGCTGATAACCACTGGGCGCATACTTACCGATGGTGCGCTACCCTACTATCGCTACTTCATAGCCATCGCTATAATGTGCTTTTTCAGCATATTTCTAACCTTTGTATCGCTTAATGCCAATCGCGAGTATCGCCAGCGAGAGAAGTACGCCTCGGTACTCCACGAGCGTTCGGTACTCAAGGAGGAGGAGCGCTACGGACTATCGTCGAAGAGCGAGATAACCACGCGCCTCGAAGGTTACGGCATCAAGCTCGTAGACCTCTCGAAGGAGAGTCGTCTTATTACGAACGATAAGTAGATAGTATGACACAACAAAATAGCAAGAGCACATCACCGCAACCCAAGAGTGGCAAGAAGCGTACGCCACACCACGACGTGATATCGCGCGTTAAGTCGCTATACGCCTTCTTCATCGTCTGTGGCATAGGCGTGATAATACGCATAGTGTGGATTTTGGCCATCAGTCCCTCGGTACGCCACAACGCCGAGGTGATGGACAAGGGCATATACCGCACCACCGACATCGAGGCACACCGCGGCACGATATTCTCGCGCGACGGCGAGCCGCTGGCCATCTCGAGCCTTAGGTACGATATACTCCTCGATTTCGGCTCGGAGGGTATGGTCGAGGCCAACGCTGGGGCGTACCGCAAGAGCGCAGATTCGCTGGCACGCCTGCTTGCCGCACACTTCGACGCCGAGGATGCGCGCCTGAACGGCTACAAATATATCTCGGCCGATGGCTACCGCCAGCGTCTGCTCGACGAGCGCACGCGAGAGGGTAAGAAGCGCCGCGCCTATAGGATTCTGCCACGCAGTATAACCATCGAGGAGTGGGACATTATGCGCCGCCGCTACCCTATCTTCAACGGGAATATGGGTTATGTCTTCAGCATACACCCCAGCGATAAGCGTCTCTACCCCTCGGGCGACATAGCACGCCAAACCATAGGGCGCTACGACACCATAATTGTCAAGGATAAGAAGATACCGGGCACGGGTCTCGAGCTACAATACAACGACCGCCTTGCAGGCATCAACGGCCGCGCTACAGAGCAGTGGATAGCCCACGGTTTCTGGGCAAGAGTAAATGATGATGACAACCGTGCTGTGCTTAACGGCGCTAATGTCATCACCACGCTCGACGCAAACCTGCAGCGTATGGCCCACGAGAGGCTCGATACGATGCTCCGCCGCCAGAGCGCCTCGTTTGGCGTGGCGATGGTTATGGAGGTTAAGACTGGAAACATCCTCGCTATGGTGAGCCTCGGCTCGTCGCGCGAGAGGGGCACGACATACAGCGAGAGGGTAAACAACCACGCCCTGAAGACCGCTATGAGCCCTGGCTCGACGATGAAGCTGGCGTCGGCGATGGCACTACTCGAGATTGGCGGCTTTACGCTCGATAGCAAGGTTAACACCGAACACGCACGTCCACGCCACAGCGTCAAGGTTGGCGATGCAAAGATCGAGGACTCGCACGACGTGGCAGGCGAGGATAGCAACGGTATGGTTACCTTAAAAGAGGCCTTTGCACACTCGTCGAACGTATACTTTGCTAAGGCTGTATACGAAACCTTCAAGAGCGACCCTGCGAAGTATACCAGTTTTCTGGCTAAGCTACGTTTCAACGACTATGTTGGTCTCGAGAAGTATGGCGAGGAGCGAGGTAGGCTTACTATGGCCGACTCGCCCGAATGGAACAAGCGCGGAAGCACCTCGTCGCGCCTACCCCGCTTGGCCTACGGCTACGAGCTCGACGTGCCACCGATACATATGCTCACATTCTACAACGGCGTAGCCAACGATGGCCGTATGGTAGCACCGCGTCTGGTAGACCGCATAGAGCGCGACGGCGAGGTCATAGAGCACGAGCCTGTGGTTACGCTCATCGAGAAGATGTGCTCGGATAAAACCTTAGCACTGCTCGACACCTGTCTTGCTGCCGCCTCGGAGCGCACGGGCCGCTACTTCCGCGATTTAGCAGTGCCCTTTGGCTGTAAGACCGGTACTGCGCAGGTGTGGTCGACGTTCGTTAGCGATAGCCGCATAGATAACGAGCAGATGAAGAATGGACTCAATGGCCCAGAGGATGACTACTACTACGGCTCGATAATCTGCACTATGCCGCAGGATAAACCCAAGTACACGGTTATGGTCGCCGTGTGCAAGCAATCAACAGCAAGCCACCCATCATACTTCGGTATCGACCTTGCAGGCCCTGTGGCAGCCGACATTATGGAGTATATCTACGCTACGGACCACACTCTTCACGCCGAGGTCGAGACTCTTGAGGAGCGATTTAAGCCCGTAGCGATAAAGAGTGGCTATGGCAAGCACGTCGCCACAGCGAGCTCGAAGATAGGCGCCAGCGATGCCAGACAGGAGGGTGATAGGTGGTGCCGCATAGCCTACGACGACGAGGGTAATGCCTCGGTGGTGGGCATAGCCTACGACCAGGGTACTGTCCCAGATGTGCGCGGTATGGGCCTTACCGACGCCCTATATCTGCTCGAGAGCTCGGGCCTGAGGGTGACACACTCGGGTAGTGGCCGCGTAAAGAGTCAGAGCATAACGCCGGGGCACAAGTTAGGCAACACGGCGGCGATACACCTAACCTTAGAGAGGTAACAAATTGAGATTGTGTTTGAGATTTGAGATTATATGAAACGATTTAACGAACTACTCGACGATGCTCGAGTATTGGAGATAGAGAATAGCACCAACCCGATTATCGCCTCGTTGGTCTACGACTCACGCTCGGTCGAGCCAGGCAGTTGCTTCTTCGCGGTGTGCGGCACGCAGAGCGATGGTCACACATACATAGCTTCGGCTATTGAGCGCGGCGCTGTCGCTGTTGTATGCGAGCGTATGCCCGAGGAGCGTGTCGATGGCGTAAGCTATGCTGTTGTCGAGGATAGCAATATCGCTATGGCCGCTATGGCTGCAGCCTACTACGACCACCCTTCGCGCGAATTAAAACTTGTGGGCGTAACGGGCACTAATGGCAAGACTACTACGGCAACGCTACTCTACGATATGTTTATGGCTATGGGCCGCAAGTCGGGCCTTATCTCGACGGTGGTATACCGCATAGGCGAGGAGAGCCTGGCCTCGACACACACCACGCCCGATGCTATACGCCTCAACGCTATGATGCGCCAGATGGTTGACTGCGGATGCCAGTACTGCTTTATGGAGGTGTCGTCGCACTCCTTAGCCCAGCACCGCACCTACGGTCTAAGCTTCGCAGGAGGCCTTTTTACTAACCTTACGCACGACCATTTGGACTATCACGGCACCTACAAGGAGTATATACGCGCCAAGAAGTCGTTCTTCGACAGCCTCGACAAACGTAGCTGGGCCGTGGTAAACATCGACGACCGCAATGGCGAGGTTATGCTTCAGAATTGCGCCGCAAGGGGTTACCGTCTCTCGCTACGATCGATGGCCGACTACCGCACCAAGATTGTCGAATTGCACCCCGACGGTATGCTTCTGGTCATCGACAACCAAGAGGTGTGGGTTAAGTTCACAGGACGCTTCAACGCCTACAACCTCACCACGGTATATGCCGCAGCGACACTCTTGGGCGTAGATAAGATGGAGGTGCTCACCACTCTGTCGCAGCTCAGCCCCGTAGCTGGGCGCTTCGAGACCATCACTGCCGAGGACCGCACTATAGCCATCGTCGACTATGCTCACACGCCCGATGCACTGGAGAATGTGTTGGAGACTATCGAGGAGCTACGCCGCGACGAGCAGCGCGTGGTGGTGGTATGTGGCTGCGGTGGCGACCGCGACAAGAGCAAGCGCCCCGAGATGGCTGCCATAGCTCTGCGCTACGCCACAACGGCCATCTTTACGTCGGACAATCCACGCACCGAGTCTGCTGAGGCCATCCTCGACGATATGGTTGCTGGTGTAGGCGATAAGAGTAACTACCTGCGCATCACAGACCGCCGCGAGGCTATACGCACCGCCGCAATGATAGCCCAGGCTGGCGACATAATCGTTGTAGCAGGCAAGGGTCACGAGGATTACCAGATTATAGGCACTACGAAGCGCCACTTCGACGACCGCGAGGAGGTACGCGCCGCATTTACTACGACACACAAACTTAATTAACAACACTTTAATAGCTACGACGCAATGCTTTACCGTCTTTTTGAATATCTAAACGAGAACACCGACCTGCCAGGAATGCGTATCGGTGAGTATATCTCGTTTCGCTCGGCAGCAGCCATCATCCTTTCGCTACTCATAACCATAGTCATTGGCAAGCGCATCATCCGCTTTTTGAAGAGTAAGCAGATAGGTGAGGATATCCGCGACCTCGGTCTCGAGGGCCAGCTACAGAAGAAGGGAACTCCCACGATGGGAGGCATCATCATTATCCTTGCGATAATCATCCCCGTGCTACTCTTCGGCGACCTTAGCAATGTCTACATACGTCTAATGCTCATCTCGACGTTGTGGCTCGGTTTTATTGGCGGGTTAGACGACTTCATCAAGGTATTCCGCCACAAGAAGGAGGGCCTCAACGGACGCTTCAAGATTGTCGGACAGGTTGGCTTGGGCATCATCGTGGGTGCCACTATGTGGCTCTCGGACGATATCGTCATCCACGAGAAGAACTTCGAGACCAAGCACTACAACATTACTGATGTGCAGACTGGCGAGGTTGTAAGTTCATACAAGGAGAAGCAGGTGATAAGCACCATCTCCGAGAAGAGCACCAAGACCTCGATACCCTTCTTTAAGGATACGATGCTCGACTACAAGCGCCTGACTGGGGGCAACGACACGCTGGCCTGGATACTCTATATGGTTATGGCCATCTTCGTAATCACGGCAGTGTCGAACGGTGCAAACCTTACAGATGGCATCGATGGTCTTCTTACGGGAGTATCCGTACCTATTGTCTTAGTGCTGGGTATCTTAGCCTACCTTTCGGGACATATCATATACTCGGACTACCTGAACATTATGTATATTCCCGACAGTGGTGAACTGATAATCTTCGCTGCGGCTTTTGCAGGTGCGCTTATCGGCTTTTTGTGGTACAACTCGTTCCCCGCGCAGATATTTATGGGCGACACTGGCTCGCTGACCATCGGCGGCTTAATTGCTGTCTTTGCGCTATGCATCCGCAAGGAGTTGTTGCTGCCACTACTCTGCGGCGTCTTCCTCATCGAGGCAGTCTCGGTGATGCTCCAGGTGGCGTACTTCAAATATACCAAGCGTAAGTATGGCGAGGGTCGTCGCATCCTGCTGATGGCGCCACTGCACCACCACTATCAGAAGAGAGGAGTGTTCGAGACCAAGATTATGATGCGTTTCTTCATCATCTCGCTTCTTCTGGCTGCCCTGACGCTCGTAACGCTTAAGATTCAGTAGCAGTCTCCACATATTGAAAATTAGAAAAAGATTACCATATGAAACGCAAGATAGTAGTATTAGGTGGCGGCATCTCGGGTTACGGCTCGGCGATACTGGCCAAGAAGAAGGGCTTCGACACCTTCCTGACGGATATGGGCAAGATAGCCCCTAAGTTCAAGGAGCGCCTCGATGAGTGGGGCGTGGAGTATGAAGAGGGAGAGCACAGCGAGGAGCGTATATTGGCGGCCAACGAGGTCATCAAGTCTCCAGGCATCCCCGACACAGCACCCATTGTCGTAAAGATTCGCGAGCGCGGCATACCCATCATTTCGGAGATAGAGTTCGCAGCGCGATATAAGGGTGTGGCCAAGACCATATGCATCACAGGCTCGAATGGCAAGACCACGACAACGTCGCTTATCTATAAGATTATGACCGATGCCGGTCGTAAGGTATCGCTCGGAGGTAACATCGGCGAGAGCTTCGCCTACTCTGTGGCTACCGACAAGTATTTCTGGCACGTCTTAGAGCTTAGCTCGTTCCAGCTCGACGGCTGCTACAAGTTCAAGGCCGACATCGGCGTCTTGATGAACATCACCCCCGACCACCTCGACCGCTACGACTACAAACTCGAGAATTATGCGCGCTCGAAGATGCGTATCACGCAGAACCAGACCTCGGCCGACGCCTTCATCTTCTCGGCCGACGATGCTGTGACGCAGCAGATGCTCGACACTATGGACTCGACGCTCAAGGCACGCCAGCTACCCTTTGCCATAAACACCGCCATAGCCAGTGGCGATGGCGATGCTGTGCTCGAGGGTCACAGCTTCACGGCCACAGTGGGCTCGCGCAGCGTGACCATCGACACGCGCAAGATGAAGATCGAGGGTATGCACAACATATACAACGCTATGGCCGCAGCCTTAGCTACGCTCTCGGCAGGCGTCGACCCGAAGGTCATCAAGCGCTCGATATACGACTTCTCGCCCGTAGAGCATCGTCTTGAGCCCGCAGGCAAGGCAGGCGACATAGAGTGGATAAACGACTCTAAGGCTACCAACGTCGACTCGGTGTGGTACGCCCTGGAGAGTATGAAGCGCCCTACGGTGTGGATTGCAGGGGGTACGGACAAGGGTAATGACTACGGCCCAGTCAAGGAGTTTGCACGCCGCAAGGTCAAGGCTCTGATATGTATGGGTCTTGACAACGCTAAGCTTAAGCGCGAGTTTGCAGATATCGTGCCCATCATCCGCGACTGCACAAGTTTCGAGGAGGCAATGGAGGCGGCACGCGAAGTCGCTACGGCAGGCGACACCGTACTGCTATCGCCAGCGTGTGCCAGCTTCGACCTCTTCAAGAACTACGAGGACCGAGGCAGACAGTTTAAGGAGTGGGTGAAGCGAAACGTACTCGAGAAGTAGAGAGATGACAACAAACGAGCAACATAACGGCGAGAGGGAGATACCACGCCGAGTACCGATATTCGAAGGCGACCGCACGCTGTGGATTATCTACGCCGTGCTAATCGTCATATCTATACTTGTCGTCTACTCCTCGACGGCAAAGATGGCCTACGACATATCGTCGAGCCTGACAACCACCGAGTCGCTACGTATGCAGATAATGCTCATCTTGGTGGTGTCGCTGCCGATGATATTCATAGCCCATAAGATAAACTACACCTTCTACCAGAAGGTTACGAAGTGGGCATTCTGGATCTTCGTGCTGCTAACGGTAGCCACCTACTTCGTGGGTAGCACTACAAATGGTGCGGCGCGCTGGCTACCGATAGGGCCCTTTAAGTTCCAGCCCTCGGAGCTACTGAAAATAGCCACCATAATGATGCTATCGCTACGTATGGAGGATAGGCAGTCTACGATACAGAAGATTAAGCTTCTGCCCACGTCGTGGAGACTGAAGGAGCCAGAGCAGAAGCGCATCCTGCGCGAGAACACCTGGCCCATCTTAGGCCCTGTGATTGTTGCTTGCTGTGTCATAGCTCCTGCACATATCTCCTCGGCAGCTATCATAGGCATCGCCTCGCTGCTGATGCTATACATAGGTAGAGTATCTAAGCGCGAGATTTTGAAGATACTCTTAGTTGGAGGCTCGGTGGCAATCATAGGCATCACGCTACTCTCGCTTGCGGGCGCTGGACGCGGTAGCGTGGGCTTTACACGTCTTACGCGCTGGATTATGGAGCTTGTAACCGATGGCAAGCGCGACTACGTCTACGAACTCTCCGACACCGAGCGTGCAATGATAGCCATACACAACGGAGGTCTTATGGGCGAGGGTGCAGGACATAGCACCTCGCGCGCTGTGGTCATACACCCCGAGAGCGACTACGCCTATGCCTTCTTCGCCTCGGAGTATGGCGTAGTGGCCGCTTTGGTACTTATGTTCCTATACCTGTGGATTACGTTCCGCGCAATAGAGATATGCCGACGGTGCACCACCCCCTACCCCACGCTTCTTGCGGCGGGTCTGGGGCTGCTAATCACCTGCCAGGCGATGCTACACATTATGGTGCAGGTCAACATCCTCCCCGAGACAGGACAGACCCTGCCGCTGATATCGCGAGGAGGCTCGTCGCTGATGTCTATGTCGATAGCCCTCGGTATGATTATCAGCATCAGCCGTGCACCTAACATAACACCTACAAAGAGATAACTATGAGTGATATACGATTAGATAAATACCTATGGGCCGTGCGCATCTTCAAGACGCGCAGCGATGCTGCCGACGCCATACGCCAGAACCGTGTCTTGGTAAACGACGCCTACGCCAAGCCGTCGCGCGAGGTTAAGGTCGGCGATAGAATATCTGTACGCCGCGAGAGGGTGACCTATAGCTATAAGGTCCTCGACTTGGTATCGAGCCGCCAGCCAGCTAAGAACGTGCCCCTCTACTGCCTTAACTGCACACCGCAGGAGGAGCTCGACAAGCTCAACGTGCCCCACGAGACCATCTTCGTCTTCCGTGACCGCGGCACTGGCCGCCCAACGAAGAAGGAGCGCAGAGATATCGACGCGCTGATGGATGGCTTCTACTTCGACGATGACGACGACCTTGACGATATAGACTAATGGACTACCAGATAAGCAAATAACAATAACAAAACAAATATTTACAAGTTATGGAATACGATTTTAGAGCCATTGAGCAAAAATGGCAACAGAAGTGGCAGGAGGATGGTACCTACCGCGTAGATGTAGACCCCTCGCGCCCCAAGTTCTACGTTCTTGATATGTTCCCATATCCCTCGGGTGCTGGTCTCCACGTAGGTCACCCCCTCGGATATATCGCCTCGGACATATACTCGCGCTACAAGCGTCAGATGGGTTTCAACGTGCTTCACCCTATGGGCTACGACGCCTTTGGTCTGCCCGCCGAGCAGTACGCCATACAGACTGGTCAGCACCCACGCATCACCACCGACGAGAATATCGCACGCTACCGCTCGCAGCTCGACAAGATAGGATTCTCGTTCGACTGGTCACGCGAGGTGCGCACCTGCGACGCCGAGTACTACCACTGGACTCAGTGGGCATTTCTACAGATGTTCGACCACTGGTACAACAACAAGACAAACAAGGCTGAGCATATCAACGCCCTTATAGCACACTTCGAGGCTAACGGTACTGAGGGTCTCGATGCCGCACAGACCACCGCCCTAGACTTCTCGGCTGCCGAGTGGTGCGCTATGGGCGAGGCAGAGCGCGAGCAGGTGCTTCAGAATTACCGCCTTGCCTTCCGCGCCGACACTATGGTTAACTGGTGTCCAGCACTCGGCACTGTGCTTGCTAACGACGAGGTTAAGGAGGGACTCTCGGTGCGTGGTGGCCACCCCGTAGAGCAGAAGCGTATGAAGCAGTGGCTGCTGCGCGTCACGGCCTATGCACAGCGTATGCTCGACGGTCTTGAGACGCTCGAGTGGAGCGACTCGCTCAAGGAGATTCAGCGCAACTGGATAGGCCGCTCGGTAGGTGCTCAGGTATTCTTCGACGTTGCTGGCAGCGACCGCAAGCTCGAGATCTTTACCACACGCCCCGATACCATCTACGGCGTAACGTTTATGGTCATCGCCCCCGAGCACGAGTGGGTCGAGGAGCTTACAACAGCTGAGAACCGCGAGGCCGTAGAGGCATATATCGCCGAGACAAAGCGCCGCTCGGAGCGCGAGCGTATCGCCGACACTAAGCGCGTAAGCGGCGTTAAGACTGGCTCTTATGCCATCAACCCATTTACGGGCCGCGAGATACCTATCTACATCTCGGACTACGTGCTCTCGGGCTACGGCACAGGCGCCATTATGGCCGTTCCTGCGCACGACTCGCGCGACTACGCCTTTGCTCGTCACTTCGGCCTCGAAATCATCCCCGTTGTCGAGGGTGGTAACCTCGAGGTAGAGTCGTACGATGCTAAGGAGGGCAAGGTGATTAACTCCGACATAATCAACGGTATGGACGTTAAGGATGCCATCTACTTTATGTTCGAGGAGGTTGAGCGCCGCGGCTTAGGTAAGAAGCTCATCAACTACCGCCTTCGCGATGCCATCTTCTCGCGCCAGCGCTACTGGGGCGAGCCATTCCCTATCTACTTTAAGGGAGATGTCGCTCACCGCCTCACAGATGAGGAGCTTCCACTGCAGCTTCCGCCTATCGAGAACTTCGGACCTACCGAGGAGGGTGAGCCTCCATTGGCACGTGTCGAGGGGTGGCACACTGCCGAGGGCTATCCTTACGAGCTCTCTACGATGCCAGGCTTTGCAGGCTCGTCGGCCTACTTCCTGCGCTATATGGACCCACACAACAACACCGCCCTTGTAGGTCGCGAGGCTAACGAGTATTGGCGCAACGTAGACCTCTACGTCGGAGGTATCGAGCACGCCACAGGACACCTTATGTACTCGCGCTTCTGGAATATGTTCCTCTACGATCTGGGCTACGTATGCGAGGCCGAGCCATTCAAGAAGCTCGTTAACCAGGGTATGATTCAGGGTCGTTCGAACTTCGTATATCGCGTCGTAGGTACCAATAAGTTTGTGTCGCTTGGCCTTAAGGATCAGTACGACACCCAGAAGATACACGTCGATATCAACATCGTTAAGAACGATGTGCTCGACCTCGAGGCCTTCCGCCAGTGGCGTCCAGAGTTTAGCAACGCCGAGTTTATCTTAGAGGATGGCAAGTATATCTGCGACCACGCTGTTGAGAAGATGTCTAAGTCGCTATACAATGTCGTTAACCCCGACTATATCGTCGAGGCCTATGGTGCCGACACGTTGCGTATGTACGAGATGTTCCTCGGCCCACTCGAGCAGTCTAAGCCCTGGGATACTAACGGTATCGATGGTGTGCACAAGTTCTTGCGCCGTCTGTGGTCGAAGTTCTACAGCCGCGATGGTAAGTATATCGTCTCGGAGGAGAGGGCTACGGCCGCAGAGCTTAAGACGCTGCATAAGACCATCAAGAAGGTGGGCGAAGATATCGAGAACTTCTCGTTTAACACCTCGGTAGCAGCGTTTATGATCTGCCTCAACGAGCTTGGCGACTGCTCTAAGCGCGAGATTTTGGAGCCTCTTACCATCCTTATCGCCCCCTTTGCGCCTCACCTCGCCGAGGAGCTCTGGCACGCCTTAGGTCACACGACAACGGTATGCGATGCTGCGTTCCCTAAGCATAACCCAGAGTACTTGGTCGAGAACTCGTTCGAGTACCCCGTTATGGTCAATGGTAAGCTCCGCTTCAAGCAGGAGTACGCTCTCGATATGAGTCCGGAGGCTATCGCCGCCGATATCGTAACTACGGAGGGTGCTCAGAAGTGGCTCGAGGGCAAGCAGCCTAAGAAGATTATCGTTGTCAAGGGCAAGATTATTAATATCGTGCTGTAATGAGAGGCTTTATGTCGATGTCGGTGTTTGCCGGTCTACTGATCGGCATCGCCGGCTTGGTATATCTACGCGTCGGGGGCCTTGCAGGCGCTGTGCTCTTCGCCTTTGGCCTGCTCTGTGTCGTAATGTGCGGCGCGCAGCTCTATACCGGCAAGTCGGGATACCTGCCCTACCGCGAGTCGTGGAGGCTCATCCCTATGCTTATAGGCAATAGCGTCGGCTGCCTCTTGGCCGCCGTTATCACGCTATACGTCGCTAACGACGCTGTCCATTCGCACCTCGACACGATTCTCGCGGCACGCCTCGCAGCCTCGTGGCACGGACTATTAGTTACGAGCATAGGCACCGGTATGATTATGACCTTAGCGGTCTATGGAGCACGCAAGAGCAACTACCTACCACTGCTCTTTGGCGTTCCGGTGTTTATTATGTGCGGCCTTCCGCACTGCGTTGCTGACGCCTACTACTACGGCGTAGCACTCGTCGTGGGACGCTTCGACGTGATGATGCTCTGGGCGTGGCTGTGGGCCATCATCGGCAACTATGTCGGTTGCAACCTCCCTCGCTGGTTTATGGGCAAGGAGTTCCAGCCATAGAGCATAGGCTTACTTATAAAATTAGTGAGGGCGACTAACGAATAGTCGCCCTCACTAATTGTGTAAGTATGAATCTCTACTAATGGTTGTGGCTATGACCGTGGTCGTGGTTGTGGTTGTGACCCTCGCAGCAAGCATCGGTGCACTCCTTCTTCTCGGCCTTGTGGTCGTGGCCACAGCAGCCATCGGTGCAACCCTCTGCCGAGGCGTTGATCTTAATCTTTGAGAAGGCCTTAACCAACGCCTCCTCGTTGGTCTTCGCTGGGTCGTATGTCACGGTAACGGTCTTCGATGGGACGTCTACCTGCACATCCTTAACACCCTTCTCGTAAGGGATGGTGTTTGTCACCTTCTTAGCACAACCCTCGCAGTCGATATCGGTTACGAATGTAGTTGTTACGGTCTGCTTCTTGCCCTTCTGAGGCTGCTGAGCATCGGCTAGTGCGACGCTGAAAAGTGCCACGAGGCACACTAAAAGAATCTTTTTCATAACTCTATTGTTTTTATATTTAACGTTTTGTTTCTTGGTTAATTGTCTCTTGCAATCACAATTTGTTGTCAGAAGGGGTTAGATTTGAAGATGACCCCTTATCACCACAAATATTTGTTGTTAGAAGGCATTAGATGTGACAGCTGGTCGCAGGACTTCAAAGCGGAGCATACTTGACGTATGTGAGCATTTGAAGGACAAGCCAGATGCCGCAGATGATGCCTTATCACAACGAAAGAACCCGATTTGTTGTTAGAAGGGATTAGATTTGAAGATTTGTCGCAGGCTGAAAAAGCGGAGTTTACTCGAGGTAAATGAGCATTTTTCAGACAAGCAAAGCTTCGAAGATAGCCCCTTATCACCACAAATATTTGTTGTCAGAAGGCATTAGATGTGGTGGTTAGTCGAAGTTTGCAAATCCGGAGTTTACTTGAGGTAAATGAGGAATTTGCAAACAAGCTAAACGCCGCAGATGATGCCTTATCACAACAAATTAATATATGTTGAGACGTATACCTACATAACCCTTCACACCTGTAAGCGGTCCCCACACCATCGAAGAGTTAAAGCCAGGGGCATAAGGGCCACCCTCGGGAACTACGATAGGCTTTGGCTGCTTGTAGTTACCGATATTCTCGCATCCTAAGTAGATGGTGAGGTTGCTAACCTTGTAGCTCACCTGCGCAAAGAACATAGGATAGATGGGTGACAATGTAGGATTCTCTACGGCCGCAACCATATCGCCATCCAGCTCAGGCAGACGCATAGGGCCGTTGAGCTGCGCCGTGACGTCGAATACCCAGCGGCGGACGGCGTACTGGATGTTGATAAGGCCCTTGAAGCGCGAGGTGAGTGGTCGCTCCACAAGGTAGCTCTTATCATCACGCTCGACGGTCATCTTTGCATTGGTATAGCGGAACGTTGCAAAGAGATCGAAGCCTCGGAATGGTGTCCAGTTAAAGTCGATCTGATAGTTATCGGTAAACGACTTACCCTTGCTATTATATATAAGTATGGTGTTATCTGCCGTCTCTTGGTCGAAGACCATAGTGTTGAAGAACTGCGTACGGAAGTAGTCAACGCTGATAGTCGCCTGGTCGTCGCCAGCAAGACGGAAGGTCTGCGAGAGGCTACCACCGAACGTAGCAGCGGCCTCCATATCGTCATTTAGCTTCGCAAAGCCATACTCAGGGTCGTTAACCTTGATATCGCGCGACGTGGTCATCATCCATATGTTATCGGTAACAAGGTTCTGACGACGGTAGCCCATACCTGCCGAGGCGCGGAGCGTAGTACGTGGGGTGATGCTCCAGCGGATATGCGAGCGCGGGGTGATTAGTATCTGACCCTTGTTAGCGCCATCGTAGTAGTAGTCACCATTAATTTTTGAGTAGTCACCACGAAGACCTACAACTAACGAGAACTTCTCCTCGATCTGGTAGGTATACTCGGCAAATAGGCCTGGCTCGATAAGCATCGACTCATCATCGAAGCCCCAACTCTCTGTAGGCTTCGCACCCTCGACACGCTGCTGAAGGTAGTCGTTATCCATAGCACGGAGGTAGAACGAAGCACCTGCATTAAGCGACGAGCGCTGGGTAAAATAGTGTGCATAGGTGGCATTGAATCGCGTGGTATTCTCGACTACATCTACCGTGTTGATACCAAAATAGGAGTCTGTGAGGTAGTTATCATAATCCAATACCATCGCAAAGTTGTTCTGCACAGCGTCATTAGGATCGCCCGTAAATGTGCGCTCAGGGCCTATAGGCAAGCCCAGCTTAGCATACGCATTGATATTGCGGTTGTGGATATTCGAGCCGTAAGGCGTATCCAACGGATTGTCCATCATCTGGTCGTAGAGACCCTTCTTATAGCCGTGAGCACCACCGAGGCGATTCTCCTGAAGGTACTTCCAGCCCCATCGTAGCTGCGTACCACCAGGCGTCTGCCACAGCCACTTGTTAGCCACGTTTATCTGGTGTGACTTTGGCATATCGACAAAGCCGTCGCCATTATCGTCGTGCGACATAGGGTGCATAGAGCCGTGAGCCATAATCACTGTCGAGAGGCTCTTATCCTCGGTCAAGGGAATCGCCGACGAGATATTTATCTCGGGTCGAAGCTCCGAGTCGAAGTATAGGTTAAGGAATAGACGCTCGTCGTCGGTAGGCTTACGGTGCTCGAGGTTAATCTGACCAGTGATAGCCTCGTGGCCAGCAGTAACCGAAGCAACACCCTTAGATACCTGAATAGAGTTGAGCCACATACCAGGCGTATAGCTGAGGCCATAGGCTGCACCTGCACCCTGCATAATAGGGCGGTTCTCGTCGAGAATCTGTGTATAGGTGCCAGCCAGGCCGAGCATCTTAATCTGTCGTGCTCCCGAGATAGCGTCGCTATAGCCTACGGTCACCGAGGCCGAGTTCTCGAACGACTCGGCAAGCGAGCAGCAGGCCATCTTACAGAGTCCTGCGAACGATATCTGCTCCTGGCGCGTGATGCCGCTACTCTTCGAGAAGTTACCGCGCTGCTGGCCCTCGACAATAACCGCGTCGATATCTACGGCCGAAGGCTTAAGCTCGATATCGAGCGTGGTGACATCCTTCGACACCTCGATTTCTACAATGTCGTAGCCGAGGTAGTCGACAACAATGGTCTCGAAGCCCGAGACACGCTTAAGCGAGTAGCTACCATCTGCCGATGTCGTAGTACCTGCTGTGGTATTCTTCCAGTAGAGCGTAGCGCCTACAAGAGGCTGTTTTGTTGCCTCGTCGGTCACCTTACCCGAGAGCGTACGCTGCGCTGCCGCCGCAAAGGGGAGGCATAGAAGCGCTATAAGTGCTATGATTATTGATTTTCGCATTTTGTTTGGCTTAGGTTAATTATACTATTTTGGCGGTACGAACGTACCAATATATACTCATACATCCAAGCTAAGCTACTATATTTCAACCCGTTATTTACGACAGAATATAGCGAACTCAGCCAATCATTACAGCCACAGCCGTAATCTCTATGCCAAATATGGGGGTGCGCGAAGGCCTGCCGCCAGCGTATGTGGCGGTCTTAGTGAGCCGAGCTCCTGGATAGGTTCTCGCCTAAAGAGCGTATATTGATAGAGCGATTGCTCGCCATCGAGCGTAGGCACCACGATGTGCGCAAGTATCAATGGCATCGCCTGAAGCGTACGCGAGACGCTTCTATTTGATGAATCAATGTAGTCGGTGTGGTTGTCGCCGAGTATGGGGTGATGGTGGTCGCAGCAGTCGTTATCGAAGACTAAGCCGTGACAGGTGCAACCCGAGCGGTGACACTCCTCGACGTGGTGGTGATGGTGGTGGTGATGGTCACATACAAGCAGCGAGATGGACGACAGCGTCGAAGCGGCGATATAGATCACCACCAGCAAAAATGCGTATATTCCTCTTCGTCGCGCCATATCTTACTCTTCTTGCCCTCTACTTCGTGCCCTCTATTAAGTACAAATCTACGCCTTAATCCTTACCTACTACTCGATAAGTCCGCACTCTTCGAGTTTATCGACCCAGCGAGCGGCGTCGCGATGTGCCACCTCGTCGTCGATACCGTAGTGCTCAGCCAAGAGTTCGGCAACCCTGTCGACGTTAAACTCGCTACCCTCGATTGCTCGCCAAAGGTATAAGGCACTCTCGTTAAGCGATATAATCTTAGTAAGGTCTTTGCCGTGATGACCTTGCATAATCACCACGTGCTCGCCAGCCATCTCTCTAACTTTGTACTTATCCTTAATCTTCATACCCTAAGTCTATGAGCCAAGTTTGGTGCAAAGGTAGTAAAAAATATTGATTAAAGAGAGGTGTGGGCAGAGAAAAATTGTAACTTTGCGTCGTGGAACAGCAAAAATGGTATGATATGGGCAATGGTATGCCCTCCTCTCCAGAGGAGGTGCTACGCAAATGGTGGGGCTACGAGAGCTTCCGCCCTGTGCAGCGCGACATTATCGACAGCATACTCGCTGGACGCGACACCTTAGCACTGATGCCTACCGGTGGAGGTAAGTCTATCACCTATCAAGTTCCAGCCCTTATGCTCGAGGGTCTTTGCATCGTCGTGACACCGCTGATTGCCTTGATGAAGGACCAAGTCGATCAGCTACGCCGACGTGGCATTGCGGCCGTAGCCGTACACTCTGGTATGGACTCACGACGCATAGACATCGCCTTAGACAACTGCACCTACGGCGATGTCAAGCTTCTATATATCGCCCCCGAGCGCTTGGCCACCGATGCCTTTCGCGTAAGGCTTAGGCGTATGAATATATCGCTTATCGCCGTCGACGAGGCACACTGCATCTCGCAGTGGGGCTACGACTTTCGTCCCTCCTACCTTCGCATTGCCGAGATACGAGAGTATGCCCCCGAGGCACCAGTATTAGCACTTACGGCCTCGGCAACGAAGCTCGTAGCCGAGGATATTATGCGCCACCTAAAGTTCCAGCGACCACACATCCTGCGAACAAGCTTCGCACGTCCTAACCTATCGTACGTAGTGCGCAACGTCGACGACAAACAGCAACATATGCTCCACATACTCCAGAACGTCGCTGGCTCGGGAATAATCTATATGCGCACTCGCGAAGGGTGCGAACAGCTGGCCGAGAAGCTCCAACAAGAGGGCATAAGCGCCAACTTCTACCACGCAGGGTTGCCATCTGTTGAGCGCAGTCTACGTCAGGACGACTGGCGCGAGGGGCGTACGCGTATTATGGTGGCCACCAATGCCTTCGGTATGGGTATCGACAAGGCCGATGTGCGCTTTGTCATACACTACTCTATGTGCGACTCGCTGGAGGCATACTACCAGGAGGCGGGCCGAGCAGGTCGCGATGGGCAGCGTAGCTATGCCGTACTCTTGGTCGACAACAAGGATGCGGAGCGCATCGAGCGGCTCTTCGATGCGGAGTATCCGCCGATTGCCGACATCAAGCGCATATACGAACTGGTATGCAACTATCTGCAAATCGCCATCGGTGATGGCGAGGGTGCTACGCTACAGTTCAACATATACGACTTCTGCTTCGCCACACACCTATCGCACACTAAGGTAGTTAACGCACTCAAGATTCTGGAGTATAACAACCTTGTAACGCTACTCGACGAGCAGGATAACCCCGCCAAGCTGATGTTCTGCTGTAGCCGCGACTCGCTTTATAAGCTCAACGCCGGAGGCAACGATATGGATAGTATGCTCTATGCCATCCTACGCCTCTACAACGGTGTCTTCACACACTTTCGCACCATCGACGAGCTGCACATTGCCACTGCTGCAAACCTCTCACCAGAGCGTGTTCACGAGCTTCTTAAGATGCTGTGGAATATGCATATAATACGCTACATCCCAGCATCGCACTCGCCAATGATACACTTCAACTCGGAGCGCCTGCCGACCAACGATGTCTTTATCGCCCCCGAGACCTATCACCAGCGCCAGAAGTTAGCCACCGAGCGCTTCAAAAGTATGCTACGCTATGCCACCGCTACGGAGGAGTGTCGTAGCAAGGTTATCGAGGAGTACTTCGGTAGCGAGGATGCCCAGCCCTGCGGTGTATGCGACGTATGTCGTGCTAAACGAACTTCGAAGATTAACTACGAGGATATAGATAATCAGATACTTAGCCTTGTGGCCAACGAGTCGCTAAGCGTTAAAGATATAGTCAAACGCTTCAGCATCAACAGCGCTATTGTGGTCCAGCGGATAGATAATTTGTTCCACGAGGGCGAAATTTCGGTCACCGATGGTGGAAAACTGAAAATTATTGAGTAACTTTGTACGTTGGTCGGCAAGCTTCCGACAACCGATAACAGATTAATAAATTGCCAACAGACCTTAATGGGGTTTCTTAATACCATAGACAACGACAGCGTAGCACAGCTCCCTGCAGCCCGATTCCCCGGGCGCATAGTCATCGTCGACAGCGAGGAGCAGGTGGAGGCGGCGTGCAGCGACCTGCAACGCTCGGAAATCATAGGCTTCGACACCGAGACACGCCCCTCGTTCCGCGCAGGCGTAAGCTACAAGGTGGGGTTACTGCAGCTCGCGACAGCCTCGGTGTGCTACCTCTTCCGCCTCTCACACATACGCCTCGATAACCGAATACTCAAGATACTTGGCTCGCGCCAGATTCTCAAGGTCGGAGCAGACGTAACGGGCGACATACGTTCGCTACACGCCCTGCGTCACTTCCACGCCGACGGCTTTGTCGACCTACAGGTCGAGGCCTCACGCTGGGGTATCGAGGAGAAGAGCCTGCGTAAGCTCTCGGCGATAGTCCTCGGCCAGCGCGTCTCGAAGGCCCAGCGACTGAGTAACTGGGAGGCCGAAAGCCTCACACCCCAACAACAGGAGTATGCAGCTACGGATGCCTGGATATGTCCGCGTATCCTCGAGACTATGCAGGCGCGCGAGCCTAAGGATGGAGCACTAAGCATCATCTCGGTGCAACCATCGACCGCAGCATCGGAGCACGGCGGCAAGCACGGCGGCAGGGGCTCGCGCAGCGGCCACGGCCGACATCGTCAGCGCACACGCAGGCCAAAACAGAGCGAATAACATTCATACGGACAACAATATATAGATATATGGCAGATTTTATCAACACCGTACACCTACGTCGCGGCAAGGAGGAGTCGCTCCTAAGACGCCACCCCTGGGTATTCTCGGGAGCTATCGAGCGCATCACCGAGGGTGAGCGCCCACTCCTCGAGGGCGACATTGTCGATGTGGTCACCAAGCAGGGCGAGTTCATTGCCCGCGGACATTGGCAGATAGGCTCTATCGCCGTGCGCGTACTCTCGTTCGAGCGCGAAGAGATAGACCAGGCGTGGTGGAATCGTCGTATCGCCGAGGCGCGCACGCTGCGCCAGACCTTAGGGCTTATCGGCGACACGGAGACTACCTGCTATCGTCTTGTTCACGGCGAGGGAGACCTGCTCCCAGGCCTTGTGGTCGACATCTACAACCGTACTGCCGTGGTTCAGTGCCACTCGGTAGGTATGTACCACTCTCGCCAGGCCATAGCTACAGCCATACGCGAGGCCTATGGCGATGCCATCGAGGCTATCTACGACAAGAGCTCGCAGACACTGCCCTTCAAGGCCGACTTAGGGGCTATCGACGGCTACCTCTATGGCCGCACTGCGGAACGCGACAATATAGTCTTGGAGAATGGTCTTAAGTTCAAGGTTAACTGGGAGGAGGGACAAAAGACAGGCTTCTTCATCGACCAACGCGTAAACCGCGACCTTGTACGTCGTTACTCTCGTGGCCGCAAGGTGCTCAACACCTTCTGCTACACTGGAGGCTTCTCCGTGGCAGCACTTGCTGGTGGCGCTAAGGAGGTGGTATCTATCGACCTCTCGGAGCGTGCCGTAAGGCTTGCCGAGGAGAATGCCGTGATTAACTTCGGCAGCGAGGTAGCACACAAGGCCATAGCCTGCAACGCCGTAGAGTATCTCAAGGATATAGATTCGGACTACGACCTTATAATCCTCGACCCACCAGCCTTTGCTAAGCACCACAAGGTTTTAGGCAACGCGCTGCAGGGATATAAGAAGATTAACGCGCGCGCATTGGAGAAGATTGCCCCGGGAGGCATCCTCTTCACCTTCTCGTGCTCGCAGGCCGTCAGCCGCGACCTCTTCCGCACCACGATATTTACTGCTGCGGCCATAGCACGCCGCAAGGTGCGCATCATAGGTCAGCTCACGCAGCCTGCCGACCACCCGATAAACATCTACCACCCCGAGGGCGAGTACCTCAAGGGCCTGGTGGTATATGTCGAGTAAGGTGGCGCTCTTCCTTTTGAAAAATGTATATAATATAGACTAACTATGAGACGATTGATTATTGCTATTGCTGCTATTGTGACACTGGTGTCGTGCGGCGGAAACGCCAATGGCGATATTGTCATTAGTGAGCAGAACCACGAAAATGAGGCCTACGACCGCAGCTATGAGTTAGCTACGCGCGTTGTCGAGGCAACAACGTATGAGGAGTACCAGTCAGCTGCCGAGAAGCTGAGAGCCTACCGCGAGGCCTTCCGCACACAGATAGGCGGCCAGTCGTACACCATCTTCCTCGAGGAGTCAAACCTTATTCTGGGCGATATTTAGCCTCGAAAGAGTTGTTTAACGAATAAATTGGGTAAATGATGAAACAAGATAGTAAGAAAAGGGTTGCACTGGCGACCTTCTACACACTCTTTGTTGTTATGTTGCTTATGGGCACTCGCTGCGAGAGCCGTGTTCACCTAACCACTCCCGAGCGCGATGCTAAGCATATCGCCGAGCTTGCCGAGAGTGTGCATAGCGAGGCCGAGTTGCGCGCCGTTGAGAAGCTCGCTACGGAGTACGAGATCGCCTACCGCAAGAGCTATGGCGGCGCTAAGGCGCTATATTTCAAGTCGCTCTACGAGCCTGTTATGGACGAGGCTGGCGAGCGCCGTGCCATCTATCGTGCCGAGGAGGAGCGCGTTGCAGAGCTTGAGAGCCAGTTCGAGGCATCGCTTGGCGACCTCGACCTTGCGTGGAAGATGCCTTTGGGTAGCCACGAGGAGGAGTTAGCTAAGATAGCTGCTAACGATGCTACCATCGCTGAGTACGACGCGGAGCTTCAGAGCCTTGTTGCTAAGAAGGAGCAGCTCGCTATGGACATTATCGATGCTGGCTACCCCCAGGATATGCTCGACCAGATAGGCGTTGTCGAGAAAGATATTAAGGCTCTCGAAGATAAGATTGCCGAGGTGGAGCACACCAACGAGATTATCATTCTTGCTAACCGCCTGCAGCTGCAGCGCACTCTTGATATCGATACTGAGGAGGTTGTCGAGGAGGATATCGCTGAATAGCAGAATATTGTCTTTTAACTATGTTTTATTGCTCCACTCGAGACAGAGTGGAGCACTTTTTTTGTTGCAAATTATTGCAAAAACGATTTAAATTTGTATATTTGCATTACAAGAAATCAGTTTTTTATAGGTCAAAATGGACTATATCGCAACATATCCTAAATGTCGAATCTCCGATTTGCATCGGGGGGGGGGATTTTTGCCCTGTAAATCAATAAGTTACACCATTTCGAGTAACAATCTAAATTGTACCATATTTCCACATACCCCACCACCTTCGGGTTCTGGGGCATAGGTCGTTATACCCTACTCGTTAGGCGTGTTAACGGCCTATATGTACATATAGAGATTGATAGACAATAAGATAGACAGCAATAAAAAACTTAATACACCTTACATTTTAACTTAATTAACAAATTTATGAAAAAATTTTTAGCTTTCGCGGCATTGGTGCTTGGATTGGCATCGTGCCAGACAGAGCCTGAGGGTCTCGACGTTAACGTCGGTGGCGCAGTGGATACGGTGGTTACCGTAAACATCCCTGAGGCTGAGACTCGTGCCAACAATAGTGGCATTGGAGTTTTCGAGAATGGCATTTTGGAGTCGGATGACTACACTGTGCGTTACATCTTCCAGGTATACTACAACGGTGAGACCAACGAGGCAAGCCGTCAGGTTAAGTACACTGATGGTACTTCTGTATCATTCCCTGTTCGCCTTGTTCCTGGTCGCGACTATCAGTTCGTTGTATGGGCAGACGTTGTTAAGGCTGACAAGCAGGACTTGCACTACAACACTACTGACCTCAAGAACATCACTCTTAGCAACCCATCTACTTGGGTAGCTATGGATGAGACTCGCGACGCCTTCACTGCATCGCACAAGGCTGTGAAGTACAACGGCTCACAGGCTATCAACATCGACCTCTATCGTCCTTTTGCTAAGCTCCGCGTCGTAACTACCGACTACGTAGCACTTGCAAACCTCGGCACTGGCATCGAGGCTGAGAAGGCTACCGTAGCATACACTACAGAGCACCGCGCTGCTTTCAACGCATTTACCAGCGAGGCTAAGGCTGCTGACAAGGCTAATGTTGAGCACACCAAGTATGTTATCGCTGAGTACACCGACGAGGAAGACGCTTCACGCACTATCTTCTCGGATTATTTCTTCGCAGAGAATGGCGATATCGTTAAGTTCGAGATGACTGTATACGATACTAATGGTCAGGAGATCGTTACTCGCGTATTTAACACCGATATCAACGTTAACCGCAACTACCTTACTACTATTAAGGGTAACATCCTCACCGATGGCAATGACATCAACGTAGAGGTTAAGCCTGGCTTTGGCGGCACAGAGAACCCTGATATCAACTACAACGTTATCACAACTGGCTCGGAGCTTATCAAGGCTATCGAGAATGGTGGTAGCTACTTGGTTGGTAACGACATCTATGTATCTGCTCCCGCTGCTTCAACATTGGCAACACGTGCAGATGCCGAGAAGCATGCAATCATCAACGTTAACGGCAGAGACGTGGTTGTTGAGAATAAGGGTACTACTGCTTACATCACTCTTACTGAGAACCACACTGTAACCTTCACTGGTAAGGGTAGTATTTCGATGACTGCAGATAGCACAGCTCCATTTATCAGCAAGGGCGAGGGCGTTGTCAATAACGACGGCGTTGAGATTGCAGACAATGTTATCGATGGCACAATCTTCAGCTTTGCAGACTATTTCAAGACAAGCGGCGAGAAGACTTTGGATCGTGACGTAACTATCGACTATGCTGGCACATATGTAACTGTTCCTGCTGATGTTGAGGTAGTTCTTGACCTTGGTGGTCACACCGTAATGGGCTACTCAGTAGGCACAGGCGCTAACCAGAATATGATTGATGTTCGTGGTAAGCTTACTATTAAGAATGGTACTATCATCACTAAGCACAATGCCGACAACATGGCTTGGGGCAACTCTACAAACGTGTTTAATGTAACTGCTGGTGGTGTTCTTAACATTGATGATGCTACTATCAAGAACAATGGTGGCTCAGATATGGCATTTGTTGCTCACCTTAACAACTGGGGCGAGGTAACATTGAACGTTGAGGGCTCTACTTTGGAGTCTCCATATATCCCTGTACGTGTGTTCAACTCAGGTAACGACATAAATAACGTAACCATCAAGAACTCTACTCTTAAGTCAGAGAGCAGACGCGTATTCTGGGTACACAACTACACATTGGCAGACTTTGGTAACGACGCCGCTAAGACTGCAGCACACCAGGCATTGCTCAACTTTGACATCTTCAATGGCACTAACACATTCGAGTCAACAAATCCTGCACGTGTATTTGAGTATGGTTTCACCGACGCTATCAACTTCGATGCAGATGGTAACCGTACTGTTTACGACCTCGAGAGCTTGAAGCTCTTCGCAGCAGAGGATAACCGCTTCGAGAATAAGACCGTTAAGCTCTATGCCGACATCGACCTTAACAACGAGGCTTGGACACCTATCGCTAAGTTCTTGGGTACTTTCGATGGTCAGGATCACACTATCTCTAACCTCAAGGTAACAACTACCGACAAGACTGCTGCAGGTTTCTTCAGCGAGGGTCGCGTTGTTAAGAACCTTAAGTTTGAGAACGTAAACATATCGGGTAACTACAAGGTTGGTACTGTTGTAGGTTATGGCATCTGCTCACGCATCGAGAACTGCCACGTTAAGAATGGTAAGCTTCAGGCGACTGTAAAGGATGGCGATCTCGGCAACCACGTTGGTGGTATCACCGGTTACCTCTCTCAGGAGTTTGCATCGCACTCTCCACTTGTAGCATTCGTTAAGAATTGCTCTGTTGAGAATGTAGAGATCGTTGCTTATCGTGACCTCGGTGGTCTTATTGGTACTATTACAGGCTCCGGCTCAATTAAGCCTATCGTTGAGAACAACACCGTAAAGGATGTTAAGGTTATCGCTAACCGTCTTCCTGCGTACGGCGAGGAGACGGCAGCTAACGCAGCTGAGGTTGTCGGCCGTAATATCAAGGAGTCTGAGCTCACAACAAATACCGTAATCAACACTACTGTTGATGTTATCGAGTTCGACGCTACAGGCACTCTGGAGGTATCTTCAGCTACTGCTCTCACATTTGCAGCAACTGCTGGTATCGACTTTGAGGGTAAGACCATTAAGCTTGCTGAGGATGTAGACCTTAGCACTGCAAAAGATAAGGGCAACTCTAATAGCCCTATCGGTCGTGCAAATGATGGTACAGTTACACCATTTAATGGTACTTTCGATGGTCAGGGCCACGCTATAAAGAATCTATATCAGAGCGGATGGGATTTCGGCTATGAGTGGGGTTCGTATGGCTCTATCGGCTTGTTCGCTGAGCTTGAGGGCGCAACCGTTAAGAACGTAGTTATCGAAGGTCTTGATGCACAGGTTGAGGGTGGCGATATCTCATTTATCGCTGGTAGCGCAACAGGTGACTGCGTATTCGAGAATATCACAATCAAGAACAGTACTATTGGTACCTACAACAATGGTTGCGGTGGTATCATCGGCTGGTCAGGTGCTGGTACCTACACATTCAAGAATATCAAGATTGCTGAGGATGTAGTTCTTGGCGGTCTTTGGGGTTCGTTCGACTCATCAATCGGTGGTATCGTAGGTCAGGCTGAGCCAGGCGCTACATACAATTTCGAGAATGTAGAGATCAACTGCCGTATCGACGCTTACAACGACTGTACAGCATCGTATGACTACTATAACTACCGTATGTGCGGTATGATTGTCGGTCGTTGTGCAGCAACTACTACAATCAACGGTAGCAACTACCCAGACTTGTCAAAGTATAACTTCTCGTTCAACAACGTAGTTGTAAACTATGGCACTTGGATGAACTACCACTACTGCGATCCTACTCCAGGACATAACAATGGTCGTGGTATGCGCATTGAGCCAGGTTATGCTTATGGTGGTCTCCCAGAGGATTACGACCACTCGCAGTGTACTATTAACCATATGGCTTGCATTCCATTCGATCAGCTTATTGGTGGCGATCAGTATGGCGTAAAGGGTCTTCGCGAGGTTGATGGCGTAACCGTAAACTACCCTGATGAGTATACTTGCCCTCTTTGCGGCAATCAGCATAATGTTCAATAATCATCAACTCAGGTAGAACTGTGAATGTTGTAAGTGGCTCTCCAGTTGTTACTGGCAACGACTTCAAAGATGTTCGTTTTAAGGTATATGGTGCTGCTACAGCTACTATATCAAACAACACCATTAACAATTTGGAGTTTGATGGTACTACTTACGCTTCTACGTTTACAAATAACAGACTTAGCAGTGCAGCACAGGCTGTTCTTGATGGTGCGACTAAAGTAAACTAAAGTAACACTATCGGTGCGAAGACTACTATCAATATTAAGTAGTTCTACAGCGCACATAAACCATAGCAACACTGAGTTTTTATTTTGCTTTCACGATTTGTTAATTGGTGTTGCAAAAGAGGAGTCCACGTAAGGTGGACTCCTCAATCTTTTTAGGTGGGGAGGGCAAATATTGGGTCGGCCTCCTATAAATGTCTCTACATTACACGCTGCAAAGTATAGCTCAATGGCATTACATCATTGGGATACTCGAGCTTTGCATTATTATTATCTATAAACTCAATGTTAAAAATAACCTCTTGACCTATACCACTTTTGAGAGCCTCAATCATTGACGATTTTACCTCCTCGCCGACGCTATTTAGTGATGGGTCTGAGAATGTAATATTAAATTTTCCAACATCGAAATTTCCTGCCACTACAGTTAGCTGGTCGCCACTCAAACTCCAGGTACCACTCTCTACAAACTCCATCTCCATCATCATCTGGACTCCCATAACATCGAAACAAGCCTTAATATACGAGTAGGTGTTGTAACTTTGATCGTTTGAGAAGACCCAATAGGTGTCACTCTCCTCAATTTCACCACCTAAAGACTTAATCATCTCTTCCTGCTGCGAACCAGCCGTAGTGTCCCACTTGCCAACGAGCGACTGTGCAGATACACCAGTAGAGATTGCTACAGCGATAGTCAGCACGAATAGTAAAAATAGCTTTTTCATAATTGGTTAAATTTTTAGTTAAATATTCCAGTAAGGCGTACTAAATCAGACCCGTGTAGGAGTATAAGTTAGGTAGAGCTACACCCTATAGTTATACAGCTGGTCGCGGAGCTTAGGGGTAAAGCCTGCGCGGCGGATAGTGGCCTGCATAGCCTCGGCATCGAAGCGCGTAGTGGCGCCAGCCGACGAGACGACGTTCTCCTCAATCATAATAGAGCCCATATCATTAGCACCGCTATTAAGCGCTATCTCGGCGACATCCTTACCCACAGTGAGCCACGAGGCCTGAATATTGGCGATATTATTAAGCACAATGCGGCTCATAGCCACAATGCGCAGGTACTCTGTAGCCGAGAAGCGCGGCGATATGCCCTCGCGCTCGAGCTGCGTGCCCTTAGGGCAGAAAACCCACGGAATAAAGGCCGTGAAGCCTCGCGCACCCTCGGGCCTATGGGCCTGAAGGTCGCGGATGGTGATAAGGTGGTCGACGCGCTCGTGCGGCGTCTCGACGTGGCCATACATCATAGTTGCCGTAGTGGGAATATCGAGCAGGTGAGCCTCGTGCATAACCCTCACCCAGTCGTGCGCCGAGGGCTTGGCGGGCGAGATAATCTTACGCACACGCTCCGAGAGAATCTCGGCACCAGCGCCAGGCAGCGTGTCGAGGCCCGCAGCGCGCAGACGCTCCAGCACCTCGCGCGTAGTGATGCCGCTAACATCTGCGATATGCTGCACCTCGGGAGCACCGAGGGCATTAAGCCTCAACGTCGGAAACTCGCCCTTAAGCTGACGAAATAGCTTCTCGTAGAAGTCGATACCGAGGCGCGGGTGCAGGCCGCCCTGCAAGAGTAGCTGGTCGGCACCGAGCGACAAGGCCTCCTCGACCTTTGTCCTATACTCGGCCATAGTGGTGATATAGGCCTTATCGGTCTGGTGAGGCTTGCAATGGAAGTTACAGAACTTACAGCCCGATTTACAGACGTTCGTAATGTTGACATTGCGGTCTATCTGCCACGTGACAACGTCGGCATCGCGAACAGCACCGCGGCGCAGCGTGTCGGCAACGCTACACAGCAGCTGCAGGGGGGCTTCATCATATAGCAAGTATGCCTCATCGCGCGTGAGAGGCTCACGCACAAGGGCTTTTTCGAGTATATCGTCAATATTGTTGCGCGTCATAGCCATTATCGTTTTATCGAGTCAATCAATATCTGAAAGTCGAGCGTACGGCGGTTCATATCTACGCCCTTGACGCGCACACGCACGGGGGTGCCAAGCGTCAAGCGTATGCCCGACGAGCGACCAACAACCTCGTAGCGCGCCTCGTCGAAGCGGTAGTAGTCATCCTCGTCGATATCGCGCAGGAAGGCCATACCCTCGACGTGCGTATCGTTAAGCTCGACATATACGCCCCAGTCGGTCATGCCCGACACCGTGCCATCGAACTCCTCGCCGATGCGCTCCTTCATAAACTCGGCCATCTTATACTTGATGCTTGCGCGCTCGGCCTCCGAGGCCAATATCTCGCGCTCGGTAGAGTGCACGCAGAGCTGCTCGATGAGCTTCTTATCGCCACGCTTCTCGCCAGCAAGGTACGAGGCCAAGAGGCGATGCACCATCATATCGGGGTAACGACGTATGGGCGAGGTAAAGTGCGTGTAGTATGGAAAGGCAAGGCCATAGTGACCGATGTTATCGGTGGTGTAGACCGCCTTAGCCATACTGCGCACCGCAAGTGTCGTGATAGCATTTGACTCGGCACTACCCTGTATTGTGCCGAGCAGCTTATTCATCTCCTTAGCTACGGCACGACCCTTCGAGGCCTTAAAGTAGTGGCCAAAGCGCAGGGCAAACTCCTTAAATCGCGTGAGTTTCTCCTCCGAGGGCTCGTCGTGGACACGAAAGACCATAGGGCGTGGCACGCGGCGGCCGTTGGAGATTCTATGTGCGCAAAACTCGGCAACACGGCGGTTGGCAAGGAGCATAAACTCCTCAATAAGCTGGTTGGCCTCGCGCTGCACCTTTGTATATACGCCGATAGGGCGACCCTCGTCATCGAGCTTGAAGCGCACCTCGTCGCGAGCAAAGGCTATAGCGCCGCGCTTAAAACGGTCGGCACGCAGACGCTGGGCCAGAGTGTGGAGCGGAAGTATCACTTCGGAGAACTCGCCAGCGCCACTATCGATAACGCTCTGCGCCTCCTCGTAGGCAAAGCGGCGGTCCGAGTGAATCACCGTGCGGCCAAACCACTCGTCCAAAATCTCGGCATCGTCGTTAAGGGTGAAGACCGCCGAGAAGCAGAGCTTATCCTCATTAGGGCGCAAGGAGCAGAGCTCGTTGCAGAGGCGCTCGGGGAGCATTGGCACCGTGCGATCGACAAGGTATACGGACGTTGCGCGCTCCACAGCCTCGCTATCGACAACCGAGCCTGGCGTCACGTAGTGCGTAACATCGGCGATATGCACGCCGACCTCCCAGACTCCATCCCTAAGTTTACAGAGCGATAGTGCGTCGTCGAAATCCTTAGCATCTGCCGGGTCGATGGTCAGCGTAACCCTATCGCGCATATCGCGGCGCTTGGCAATCTCCTCGGCAGTAATCTTACCATCGATACGCTCAGCGGCACGCACCACATCCTCCTCGAAGCGATACGGAAGGTTAAACTCAGCAAGTATAGCGTGCATCTCGGTATCGTTATCGCCAGCCTTGCCGAGCCTCTCGACAAGCTCACCCTCGGGCAGGCGCTCACCCTCGGGCCAATCCACAACCCTAACAAGGAGCTTATCGCCACTCTCCACCTCGGGATATAGCTTACGTGGCAAGTATATATCGGTAGCCAAGCGGCGGCTATCGGGCGTCACAAATATCGAGTTGGTAGTAACCTCGGCAGTGCCAACATAGGGCTTGGTGCAGCGCTCCGTAACCTCTACGATAGTGCCCTCGAGCTCTCCATCGCGCGAGCGACGTGCCACAACCACCTTTACCCTATCGCCATCGAGCGCACCACAGCCATTTCTGCGCGACACGTACACGTCGCTCTCGAGCGCATCGACCTGAACGTACAACGCCCCAGGCGTCAGCGTTGCCACAACACCGTCGTAGCTTGGCAGCGCTCGGCGCGCAAGGCGATACTTGCTTCGCGACACCTCCTCGACATAGCCATCCTCGATAAGCTGGCGCACGATGGCAAAGGTCATAGTGCGACCATCTCGATCTGCGCCTCCAGATGCGGCAGCCAGATGCTTAAGCGAAAACTTATTATCGGGGAACTCTCTAAACATATCGACGATAAACGATGCTCGCTCATCGCGGTTATTTCCCCTCTTATTCTTTTTCTTACCCATTATACTTCAGATGTTTACTTATTTAAGATGTGTAGCGCCATACGTCGCATCATACGCTCGCCTACCGTTATGGCCGTCTCGTCGGGCAGAAACAGGGCTGTGTGCGAGCCACCAGCATCACGACCTACGCCCAAACGATAGAAGAGCGACGGATAACGCTCGGTATAGTATCCGAAATCCTCGGCCGTAGTCTGGCGCGACATCTCGCTAACTTCGATGCCCTCATCGGCAGCCACAATCATAGCCTCGTACGATAGCATCACGTCGT
The DNA here is from genome assembly GCA_017465055.1 of Alistipes sp. Taxonomy (GTDB): domain Bacteria; phylum Bacteroidota; class Bacteroidia; order Bacteroidales; family Rikenellaceae; genus Alistipes. The sequence continues at coordinate 24,158 of JAFTWZ010000014.1, read as the reverse complement.
TTATAACCGTGGGATATCCTCGCGAGATATCTACGCGCACCTCAACGCCATAGCTCTCGGCCACCTCGCGAGCATTACTCCTAAGTAGCGAGTGGATACGCTCACGCTCCCCAGCATCGAACGTGCGCATAGTGCCCTCGGCATATACGTTGTCGGGGATTACGTTCGTAGCACCATCGGCCACGACCTTACCTATCGAGACTACGCCATCGGGCGAGTTAAGGCGCGTGGTGCGCACAACCATATCGGCCATAGCAGTCACCGTATCGTCTACCTCGGTGCGGCGTGCCGCGTGGCCACCACGACCCGAGACATATATGCGTAGCTCATCGTTCGACGCCATAAAGACACCTGGGCATATGCCCACCTGACCCACCTCGAGGCGAGCATCTACGTGCTGGCCAATGACCGCCGCAACAGAGTAACCATCAAAAGGGTTCTCCTCGAGCACGAGTGATGCTCCTCCAGGGTTAAGCTCCTCGCCTGGCTGGAAGATACCGAATAGCGTACCTTCGAAGTCGCGCTCGCGGTTTAGCTCACGGAGCACGCCAAAGAGCATCGCGGCGTGCATATCGTGACCACAGGCGTGCATAACGCCCTCGTTCTCGGAGCGGTACTCTACCTCGTTAAGCTCCCTAATAGGCAATGCATCGATATCGGCACGAAGCACTACGGCGCGCCGATGACCTCCGCGCCGACCCTCGATCTTTGCCAGCACTCCCGTACCAGCTATCTTACGCGCCTCGATGCCCTCGGCCTCGAGGCTTGCGAGGATAAACCGCTGCGTCTGATGCTCCTCGAACGAGAGCTCGGGGTGGCGATGCAGATGACGACGAAACTCCCTACTATCCATATCTTATCTATTTACGTCTATTTACGTGGTTTATAGTGGCGAGCCATCTGTGCTACGCTACGAGTATACTCCGCCGTCGTGCCGCAGCAGCCACCGACGATGCTCAGCAGGCCACGCTCGGCAGCCGTACGTAACGTCTCGGTGTGCTTTTTCACGCTCTCGGGGTAGCGCCCCTTAGCATCGGGGATGCCAGCCGAAGGGGCGGCATAGGTACATATCTCGGTAAAGCGAGTAAGCAACTCGATGTTATCTACCACGCTCTTAACGCCTTGTGAGCAGTTAAAGCCTATGGCCAATGGCTCATACTTCGCCACGTCCTCGACAAACTTCTCCACTGGACGTCCCGAGGCAAGGAGTCCTGTAATCTTCGACAGCGTGGCCGAGAAGATGATAGGCTTCTCGGGAGCTATCTCGCGGCACAGCTCGGCGGCAATCTCGGCATTACGCACATCGGTAATGCTCTCGACGAGGAAGATATCTACGCCCTCGCGATGCAGAGCCGCGATAAGCGTGCGGTATGAGTCGCGCAGCTGCTCCTCCGTCAGATCGATAGCCAGCGATATGTTACGCGTCGAGGGCCCTATCGAGCCAGCAATGAAGACCTCCTTACCACTCTTCTTAAGCGCCTTACGTGCCGCAGCAAGGGCTGCCGTCACAACCTCGTCGGTACTATTAGGCACGCCACACGAGGCCAGCGACAGAGGGTCGGCCAAGAAGGTGTTGGTGGTGATTATCGTTGCTCCAGCCTTTATCGAGGCCTCGTACATAGCCTCCACGCGCTCTGGCTCGCTGATAGATATAAGTTCGGGGAGGATATCGCGACGCGAACCGATAAGCGAGGTGCCTATGGCTGCATCCTTAACTATGATATGTCGCTGCAAAAGCTCCTTAATACGCTCCGATACACTACTCATAATACAATCGTTTAGAATCGGTTTTAATATTATTTCGAGTCTTATAATAACGAATAAACCTGTTTAATAGACATCAAAACAGATTCTTACTTTATTATCTCTATCTCGAAGAGTCTGTTCCAATCCTTACCCGTAACGTAGAAATGTCCGTTATCGGGGTTATAGGCGACGCCATTGAAGGCCTCGGCCTGGGGGTTATCCTCGAGCAAATCTCTTAGGCGTGGCATATCCACGTAGCCCAACACCACGCCCGTCTCAGGGTCAATCTCTACAATGGCATCCGTAAGGTATATATTGGCCCAGATACTACCATCGACCCACTCTAACTCGTTGATAAGGTCTAATGGCTTACCATCGAGCGTTACGCATATCGACTCCTCGGTAACGAAGGTTTCGGGATCGATGCGGCGGATTGTCGAGGTGCCATCCGAGAGAAAGAGTCGCTCGCCATCGGTGGTTATACCCCACCCCTCTCCGCGATAAGGTATGGTCTTAAGCAGCTTACCCTCGCCATCGTAGAGATATGCCTTGTGCGACTCCCACGTAAGCTGATATATGTTGCCCTTATAGTGGGTTATACCCTCGCCAAACTCGTCGTCGGGCAGTGATGCCAATCGCGTCACCTTACCCGAAGAGAGATCTATGCGCTGCAGATGTGAGCGTCCCTCGCGACCCGTACCCTCCCACATCACGCCATCGACATACTCGAGGCCCTGGGTGTAGCTTTCGTCCGAATGAGGATAGCTCGCCACCACGCGATAATCGTAGAGCTTGGCCATAACCACCTGGCTACTACCCTGCTCAGCACCCTTAGGCTGCTTATCGTCATCGCGCTTAACACTCTGACCTCCACACGAGGCCAGCAGAGCTACCATCAACACCGCGGCAGCAGATATCTGTTTCAAACTTCTAATACTCATCGTTATAACCTATCTTGTTAAATTACTTTAATTTGATTTGCAAAGATAACCCTTTTTCGAGGATTTTTATTATCTTTGGCCTAAAATATTGCACCCGACTAAGACTATAACTGATAGGTTATGATATACCATATTGCAGATACCACCTCGACAAACGACGAGGCACGCGGCTCGGAGTACGACCATCTGGACATCATCTGGGCCGAGCGCCAGAGCGCAGGGCGAGGACAGCGAGGACACTCGTGGCACAGCACCGAAGGCGAAAACCTAACCTTCTCGGTGGTACTCAAGCCCACATTCCTCCCCATCGTCGAGCAATTTCTACTCTCTGAGGTCGTTGCCCTTGCGCTTGTCGATACCTTCGCCGCATACGGCATCGAGTGTCGCATAAAGTGGACTAACGACATATATGCCGAAGATAGGAAGATTACGGGCGTGCTTATCGAGCACTCGCTCTCGGGCGATACGCTTGCACGTACAATCGTGGGTATAGGCATAAATGTAAATCAGCGCGACTTCCCCGACGACCTGCCGAACCCCACATCTATGGCCATAGAGCGCGAGCGTACGTTTGACCGCAGGGCGGTATTAGAGCTATTTAGCGAGAGACTTGGAGAGCTATACTCGGCGCTTGAGCGTGGAGATAAGAGGCTAATAGAGAGTCGCTACCGCCAGGCGATGTATCACCTCGACACACTTGCCACCTACGCCTATCCCTCGGGCGAGAGGTTCGAGGCCACGATACGTGGAGTGCGGCCCTCGGGAGAGCTACGCCTTGAGCACTGCGATGGCACGATACGTGAGTATGCCTTCAAGGAGGTGGAGTTTGTCTTGCCACATAAAGAGGGCAGATAATTTGGTCCTCTGAGCAAAAAAAGGGTAAAAAATTTTCGTAAACCACAAAAAAAATATATATTTGTGGCCAGCGAAGGTGTGATAATGGCGCAACTACGGTTGTGCTACGTATTGCAAAAGACTATTATAACAACTTAATACAACTTTAACTATGGCTAATGTACCTGCTAATTTGAAGTACTCTAACGACCACGAGTGGTGCCGTGTAGAGGGTGATGTTGCCGTTATCGGCATTACCGATTATGCTCAGTCACAGCTTGGTGACATCGTATTTGTTGACGTTCCTACTGTAGGTGAGACTATCGAGGCTAACGAGGTATTCGGCTCTATCGAGGCCGTTAAGACCGTATCAGACGCCTTCTCACCAGTAAGTGGCGAGGTTATCGAGTTCAACGAGGCTGTTGAGGCTGACTCTTCACTCGTAAACAAGGATCCATACGGCGAGGGCTGGCTTGTCAAGATTAAGATGAGCAATCCTGCTGAGGTTGACAGCCTTTTGGATGCTGCAGCTTACGAGGCTCTTATCGGCTAATATAGCAGAAAACTACATCGTTTTATACAACCTCTTGGTAGAACGGGGATGACAAATTTACTTTTAGTCATCCCCTTTTTGTGTGGCATAGCGAGAGGTGCAAGACGGAGAGTATCTCTTCGGGCTGTCTTGTGAAGAATCCTGAGAGATTAAGCAAGCGCATAAGAGCCTATTTATAAGTAGCAAAATCGTAAAAATTGCGCTAAAAATTTGGTCAATAATCTAAAAAAGCATATTTTTGCTCCTTGTAGAGATACTCCAGCATAGGAGTCAAACGTGATAGCGACACAATGAGAACTGCAGTATAAATATATTGCACTGCATTAAGAGGTGTAAAGACCAGTCGCCACAATGTTAAATAATTAATATTTAGCAATATAGCTAAATACAATATATAGCAAAATTACTAAATAACAATAACCTAACACAATTGTAATCTATGAGAAAATTTAACTGGATGATGGCAGCGTTGATGGCATTTGCGCTATCGTTTGCTGCTTGCGAGAAGGATAAGCCTAGTACGGACAATCCTCCTAAACCACAGCCACCAACACCTACAGAGCTGACATTCGAGATATCTGTAGCGGATGTTACGCGCACATCGGCATTTATCAACGTGACACCTTCAGACCTCGAGGCTGACTACCTCGCTGTGGTCTACAACGCCTACAGCGTAGAGCAGTACGCAACAGATGCTGAGCTTATTGCTAAGATATTTGCGGATATTACCTCATATGCCGAGGGACAGAACCAGACATTTGTAGAGTATATGGCCGAGCACGTTAAGCGTGGCAAGCTCGAGAACCACGAGGTCGGCGGACTTACTCAGGCTACAAACTACTATCTTCTTGTGTTTGGTGTAGATAACGCCAACGAATATGCGGCATCTACAGCCGTTAAGATGGTTAAGTTCAAGACCGCTGAGGCTCAGCAGTCGACCTGCACATTCGAGCTCAAGTCAAGCGTATACCTCACAACAGCAGCTATTAGCGTGACACCTTCGGACAATAACCAGATGTGGCACCTTATCAATATGTCGGTAGACGACTATAACACCTACACCGCCGCAGATGGCGAGTATGGCTGGTCAAACGAGGAGCTCTTCCAGAACACTCTCAACACCGAGATTGAGACACTCGAGGGCGAGGGCCGATCAACCGAGGAGATTAGCGCAAAGCTGTTCCACAAAGGTATGCGCACACTCAACGCCTCGAACTTGCAGCCTAAGACTCAGTACACAACATTCGTAGCAGGTATCACTTACGAGGATGGCGAGGCACTCATTACCACAGCACCTAAGGAGCTTCGTTACCGCTCGGGCGAGGCTGCAAATAACGACCTTACATTTGATATCGATGTAACAAACGTTGAGCACTACTCTGCCGAGATTCGTATAACTCCATCTGACCTTAATGCTGAGTACTACTACTACATTGGCTATATTAACTCGCAGAAGCGCAGTATGAAGCCTATTGACATCGCTACAAGCGCTGTTACGGAGTATATCTACTACTGGGAGAACTACACCGAGCTTAAGCGTCGCGAGCCTTCGAAAGGCATTGTAGACCTTACTGGCGACAACAAGGTAGAGCTAAACATCGCCGAGACGGAGTACTACGTTGTAGCATTTAGTTTCGAGGCTAATCCTACCTATGGTCAGCTCATCAACGAGGAGACTGGCGAGTATGATTCGAACCCAGGTACTATCACCTCGGCTCCTGTATACGTGTCGTTTATGACATCGGAGCAGGGCGATCCTATGACTGCAGAGTTTACATTCAGTGCTTCGGACATCGGCCCTTATGGTTTCACGTTTGATATCGTGGCTGAGGACCCCACAATCTACTACCAGCCAGGTATTGCCTATGCCGCGGGCTTCGATCCTCAGGAGGCGATTGATGCATCAAGCGCTACGCTTGCCCAGGTAATACAGATGTGTATGGAGGGTCAGAGTCCATCGCTCACAATCCAGGAGGCGTTGGAGGAGAGATGTAGCCATCTATATCGCAATGGTAACGGACACTTTAATGTAGAAAACCTCACACCTGAGCGCGAGTACATCGCCTACGTTTTGACTATCGACGCAAATACCGGTAAGTTTGCACGCTGTGTATATAGCGGCGTTATCGCAGAAACAACAGCTGCGGGTAATGTAACCCCTGGTGTTGAGCTTCTTGGCGTATACAACGGTAACGATGAGAATGGTACTATCTTTGGCGATGCCGACCTAACATTAGGTCGTCCTATCGTAGCTATTGAGCTTACAGACTTAGAGGGTGCAACGGCAGCCTACGCAGCTCTCACAACTGACCCATATGTAGATGTTGTGTCGCTCACTAACCAGTATATCATCACTAATATGCGTGACTACTGGCAGGAGGTTAACCTCACCGTTCCATACCACTTCTTCGTAGCTGACTGGGATGTCGAGCAGACCGTGGTAGCCTATGCAAAGGATGCTAACGGTGCTGAGGGCGGCGTTGGAGCTTTGGCTATTAAGCCTGTTGAATATAGCGATATCAATGAGCTTAAGGAGTATGTCGATGCTGTAAACAATGCAACACCTAAGGCCGCAGCCAAATCGTTGGTTATCGCCGAGGAGGCTACACCTACTATCGAGTGCATCTGGAGCGAGGAGGTAGGTGCACCACGCGCAGGATATGTTAAGCACCACGAGATAGAGCCTCTGGCAATTGTCGAGAGCGATCTTATGGTTGTTAAGCAGATCAAGAGCTTCCAGCTCTAATCACAACGATATTAACATTGTAGGAGAGTGGCTCGGTAGCAAGTCACTCTCCTACTGATTATTATAATGACGATGAAAACTAAACATCTACTACTAAGCCTTATATCCGCGGTGCTTGTCGTGGGCTATAGCTCAGCGCAGCCCAATACCATTACCCCTGCACCGCTCATCAGCCAGTGGGGCGAGCAGACCGTGGAGCTAAGCAAGCCATTGAGCCTCTATATAGCTGCCGAGGGCGAAGATTTTAGTCGCCTCGACGCAGCGGTACGCCAAACAGGCATCAACCTTAAGAGCGTTAAACGCCCTGCGCGCCGCAACTACCTCAACCTCCTCATTGTCGACAAATCCGAAGTAGCGACGATTGCCGACGCCGAGGGCATTGCCGAGGGCTACGTGATGGACATCACCACCGAGGGTGTAACGATAAAGGCAACCACGCCCGCAGGCCTATACTACGGTGTGCAGAGCCTGCGCCAGATATACCACAAGCACCACGCTCTCACAGTGGGACACATAAGCGACGCGCCACGCTTCGAGTATCGCGGCGTGCTCATCGACATATCGCGCCATTTCCGCACCAAAGAGTTTATTATGCGCCAAATAGATGCTATGGCCGAGGTTAAGATGAACCGCCTGCACCTACACCTTACCGATGCCGCAGGCTGGCGTATAGAGGTAGATAGCTACCCACGTCTGACGTCGTATGCCGCGTGGCGCACGCCCCACACCTGGAAAGAGTGGTGGTACGGAGAGCGTAGGTACGTAGAGGAGGGTAGCGAGGGCGCCTATGGAGGCTACCTCACAAAGGAGGAGGCTCGCGAGATTGTGGAGTATGCTGCCAGCAAATACATCACCATCATCCCCGAGATCGAGATGCCTGGACACTCCGACGAGGTGTTGGCCGCCTACCCAGAGTTGCGATGCACACAGCAGCCCGAGCGCCAGGGAGACCTCTGCATAGGCAAGGAGGAGACATTCGAGATGATGCAGGCCATCCTCGACGAGATTATCGAGATATTCCCCTCGGAGTATATACACATTGGTGGCGACGAGGCTACGAAGTCGAGTTGGGCGGAGTGTGAAGAGTGCCAGCGCAGGATGCGCGAGGAGGGGTTGGAGAGTGTTGATGAGCTCCAGAGCTATATGATTCACCGCATCGAGGAGCATCTCAACGCTCGTGGACGCCAGATTATCGGCTGGGACGAGATTCTCGAGGGCGGCCTTGCCCCCAACGCTACGGTTATGTCGTGGCGTGGCGAGGAGGGAGGTCGTGCCGCTGCAGCTACAGGACACAAGGTGGTTATGTCGCCTCACGGCTACTGCTACATCGACGCTCCTCAGGATGCACCCTACTCTCAGCCCGAGAGCATCGGCGGATATCTACCACTGGAAAAGGTATACTCCTACGACCCAACGCCCGAGAGTATGGAGGCTTCGGTAGCTCAGTATATTATGGGTGTGCAGGCCAACCTATGGGCCGAGTTTATCGTTACAGATAGCCACTACGAGCATATGCTCTGGCCACGCGCCATAGCCATTGCCGAGATAGGCTGGAGCGACCCTAAACATAAGGATTATAGCCTCTTCCGCGAGCGAGCCATCGCCATCGTCGACGATATGCTCGAACGAGGCTACACACCCTTCGATCTTAAGAACGAGATTGGCAATCGCCCAGAGTCGCTCTCGCCCGTAAGCCATCTGGCCATAGGTAAGCCCGTGAGCTACCTCTACCCCTCGTTCTACTACGCTCCACAGTACGCCGCAGCGGGCGACAAGACCCTTACGGATGGTCTTCGCGGCACGTGGACCTATGCCGACAATCGCTGGCAGGGTTTCTTGGGTCGTGGTGGCGTCGATGTAATCATCGACCTTGAGGAGGTAACACACATCGAGAGCATCGAGGCCGACTTTATGCAGATATGCGGCCCTGGCGTCTTTATGCCTTGCCGCGTGGAGATATGGGCCTCGGAGGATGGCGAGAACTACACACTTCTAACGGATATCGACCACGAAGTTGTTGTCGACGAGCTACCATCGTTTAAGAGCTTTGGCTGGCACGGTAGTACCGAGGCGCGCTACATACGCTACAAGGCGCACCGCAGCAAGTACTCGGGCTTTCTCTTTGTCGACGAGATTATCGTGAAGTAACGGTCGAAATGGGTGATATAATAATGGCGGACTAAGCAATCGTAGTCCGCCATTATTATTTAAGAGAATACTACCTCTTAGCCGCCAGCACCACCATAGCCTGTGGGTTGGCATCGAGCTTGGCAATAAGCTCCTCAGCAGGACGCGTATCCGACGCTGAGAACTGCAAAGCCTCCGAGCGCCACATAGGCGTCACGTTACCCTTATAGTCGAACGCCGCAGCACAGATGTAGTAGTTGAAGTCATACTGCGCCAATGCCGTAGATACAGGGTCGCAAGTCGATATAAGCAGGTCGAAGAAGATTACATCCTCGCCATAGAAGTTGTAGGTCTCGGTATCGACAAAGTAGGTGAAGATGTCGCTTGTTGGGGTGTCGGTCTTAACCTCCATCCATACAACAAACATATAGTCGTCATAGCCGTCAGGTAGGTTGCTAAAGCGCTCGGGATCGAGAGCCTTAAGCTCCGATGGTTTGTATGGTCCACCATATGCAACATCGGTAACAGCGAGCTCGCACTCACCCTCAGCCTCGGTAGTAAACACCCTCTTAAACACAGGCGTAGTTACTACACCACCGCTATAGCCGAAGGTAACCACAAGATACTCGGTCGAGGGGTAGAGACTACTAATGTGCGACTCCACCTCGCCACGGAAAGTATATGCAGCGTAAGAGTAGGTATCAAGTACCGTCTCAATAAGGATATCATCCGTATAATCTGCCTCCAAATACTCCGTAGGCAGGAGCAGCATCTTATATGGCTCGTTGTCGCTTGATGGCGTTATCTTGAGGTCGCAGACACGCACGTATAGGTTATCTACGGCGATGTCGATGGTCATATCCGAAGGCTTGACCATCTCCGTCGAGAAGTTTACAACCTCGGGGCGCGACACCATCTGGTAGAAGCCATCGACCTCGGCGACAGCATATACTACCGCGGTGTAGAGCGTATACGATGCAAGCTCATAGCTGCGTCGCTGGGCACCTGTTAGACAGGCGAAATCGAGGATATCATCTGCCGAGATACCACCATCGAGGTTGTTGCCAAACATTGTAATCCAGCCCTCGCCCACCTGGCGAATATAGTCGTCGTCAACCTCAGAGGCCGCGCGATAGAGCTCCTCGTTGTAGTCGAAAATTTGGATAGTATAGAGTCCATCCCAGCCCTGTGGCTTAACGTCGAATTCGACATTTGGGCCATCGACCTTGTATGTCACGTCGAACGTAGCATCACCCAGCTCGGCCATAGGGGGGTCGATAAGTTTCCACACCACCTCGGTAGCGCGTGTGCAGTCCGAGAAGTCCTCGTTGAACTCTACGCCATAGACGTAGAGCACCTGCCTATTCGCAGGGCGCAGGTCGGGCCAGTTGGCGCGCGTGACGTTCTGGAACAGCACCTTGTTTCTCTCCATATACTCCTTAAGCGAGAGTCCATCGAACTCGGCACCTCGCTTGAAGTAGAACATATCATCCTCGAAGAGCTCGTCGTCGTTGGTTATCTCCGAGTCGTAGAAGTACTGAATATCCGACTTATACATTACGTAGTACATCTCGCTGTCGGCAGGCGTAACACTCGTGATGCAGTTTGTACCCGTAAGCTCCTCAATCTCGATGGTAAATTCTGCTTCGGGCTCTGGTTCTGGGTCTGGCTCTGGTTCTGGCTCTGGTTCTGGTTCTGGCTCTTCCTGACCTGGATTATCCTTACCTGGATCATCCTGCGCAGGCGCGTCATTCTCACAGGCCGTAAGGGCAAGTAGTACGACACTTAACGATAGTAGGCTCTTAAGAAATTTTCTCATAGACACTTATTTTTATAACTATTTTTCACATACAAAGATAGATAATTATTTCTTCAAAGCAAAATATTGCGCCACTAAACAAAATCGGAGTCACCGTAAATGCGACTCCGATTGGAATGAGATATTGTTTAGTGGACTAAGAAGCTGTTTGAATTTTATTTCGAAACTATCTTTTGCAGCAACGAACAAACTCTTTCAATAAAATTCAAAACAGTTTCTAACTTACTGTCGTAGGCAGCGCGCCACTAAACTCTATGGTGCGGCCATCGAGCGTCACGAAGCGAGCGTCATACGTATACGTGCCATCGCCATTGTCCGAGTATGTGAAAGTGTAGTCCGTAGCGTCAATATCGAGCTTCGAGCCCTCGTAGTTGATGTATGGCATATATACCTTACCATGGTCATAGTTTACGAACATCTCGTTGCCGCTGTCGTCATAGAAGTAGATATATAGGTTTTCGGCGCTGAGCTCGGCAATCTCCACATACGTGGGCGCAAAGTCGAGCCTCTGTCCCGAGACATCCTCATATACAAAGCCCTCAACAGCGCCTGTCCAGTCGAAGGCGTAGGCTTTGCCGTCATATGCCCAGCTTGCAATGAAGCGCGTGGTATTCTCCGACGTATTCTTGACTTGTACAACGATGTCGCTCATCTCTCCGTCGGTCCAGCCGTAGTCGTGGAGGCAGTAGCGGGCATTCATCGTGCCATCCTCGAGCGAGTATATACCGTCGGGGATAGGCTTGCTCACGGCGATGCTCTCATGCTCGAAATATAGCTGGTGCGACTGCTCAGCTCCCGAGAATAGTATCTGCTTCTGGCCCGCCTTGTCGTAGTTCACCTTTGCCGATGCTATCTCGACGATTGTAGCATTGGGGTCTACGGGGATTTCTGGCTCTTCCTCTTCGAACTTAAAGCCCTCGATTACACCTGTCCAGTCGAAGGTGATGTGGTGACCCTCTGCCGACTTTATAAAGCCCACGATTGTCGATGTGCCCTCTGCCTCGTTGTGCGAGAGCTGTAGCTCGGCATCCTCGAGTTGCGTTGTGCGGTCTTTGCCCGTGTTATATGTTGAGTATGTACCAATAGTCTTGTCACTATACTTGTAGACTCCTGCCGATAGATAGTCGTTGTTTGGTGCAATCTCGTCGAGAAGGTCGAGTTCGTGGTAGCGAGTGTTGTCTATATAGAGCTGTAGGAAGAAGTTGCCAATCATCGACTTTACGGCAACCACCTTTGCAGGCGCAAACTCCTCGGGACCCGTAGGGCCTTGATAGATATTTGCCACCTCGCCCTGATAGGTTACGTTATGTATGACGGCATCGGCATCGGTAAGCGTGAAGTTGATGGTGTAGATGCGTGTCGATGGAGGAAAATCATCTGTTCCTATATAGTCTACCGTAGCCCGAGCATCCGTGAGCTTCACTATGCCGCCCTCGTTCTTGAACATTGTCTTGCCGAGGTCTATTGTGCCGCTCTGCGAGCTGAAGTCGCCACTCTCGAGGAGCACATCGCCAGCCTCACCTACGAAGTGTGCAACAAGCCTTGTCTTGCCATCTTCCGACGCAAATGCTATGCTGAACTCTGGGTCTGCAACCTTGTCATCGCGCTCTGCCGAGGCCATCGTATAGTTATACTCCGTTGGAGGCGTATCCTGAGGTACGTAGGGCTCCTGGTGTATCTCCACGCTCTGCTCCTTGTCGCCAAACTCGATCTTTACCCACGCCTGACGGCTCTCCTCCGTCTCGTTAGCTGCTACGTTTAGGGTTATCGTACCCTCAGCAACCGCGATATCGCTTATCCACGTCGCGTCGCACGCTGCCTCGGGGAGCGTGTCGCTCTGGCCACTAAGCGTATAGGTTATTACCACCTCGCCGCCCTCAAACGACACCACCTCTTGTGTGCCAGAGGTAATCGTTAGCTCCACCTCAGGTTGTGGGTCGGGCTTAGGCTCGGGCTTTTGCTCCTCGACGGGCGACTTCTCGCAGGCTGCAAAGCCTATCGCCAGCGCCACGAAGAGCATTGTTAGTTTTGATGTAAGTGTTCTCATCTTAGTATTGGTTAATGTGTTGTGTGTGTTATGGGTTTTAATGGGTTTTAATGGGTTAATATGAGTTAATATGATATCCGTCCATAGGAACTTATAGAAACTCATCGAAACTCATCAATTATTATTCGCCTCGGTTCTTAACTTATACAGCCTCTCCTTAACTCCGCCGTGCTGCATAAAATCATCCTCCACCGACTTGATATAGCGCATTATTAACGTATCTGCCTGATATATCAAGACTATCGCCATATTAGCAATTACGCTATCTGAACGACTCTCGCGAGGCTCAGGAAATATTCTGGGTCGCTATTCTCAATACCAATACGACGCATCGTTCTCACCTCCACAGAATCAGCGCTCCACACCTTATGGCCGTTGACACGAAGATAGTCCTTATAATCCTCAAGCAACTCCTTGAGACTTCCACGCGCTACGTTGAGCAACTTTAGACACATCTCATACGATGATGCCTTATCGATAGTTCCCTCCACGATATTCTGCTTTCCTGAGCGTGCCGCCTGTATCATTTGGTCGTATGTTCGGTCGCGAGGCTCTACGAATCGCTTGCAGAAGTGGTGTGTTATATCGTAGATCACCACTGTTTTCTTGTAGCAGAGCAAGTCTGAGTAGTTTGTATTAGAGTCAATTATACGATTCATACTGCGAGCTATTGTTCTATACAAAGGTAGAAGAAAATGGTTGTCTATGCAAATTTTAGTAAGATAAAATGAATGGGGATGGACTAAATTGTGTATGACGGGTGGGAGAATATGGCGAAAAGTGGATGTGATGAGTTATAATAGGTTATAATGGGTTATAATGAGTTAATATGATTGCTGCACATCGAAACCCATTGAAACCCATCGAAACCCATAGGACCCATCGAAACCCATCGAAACCCATCGAAACCCATCGAAACCCATCGAAACCCATCGAAACCCATCGAAACCCATCGAAACCCATTGAAACCCTCACTAAAAAAATCGGAGCCTCCCAAAAAGGAAGCTCCGAAAAATTTAGGTCAAACGACCAACTAAAGTAACTTACTCAGCTGGAGCATCAAGACCCTCGATAGCACCAGTATAACCTGGGAAGTTCTCCAATGAACCAGTGTCATAGTTATAAGACTGGAATGCACCAATTGTATAAGCGCCATCAGCATATGATACCTCTACCTCAGTGTAAGAAGAGATAGTTACATCATTTCTGTAGATATAGGTAATGTAGTTTGGATCGCTATAAGAGTTACCCTGCCAAATACCAGGAGTCAAATAGTTGTAATCACCTGTCTTGAAAGCAATAGCGAAAGTGCTGTCATCTGACAATGTAAATGTTACAAGAGTCTCACCAACAAAGTCATCATGCGCACCAGCAACAGCTGAAACAACAGTTACATCGCCACCCTCGTTGCCGCTATCATCGCCACCAGCAGCAGCTATAGTGCCCTCAAATGTAGCCTTAAGAGTCTTACCAGACTCGCCATCGAGATACAAGTTCTCACCGTTTACAACAACTGTGTAAACATCACCATCCTTAGAGATAACAACCTTACCTTCAGTGATATAAGGGTCATAAGTCATGCTGGTAAACAACTCCTTGCTTATAGTTGTAGCATTACCATAAACCTCGCCCTGGTCAGTCCAATTAATTGGGAACTCACCAACTGGAAGAAGACCGTCTACAACATCAGCGGGATGCATAGCCAAGATCATCCAGTTGCCAGCCTCGTTTGTAAACTTAAACTGAGAGTAAGTTGTATAATAGTCAGTTGCCTCGCCAAGATACTCTACTGCAGTAAAGGTAACCTCATAATCAGGAGTTGCAGGCTCCTCTGGAGCAGCCTCATCGAATGTAAACTCGCCACAAACAGTCTTAGATACAGTGCCGTCAGCGAAGTTAACAGCAACAGCTACGATGTAAGTCTTACCCTCAGTTGCCTGATACTTATAGTCACCTGTGCGGGTTACCTTGAATGGGTTAGTATCGTACTGAACATACAAGTAGTCAGTACCGTAAGCAAGATCCTGAAGATCCTCCTCAGAACGGAGATAGTAGCTATTACCATCGGTAGAGCATACATAAGCCTTGATGTAAGAGTACTCAACGCCCTCGAGACCACCAAGAGTGATGTTTGCAACGCCACCATTCTCCTCTGTCAAGAACTCGACGTTCTCGATAGTAAGGTTAACGTTCTCGTTAACAACAACCTCCTTGCTTGCAAGAGTCTGCTGACCGATTGAGTAGTTACCCTCAGCGTCAACGATCATAATGTAGAGAATCTTCTCGTCACCAGCTGCGTTAACAGTAGTGTTGAGCTCGTATGTGTAGCCCTGAGAGAAGTCGTTCTTAACCCAACCGTTCTCGATAAGGTGACCCTTAACATCCTCCATGATCTCCTCGCTCTCCCATACTGAGTAAACAGCAACAGCAGTCTCAGGAACGGTTACGTTAGCGAAGATACGGAAGTAGTCGGTCTGCTCATCGTCACGAACGATAGTGTACTCGAATGGAGTAGCTGCCTCAACAACGTCAGCTGTAGTGAACTCGAAGCGGATAAGATCCTCTGGAGAGTACTCAGTCTTACCGTCCTCCTCAGCAAGGATAGCTACGATATAAGTAGTGTTAGGAGCCAACTCGTAGAGGTAAGGATACTCCTCGCCGTAGTTGATAAGCTCGTTGAAGCTGATACCCTCAGCAACAACATCCTGAGTTACGCGGTGTGAGCCGAAGCTTGAACCGTAGTTCTGCCAGTAGAAGATGTAGTCACGATAGTAGTCATCGTAAGTAGCACCATCACCATACCAACCCTGCTCGAGCTGATAGTCGAGAGTAGCCTTGTTCTCAATGTTGAACTGGTAAGCGTTAGCACCACGCAAAGTAGCGTTGAGGAGTGCATCGTTCCAAGTGGTCTCAACTACCTCAGCCTTAACATTAACCTGCTTGAAAGGAGCTGCAAGAGCCTGGTCAAGAAGCAATGCACCGTATTCCTGAGGATCGGTAGGAATAACAAGTACCATGAATGAGTTGCCCTCGTAAGAGAGTGTGCCACCCCAATCAAGAACCTTGATGATGTCAGCAAGAGGAGCCTGGAATGTCCACTTCTCGTTCTCACCCTCGCGGTAAGTACCCTTGTCGGTAGTGTTGTACTCCGTGTTTACGTTGTAGTAGAAGTTGTTGATCCAACCACCTACGTGAGGAACAGTGAACTCCCACCAGCTTGAGTTGTAGATAGATGCAAGATCATCGTTGTAGTCAGCGATATCCATGACAGCAACGTAGTAGTTGTTGAACTCGGTAATCATCTGATCACCCTCCCATGAAGAGTAGAGATATGTGTCAACCATAGTAGAGGTAACGGTTACCATACCAGCCTTGTCAACATCCAAAGTGATCTTTGCCATCTCAACAGCAATCTTACCTACCTTGCAAGCGCCGGCCTCAGAGTTGAAGTGTACTGAGATGAAGCCAGTCTCCTCAGCGATACCAGCGTCAACAAGCTCCTGTGAAGGACCAGTAATCTTCAAAACGAACTCAGTGCCACCAGCAGCCAAGATGCCCATACCTGGGTCAACATTCTCGTCACCCTCAGCGGCCTCCTCATCTGCAACAGCAGCCTCAACAGTAGCCTTCCAACCGAGTGGCTGGTTCATAACGTTGATATCAGCAACAGCGTCGTTTACAGTGAACGAAATCTCCTTAGTCTCACCTGCCTTAACATAGAGCTGACCACGTGTAGTGTTGAACTCGATAAGCTCAGCCTTAACAACAGTGAACTCCTCGCCGTTAGCCAATGTGATAGTTACGGTGTTGTCGTCGTTAACAGTAACCTCAGCAACAACGCACTCAGGAGCTACCTGAACAGGAATCCAGTTCTCGCCATCAGCGCTAACCTCCAATACGCCGTCAACAACACGGTACTCGAGAGGATCGCAAGTGCAAGGAGTAGCAGGCTCGCAGTCGCAACCAGCCAAAACAGTGATCTCCTTACCGTCAGACAACTTGATAACAGTGTTGCCATCAGCGTCGGTAGTAACCTCAGTTACAACGGTCTTACCGTCGATAAGAGTCTTAAGAGCCTCAACCTCGTCACCCAACTTCTTCTCGAGAGCAGCAACGCGCTCGGTCAAAGCTGTAAGATCCTTCTCGACCTTATCGAGACGATCGTTCAATGGCTGATCATTATATTCAGTAGAACATGATGCAGCCAAAGTCATAGCAGCGATTACAGATGCAGCTACAACAGACTTGAGGGTAGTAAAAAATTTCCTCATAGTGTTAAAAATTAATGGTTAATAAAAAAATTAAAATGTGTCCTGTTCAGTAAGGTACTTAGAGAGTACCCGCACAAATAGTTATGCAAATATAAACAATAAATTTGTAACTACATAGGATTTTTAGAAATATTTTTGCATAAAGCACAAATTTTTCTTGCATATTATGCTACATAAATAACACAGTGGGCAACCCAAAATATGAGTTACCCACCGTCGAATGTCACTTAGAGGTATCTCTAAGCGCGATTTACGCCATATGCACGGCTTTATGCACTACTTCGACAAGTAGAATGGACGAACGTAGGTGCCACCTACGATAACCTGCGTAGGATTAAGCCCCATAGCCTTAACCTCGGCCTCGGCCTGTGGCTGGGCTACAGGCTTAACCTCAACAACCTCGGTACAAACATCCTGGTGGCGAATATGTATACCCTCCTCAATGACTACCGACTGAGGAAGAGCAAATGACTGCTTACCAGCGGCAGCATTAAGCTCGTTAACCAAAGTCCTAAGCTCCTCGATATCGCCCTTATTCTCAGCTGTAGGCATGGTATAAAGACGACCGATACCTCCTGGCAGACCGTTGTTATCCACGGCGTAGGCCAAAGCTGTCTGGACATAGTCCCAATCAGCAACGTAGAATGAGTATGGCTGGGTGAGACTTGCCTTCTGCCAGTACTGCATAGCATCATTCCAAATAACTGTATCAGGGTAGTTTGCGGTGTTTGTTATATCGTCGCCAAGCATACAAGAGAAGAGTGAACGAGCACCATCGAAGCCAGTATACTTAACAACGGTGATAGCCTTGCCATTGGTCGCATCAGCGTTACCAAAGATTGCTCCATTCTCCTCGTTACCAGAGTAGTAGCCTACAAGCTCGATAGATGGTGTTACCGAGCCTACGGCGAGTGTAGTAGCCAAGTTATCGAACTTATGGAGCTTAGCAACGTGAGCCGTATCAGGATTGATAGCAATTACATAGCCGGTATAAGTGGTCTCGGGAGACATACCTCCAGCAGCGATGTCACTATATGTGCCACGATAGAACGATGTGCCGAGAAGCTGAGCAATGGTAATATTAGGATCCTGCTCCTTATAGAAGGCAATCATCTCATCCATACCTGTGTTGAATGCCTCGATAATAGCATCCTCGTTAAAGTCCTCTGGTAGACAAACATCCAAAGTCCAGTATGTTGTAGACTCCGAAGGAGTGACCGTCATACTAAAGCCGTAAGGAGTAATGTTCGATGCAGTCATCTGGAATGTAGTATCCTCTGCTGCAGGAGCTGGCAAAGTCTTGAAGGTAACCATCTCTGGCTCGGTGGTAACACCTCCAGCATAACCAAAGGCGATAACATAGTAGTCGGTATCCGCAGCATCGAGACGATACTTAAATGCGCTACCTGGGCCACCTGTATAGTCCTGAACGCCAGTGTAAATCATAGCGCCAAAATTCAACCATGCCTCATTCTGTGCTACGATAGTGTTCATCACCTCCTCGGCAGTCTGCACGCCATCCCAAGCGCCTACCATCCAGCAGAAAGTATCGGTGTCGTTCGATGGAGTGATCTTGATAGCAGCACGCATAGCCTCTACATCGGTTACCGAAATCTCGAACGAGAGCTCCTTCTGGATTACATCACCAGAAGTGTATGTAGATGTTGTAACGTCAGAGATGATAGAGATCTCACCAGCCTCAGTAATATCGAATGCCGCAACAAGGTTGATATACTCGGTGTTAGCAGTAAGATCCTTGGCTTGGAGTGTCAAAGCGCCCTTGTGGAAGATATTGTTGAGAATCTGGTTGTCGGTGTAACCAGCACCACGAAGAGCCTCAATCTGCTTTGATAGACACAAGAGGATAAAGTCTGTGTCATCCATCTGATACTGACCTGCTGGGTCGGTATAAGCGTCATAGGTAGACTTTGGAAGAGTGTAGAAGTACCAGATTACGTTCTCGTCCGAAGGAATTACCTCATACTCTGCAGAGTTGCCATCAACAGTGGTGTTGATTTCGAACGAAATCTCAATCTTTGGAGCTGCCAAAGTGGTAACCTTAGTCTTGTTAACAGCGGTACTAGCCTCGTACTTCTTAGCTGGGTCTACGCCGAATACTACGATATAGTACTCTGTCTCAGGAGCAAGACGCTCGTACTTATCGGTGAGGACACCCTTGTCAACAATCTCGGGCATATACTCCTCGAAGGTCATACCCTTGCTACGTGCCTCTGTGCTTAGCTCCTGGTAGAGAGTCTGAACAAGGAACTCATCACGAGTAAACTCCTCGACAGTCTCAGCATCGTAAAGCACACAGAGATACTCAGCCTCGAGGTCCGCAGGTGTAATGGTGAAGTTTACAACAGAGTGAGTAACCTCGCCAACAGTAATTTCAAAATCAGACTCCGTTGGAGTAGGAGGTGTTGGCTTATCATCTGGACCGTCTGTTTTAGGCTCCTCAGTACAAGCCGCAAATGACAGCGTAAGAGCTGTCATCAGCATCATTAACCAATTGAATTTTTTCATAGTTTTAGTTTATATAAAGTTGTTTTAGCCTTATTTTCACCCACTTAGGCCATGTCCCAAATTTTGAGGACACTACCAACCGTACAAAAATATACTTTTTTTGTCACAGCACAAAATTTTTCTGCTTTTTTGTAGTGGACCCATAAAATAATTCCCGCACTACTGTGGCGCTTATGATCGTAGGCTAAGAGGATAGGAGTTTATGATGTTAAGACCAATATGACGTTAGGACGTTTGGGATAAGTAAGACCTTAGGAGATATGAGTTTCTATGAGTTTCGATAGAAAGAGTATTAACGCACAGACTTTCCTGGTGTAGAAACCCGCAGTAACCCATAGTAACCCATTATAATTCCACGCGCAAGCACTCGGCCGCGACATACTTAGTTAGCGGCGGTGATAATCACTACAATATACCGCTCCAGTCGAGGGTTATCTTATGTGCTGGCGTAGCATCGTCTACGGCATCAACAACAATGCGGTAAGTACCATCGCCATTGTCCGAGATAGTAATAGTACCATTGTGAAGGGGCGCTTGATCAATACCCTTACCGTTGACATAACGCTGATACAACGAACCCTGCATATAGACGCCATCGTCCGAAATACGCACTCCAGGGACAAAGACCCCAGGGCCAAAGTTCGGCTTATTAGGCTCGCCAGCAGAGAAGCCCGCAGAATGGTACGTGCCCAAGAAGCCAGACGAGGAATCTAACGTAGTGCCAAGAAGGTCGAGGACAAGCTCCACACCCTGACTATACCCCCTCTTATCGATAAACTCCACAACCCAATTACAGTAGCCACAATGCCAGTAGTCACCATAACTGTTGAGCGTCACATAGCAGTTCGACACGTCGATAGCAAGGTCACTCGTAAGGTTAGAAATGGTGTCGGACATCTCGGAGTTGGAGATAGTGTAATCACCCTCGAAGGTCACGTGGTACTCCTTGTCGGCAACAACAGCGACTAACTCGAAACGGCTGCCCTCGACATTAAGCGTTGCTCTGTCGAGAGGCGTGGCCCAGCCCTCGCCAGCATCGTCAACATAGGTGTAGTCCGTATTGCCGAGGTTGAGAACCGTATACTCTGTAAAACTGTTATAGTAGTCGTAGATATACTCGCCAACGGGAATCGTGATATTCTCTGTATCAGCAGCTAATGGTCCGAGGATATCGATACGGAAGAACTCCGAGTTGGGGACAACGTTGCCATCGACGATACCCTCCTCCGAGATAATCAGCCAGTAGTGGCCGAGGCCCTCGGCAAGATGGTCACCATAGTAGAGGCCCACAAGGCTTGTTGCCGTGATATCGATACGCTCAACAGGGCTCTCGCCACCACCGTTACCCTCCTGCTGGACAACGACAGTGGCCGACTGAGTGCCGTAGTTAAGAATAACGGCGCCCTCACGGATATCTTCGGACGTATTCTCCGAGATAGAGACCTTAACCTGGCCAAAGGTATCGGTATTTGTAGCGGTAATCATCGCTGCATTTACTACCTTGACCTCAACACTCTGGCCCTCTACGGGGTTAGTAACTGTGTATTCGATAGTAAAGAGGCCCCCAGCTTCGTCAACGCGAAGTGTAGCGTCTGATGTTATTTCAAGCTTTGGCTCGAGGACAGCGTTATCGGCACTCTCGCACGACGAGAGCACAAGGGAAAAAATTGCCGTAAAACAGAGTAGAAAATTTCTCATAACTGAAAGTTTATTAACCTGAGTACAAAGGTAGAAAAAAAATCGAACAACGCAAAAAAAGAGACCCCGAGGTAGCACACCTCGAGGTCTCTTACTTATAGGGAGTCACCCCCACTACTCAAGAGAAACTACATCTTCTTACCAACGTTAGTCTTCTTTGTAGCCTTTGGAGCCGAAGTCTTGGTAGCCTTAGGAGCACGATTAACTGGCTTCTGCTCGCCTACTACCTGAGCATCCTCAGCAGCATCGGTAGACTTCTTGCGCGAACGACGAGTCTTAGGCTTAGCCTCAGCAGTAACTACTGGAGCCTCAGCACCATCGGTGTAAGTAGCGTTGAAGTCAACGAACTCGATGATACACATATCGGCACCGTCACCAAGACGGAAACCAGTCTTGAGGATACGAGTGTAACCACCTGGACGCTCCATAATCTTAGGAGCGATAGTGCGGAACAACTCAGTAACGGCCTCCTTCTGCTTCAAATATGAGAATACTACACGACGCTGGTGAGTAGAATCCTCCTTTGCCTTAGTTACCAAAGGCTCAATGAACTTCTGAACTGCCTTAGCCTTAGCAACTGTGGTCTGAATACGCTTGTGCAGAATGAGCGACACTGCCATATTCGAAAGCATTGCCTTGCGGTGGCCGGCCTGTCTGCCAAGATGATTAAAATTCTTATTGTGTCTCATAATTAATCTTTATCAAGTTTGTAGATAGATACGTCCATACCGAACTTAAGGTTCAGTGATGCCAACAACTCGTCGAGCTCAGTGAGTGACTTCTTACCAAAGTTGCGGAACTTCAACAGCTCGCTGCGGTGAAGCTTTACAAGGTCGCCAACAGTCTCAACATCGGCAGCCTTCAGACAGTTGAGCGCACGAACACTCAAATCCTGATCGGCAAGCTTAGTCTTGAGCAATTGACGCATATGCAAGATGCTCTCATCGAACTCCTCAACACCCTGCTGCTCCTCCTCGTCGAGAGCAATCTTCTCGTCAGAGAACAACATAAAGTGCTGAATGAGAATCTTGGCAGCCTCCTTCAAGGCATCCTTCGGATGGATTGAGCCGTCGGTAGTAATCTCCAAATTCAACTTCTCGTAGTCGGTCTTCTGCTCGACACGGTAGTCCTCGATAGAGTACTTGACGTTCTTGATGGGGGTGAAAATTGAGTCGATAAGAAGTGTATCAATATCCTTCTCAATACCCTGATGCTCCTCCGAAGGCACATAGCCACGACCCTTACCAATTGTCAAGGTCATCTGCATCTTGGTACCTGGAGCGAGGTGGCATATAACCAACTCGGGATTCAAGACCTTGAAGAACGACAGATAGTTCGAGATATATCCCGCAGTAAGCTCCGTAACTCCGGCAACATTAATCGAGACCTTCTCGGCCTCCTCATTGTCTACGGTGCGAATGAAACGTACTTGCTTAAGGTTGAGAATAATCTCAATCATACCCTCCATCACACCGGGAACTGCAGCGAACTCGTGGTTCACGCCAGCAACCTTCACAGAAGTGATAGCATAGCC
The DNA here is from genome assembly GCA_017465055.1 of Alistipes sp. Lineage (GTDB taxonomy): Bacteria > Bacteroidota > Bacteroidia > Bacteroidales > Rikenellaceae > Alistipes. Next base: position 1,316 of record JAFTWZ010000014.1, on the reverse strand, counting down.
CTCCAACGACGAGAGCAACACACGGCGCAGAGCGTTTCCGACAGTCATACCGTAGCCAGGCTCCAACGGACGGAACTCAAACTTGCCGTACGAAGAAGTCGACTCCAGCATAATGACCTTTTCAGGTTTTTGGAATGCTAATATTGCCATAATATTGAATTGGTTTGTAAATTACTACTTAGAGTACAACTCGACGATAAGCTGCTCCTTGATGTTCTCGGGAATCTCCTCGCGCTCTGGGGCCTGAAGGAACTTACCACTCATAGTGGCGCCGTCCCACTCCAACCAAGCGTAGCGGCTACGTGATGAACCAGCCAACGCATTGGTGATAACCTCCAAAGTCTTAGACTTCTCACGTACTGATACTACATCGCCTACACGCAAAGCGTATGATGGAATGTTTACTACATTGCCATTTACGCAGATGTGACGGTGAGATACGAGCTGACGCGCTGCAGCACGTGTAGGAGCAATACCCAAACGGTAAACAACATTATCCAAACGGCACTCCAAGAGCTTGAGGAGGTTCTCACCTGTGATACCACCCATACGTGCAGCTGCCTCGTAGGTGCGAGCAAACTGCTTCTCCAAAATACCGTAAGTGTACTTTGCCTTCTGCTTCTCAGAAAGCTGCTCGCCATACTCAGAGTTCTTCTTACGCTTGCGAGCAAGACCGTGCTGTCCAGGAGGGAAGTTGCGCTTCTCAAGAACTTTGTCAGCACCGTAAATAGCCTCGCCAAAACGACGGGCAATCTTCGACTTAGGTCCTATATATCTTGCCATAATTATCTTTTAGTTTATTAATGTAACGTTAAGTTCTACGATTAGGCTCTTACGACCATCTATAATTACAAGAATTATACACGACGGCGGTTAGGAGCACGGCAACCATTGTGTGGCAATGGAGTAACGTCGATAATCTCCATAACCTCGATACCAGCACCGTGGATGGTACGAACGGCAGACTCACGACCCTGACCAGGACCCTTTACATAAACCTTAACCTTACGCAAACCCATATCGTAAGCAACCTTTGCGCAGTCAGCAGCAGCTGTCTGGGCAGCATAGGGAGTATTCTTCTTAGAACCACGGAAGCCCATCTTACCGGCCGATGACCAGCTGATGACCTCACCCACCTCGTTGGTGATGGTTACGATCACGTTGTTAAAGGTCGAGTGTACGAAAGCCATACCCTGAGCCGAAACCTTAACAACCTTCTTCTTAACTGTTCCAGTTTTCTTTGCCATAACTCTCTAATATTACTTAGTTGCCTTTTTCTTGTTTGCTACAGTCTTCTTCTTACCCTTACGAGTACG
>JAFTWZ010000013.1 GCA_017465055.1 Alistipes sp. | reverse complement strand
ATCGCCTCGAAATTTGTCGAGTGTTGTATCTAATGCCTTCTCCCAACAAATATGCTCGCCCTCAAAATGCTCATTTACGCTCAGTAAACTCCGCTTTTTCGGGCATCGCAGGCCTAAAACTACATCTTTTTATTCAACCTCATAACAAAATGGAGGTGACTAATTAACTTTTTAGTCACCTCCTTGTGCCGGGGCTACGTTTTCTATGCCCCCTCTATTCTCTCTTCCCTCTCTGCGCCCCCTGCTTAGCAGTTCATAGCGCCACAGCAGTGGAGCACCTGACCACTGACATACGACGAGAGGTCAGAAGCGAGGAACAATGCAACGTTAGCAACATCCTCGGGAGTGCCGCCACGACGCAGAGGAATCTGCGCTGCCCACTGATCCTTGATCTCCTGCGAGAGCTGGTTGGTCATCTCGGTGATGATAAAGCCTGGAGCGATGCAGTTGGCGCGAATGCCACGAGGGCCCATCTCCTTGGCGATAGACTTAGCCAAGCCAATCATACCTGCCTTCGATGCCGAGTAGTTACACTGGCCAGCGTTGCCGCTGACGCCTACAACTGACGACATATTGATGATTGAGCCACCGCGCTGCTTAGCCATAATAGGGGTTACGGCGTGGATGAAGTTGAAGGCCGACTTAAGGTTAACGTTGATGACAGCGTCCCACTGAGCCTCCGACATACGCATCATAAGGCCATCCTTGGTGATACCAGCGTTGTTGACAAGCACGTCGATGCGACCGAAGTCCTCGACAATCTGCTTTACTACCTCGTGAGTCTCGTCGAAGTTAGCAGCGTTCGAGGCATAAGCCTTGACCTTAACGCCCAGCGCCTCAATCTCCTTAACGGTCTCCTCTACAGCCTCATTAACGGCCAAATCGGTGAATGCCACGTCGGCACCCTCCTGAGCAAAGCGCAAGGCAATAGCCTTACCAATGCCACGACCAGCACCTGTTACCAGTGCTACCTTTCCTTCCAGAAGTTTCATAATTACTCCGTATTTCGTTAGTTTATAGTACGATTATTTATTCTCCCACTTGCGCAGTGCTACGCAGGCGTTGTGGCCACCGAAGCCGAGCGAGTTAGAGATAGCCACTGTGAGCGGTGCCTCCACTGCCTTGAGTGGCGTGTAGTCCAAATCGCACTCTGGATCGGGGTTGGTAAGACCTATGGTAGGTGTTACTATGCCGTGGTGGAGCGACAAGGCCGAGGCGATGAGCTCTACGGCACCTGTAGCGCCGAGCATATGGCCAGTGATTGACTTTGTTGAGGTGATCTTAGCCTTTTTAGCAGCCTCCTCGCCCATAGCCAGCTTGATAGCCTTGGTCTCGGCAGCGTCGTTAAGCGGCGTGCCTGTGCCGTGAGCGTTGATGTAGAGAAGATCCCTCTCCGAGTCAAACTGAGCCTCGTCCAATGCCTGCTTAATGGCGCGCGATGCTGGAACACCATCGGGACGTGGTGCGGTGAAGTGGTGAGCGTCGCAGCTATTGCCATAGCCCACAACCTCGGCATAAATCTTAGCGCCACGCTTAAGTGCGTTGTCGAGCGACTCGAAGATCATCATACCTGCACCCTCGGCAATCACGAAGCCGTGACGGTCGGCCGAGAAGGGAAGCGATGCTGTGAGCGGATCCTCAGAGCGTGAAAGGGCCTTGCTATTTGCGAAGCCACCGATAGCCAGTGGGTGTACCGAAGCCTCGGCACCACCGCAGATGATAGCATCGGCATAGCCGTGCTTGATGGCGCGGAATGCCTCACCTGCTGCGTGTGTACCTGTTGCGCAGGCTGTAACCACTGGGAGACATACGCCCTGGGCGTTGTGCGAGATAGCGACGTTACCCGATGCGATGTTCGAGATCATCATAGGCACGAAGAAGGGCGAGATGCGGTGCACACCCTCCTCAATCATCACCTTAGTCTGGTTTACGAATGTATCCATACCACCGATTCCCGAGCCGATGTATACGCCGAGGCGCTCAGGGTCGATGTTCTCGCCACTCTTGAGGCCCGAGTCCTTCATAGCGTCCGATGCTGCGGCCATAGCGTACACGCAGAACTTGTCGCTACGACGTGCCAGGCCAGCGTTGAGCTCATACTCCGACTGGTCGAAGTTCTTGATCTGGCCAGCAACCTTAACTGGGAGGTTGTACTCGTCATAGCCCTTGATAAAGTCGATACCGCAGTTTCCCTCTACGAGGTTCTTCCAGGTATCCTCAACGTGGTTGCCCACGGGGGTAATAGCACCGATACCGGTGATAACTACTCTCTTTTCCATCATTATATCTTTGTAATTTGCGGCGGGGTGCACGCCTGTTTACTACTCTATGCGGTCAATAAGGTCACACTATAACTGCTCCCTATATTTGCCCCCTGCCAAATAATACTTTTTATCTTCTTAGTCTCTCTCTTCTTAGCCCTCTCTACTTAGCCCTCTCTACTTAGCCTTATGCTGCAGTAGGGCGGTCTATCTGCAAACCAAATTACTTGGCCCACTCGATGATGCACGCACCTGTGGTAAAGCCAGCACCAAAGGCGCTGAATACGAGCTTATCGCCCTTCTGTAACTTACCTGCGCGATTGAGCTCGTCGAGCAGGGCTGGTAGTGCGGCAGACGAGATGTTTCCGTAGCGCTCGACGTTGTGTGGCACACGCTCCTCATCTACGCCGAGGAAGCCTCGTATCGACTCGATGATGCGGCGATTAGCCTGGTGGAGCACGTAGTAGCGTATATCCTCGGGGTTGAGACCTGTTTCGTTGAGGAGCTTCTTGATGTCGCGGCACGAGTTGGTCACTGCGTGCTTGAACACCTCGCGGCCCTTCATTACAAGTGGCTCGAAGTTCTCCTCCTTAGAGATGTATGGCGTAGGCTCGAGGCTACGCTGGTAGTAGAGCACCTCCGTGAGCGACGATGTCGTAAGGCGTATCGCCTTCATCTGGTCGCCCTCGGTCACCACTGCTGCGCCAGCACCATCGCCGAAGAGCACGCAGGTGCTTCGGTTCTGCCAGCTCACCATACGCGATGGCTCCTCGGCACATACTATGAGGATGTTCTTGGCCTTCTTGCACTGCAGCTTGTCCTCGGCCATATCGAGTGCGTAGATGAAGCCTGCGCAAGCGGCGTTGATATCAATGGTAGGGCACGTAGCACCTATCTTTCCCTGAATAATACAGCTTAGTGCTGGGGTGACGTACTCGTTAACTACGTTAGAGCAGATTAGAAAGTCGATATCTGCGGCTGTAAGTCCAGCATTCTCCAACGCCTTGTTTGCCGCCTCTACGGCTAAGTCCTCTAACTTCTCGGACGAGATAACGCAACGCTCCTTAATACCAGTGCGCTCTGTAATCCACTCATCTGTTGTCTCGAGAAACTGCTCGAGCATCTCGTTACTCACTGCACACGTAGGATGCGCTGATCCTGTTCCAATAATTTTCATTCAGAAATATCGTGTTAGTTTAACAATTTATATAATCCTCTCTCTTCTACTCTCAATGGTCGTCTCTATTTGCGGTTGTCTCCGCTCTTTATGCCTACCCTTGAGTGTGCTCTGCAAATCAATTCGCCAAGTCGAAAGATGCTGTTTGCTCTCCGAACGAGACTATGTCGTTTTCAGAACAGCCGCAAAGATACTCACTCTCTCTCATACGCGCACACGATTTGTGGTAAAAAAACGTATACGGTGGTAAAAAATCATTATTTGGGGTAAAATGTTTGGTAAAATTGATGTTTTTTGTACTTTTGTAGTCGAAATAGAGAAAATTTAAGACTATGAGTAGTTCTGAAATTCCTAAATTCCTTGTCTCGCGACGATACATATCTGTCGTCATAGCCTTCATTTTGGTATTCTCGGTACTCTTTCTGCTCATCTATCGTCCCTTCTCGCTGGCCGTATGGTTTAGCGTCGACAACAGCTTGCGATTCGGCTTTACGATGCTCTTCTACTTTGGTGCTATCGTTACGCTAATACTTAGTAGGGTGCTGATGTACTCGGTTCAAAATAGAATAGAGCTTACGCCTATAACGTATATGTGGTGGATTATGGGCGAGAATCTGATAATCTCGCTTGAGTATACGCTACTTACCGTAAACTATTTCCCCATAGAGGGGCTATCAACACCGATGTTGGCTACACGCGCACTTATGTGTGTGACGCTGATACTGGCTATTCCCAATGCCATAGTCTCGTTCTATGCCGCATATAGGTCTAAGTGCGAGGAGCTTGAGGTGTCGCAGTACCAGCTGCAAAAGATGCGCGAGGAGTACCGCCTTTTGGAGAACAGCACTCTTCACGAACTTAAGGTAGCGCAGCAACTTCCTGCCAAGCCAGAGCCTGCACCACGTATGATTAATCTATACGATAATGGAGGAACGTTGCGTCTAACACTGAATATCGACTCGTTGTACTACCTCGAGTCTGAGGATAACTACATCCGCATATTCTATAAACACAACGATAAGATACTGTCCTATATGTTGCGTAGCCGTACACGTAGCATCGAAGAGAGCCTCAAGGGCACGTGTATGGTGCGTTGTCATCGCTCGTTTATCGTCAACATCAACAAGATAAGCGTAATGGAGGAGGAGAAACGTATGCACTATATACGTCTCGACGACGAGACTATCAAGCGCATACCCGTCTCTAAGAGTTACTATGACACGCTTGTGACATCGCTAAATACGATAAGCAGTTAGCAATTTCTACTGAGACAGCAGGGACAACAGGAACAACAGAGACCGCAGGGACAGCAGAGATAGCATAGACAACAGAGACAACAGAGACAACAGAGACAGCAGAGACCACAGAGACCACAGAGACCACAGAGACCACAGAGAAAGATGATAGCCGACTTCGTTGTTGTCTCTCTCGTCTCTTCGTCTCTTGCGTCTCTTTAATCTCTCACGCGCAAGCCTTTAGCGCCCTCGTTTATAGACTAATTTGCAGCAGTGCGAGCGTGCATAATAGCTACCAATGTGCCGTTCGACAAAAGAAGCATATTGTCGGCATCCATCTCGTAGTGGGTGACACTCTCGAGCATATCGTAGTAGGCATTTTCGGCCTCAAAGTTGGGGCAGTAGCGACGTGTAGAGCCGAGGTTCTCAATCTTAAGTGCTCGCGAAGTAGTGGTGCTATATGTTGCCGTAAGTCTATTACACGCGCCTGCACCCGTTACGGTGCCATTGTCGTGGAAGAGGAGGGTGAAGCTATCGCCCTCGGCAGTAACCTCGCGGCCCATAATCTGCAATAGCTGCCACTCGGTACCCACCAATGGTTTAGCGAGTTTGGCGCGCTGGCGGCAGGGGCAGCAACCGACGGCGATAAGAGCACACAGCACCAAAGTAATAGAAAATAAAATTGCTCGTTTCATAAGTTATTTCCAAATAATAGTTATCTTTGTAGTCGCAACTAACAAACGTTTGTTGCGCAAGCGAGGGTATGCCTCGCAGTACAAAGATAATACAAATCAACTAAAACTGATAGAAAAATGAAAAAAGTTATCGCATCTCCTTTGGCTCCTAAGGCCGTAGGTCCCTATTCTCAGGCTATTGCTCACGACGCTACTCTCTACATCTCTGGTCAGCTCCCTATCGACGGCGCTACAGGTAAGATGGCCGAGGGCGTAGAGGCTCAGACTCGCCAGGCATTGACCAACCTCGGTTACATCCTCGAGGAGGCAGGCTACAGCTTCGACAACGTGGCTAAGACTACCGTATTGTTGGCCGATATCGCCGACTTTGCTGCTATGAACGCTATCTACGCAGAGTTCTTCACAGGCGACAAGCCTGCACGTATCTGCTACCAGGTGGCTGCTCTGCCTATGGGCGCACTGGTCGAGATCGACGCTATAGCTATTAAGTAGTCGTAGGAGTGATAAACGTTGAGGCTGAATAAAGAGTGTATTTTGTCGTTCTTTGTTGAGATAAGGCATCATCTTCTGCCGCTAACAAATTATCTTGTCAATGGGCAGTACGTCAAAGTACAGCCCATCGCCTCGAAATTTGTCGAGTGTTGTATCTAACGCCTTCTCCCAACAAATATGCTCGCCCTCAAAATGCTCATTTACGCTCAGTAAACTCCGCTTTTTCGGGCATCGCAGCGCCGCGATTAAGTGAGAGCAGAGGCTGCTTGCAGACTATGCCGAGCGTGAGCGGTGAAAAGGAACTTAAGTCTAAAACTACATCTTTTTATTCAACCTCCTAACAAAACGGGGATGACAAATTTACTTTAGTCATCCCCTCTCTTGTCGGCATACCTAAGAGCCTACTCTAAAGGCTCGAGGTAGGTGTAGCCGTAGAGGCCCGAGCGATAGTTCGAGATAAACTCCTTGCCCTCCTCTAAGGTTATAGCGCCACTCTTGACCGACTTAGCCACCCATATCTCTATAGCGCGAACCATTCGCTTGTGGTCAAACTGCACGTAGTCGAGAACGTCGGCAATGGTCTCGCCCTCGATAATCTTATCGATGACATACTCGTCGCCCTTAACCGATATGTGTACAGCATTGGTATCGCCAAAGAGGTTGTGCAGGTCGCCGAGAATCTCCTGATAGGCACCCACTAAGAATACGCCGATGTAGTATGGCTCGCCCTCGCGCAGCTCGTGAACAGGGAGGTGGTAGGCGTTGTTCGACGTCGAGATGAAGTTATCAATCTTGCCATCCGAGTCGCAGGTGATATCCTGCAGCGTTGCCGAGCAGGTAGGCGTCTCGTTGAGGCGCGACAGTGGCACAATAGGGAATATCTGATCTATGGCCCACGAGTCGGGTAGCGACTGGAACAGCGAGAAATTACAGAAGTACTTGTCGGGCAGGCTGCGCGCTATGGCTCGTAGCTCCTCGGGCGCGTGCTTCGACTTTCCCGACATAGCGTTCACCTCGCGAGCTATCGACCAGAAGAGGCGCTCGACAAGGGCACGCGTCTCGAGGTCTACAAGGCCTATATTGAAGAGTTCGAGGGCATCTTCGCGCGCCTGCATAGCGTCGTGCCACTGCTCGATAAGGCGAGTGGGGCTCAGCTTATTCCATATGTCGTAGAGGTCGCGGACAAGCTCGTGAGCATTGTCGCCGATGACCTCCTCCTCGCCAAAGGCTGGCAGCTGCGTGCGTGCCAGCACCTCGAAGACTAAGATTGAGTGGTGGGCTGTCAGCGAGCGTCCCGATTCGATGATTAGGTTGGGCTGCTCGAGGTTGTTCTTATGGCATATGTCGACAATCGAGTATACAGCATCGTTGACATACTCCTGAATAGAGTAGTTTATGCTATTGCCGCTCACGGCCGACTGTGTGCCGTCGTAGTTGACGCCGAGGCCACCGCCGATGTCGACAAACGAGATGTTGTAGCCGCTCTTGCGCAGCTGTGCGTAGAACTGCGTAGCCTCCTTAAGCGCGGTCTTTATGCGGCGTATGTTGGTCACCTGCGAGCCTATGTGGAAGTGTATCAAGCGGAAGCACTCCTCCATACCCTCGTTGCGTAGCAGGCTCAGGGCATCGATAAGCTCCGACGAGTTAAGGCCGAACTTCGAGATGTCGCCACCCGACTCCTCCCACTTGCCACTGCCTGAGCTGGCCAGCTTGATGCGTATGCCTATGTTGGGTCGTATGCCCATACTCTTCGATAGGCGGGCTATGGCGCGCAGCTCGACGAGCTTCTCGACGACAAGGAATATCTTGCGTCCCATCTTATGGGCCAGAAGTGCCAATTTGATGTAGCTCTCGTCCTTATATCCATTGCAGACGATTATCGAGTCGTGGTCGAAGTTGAGCGATAGCACGGCGTGCAGCTCTGGCTTTGAGCCAGCCTCGAGACCTACGTGGTAGTTGTTGCCGTGGCTGATGAGCTCCTCGACTACGGGGCGCATCTGGTTGACCTTGATGGGGTAGACAATGTAGCTCTCGGCCTTGTAGTCATACTCTTTGGCCGCGCGCGTGAAGCACTTCGATATCTTCGATATGCGGTTGTTAAGGATATCGGGGAAGCGCAGCAGCAGTGGCATCGAGATGTCGTGAATCTGTAGCTCGTCAATGAGCTTTGGCAGGTCTATCTCGGGGCCTCCCTCTTTGGGGCGCACGACAACGTTACCCTCGCTATTTACCGAGAAGTAGTCCTTACCCCAGCTATTTATGTTGTATAACTCGATAGAGTCGTCTACCTTCCACTTTCTCATCTATCTATGGAATCTCCTATAAGTTAGTAAAAATGTTTGGTTGTGTGTGGGCTTAACCCATACGTTGTTTGTAGTCGTTGTAGTCGAATCGGCGTAGCACGCGATACTCTCCACCGGTAGTGTAGAGTACTATCGCAGGGTGGCTCACGCCGTTAAACATCGTGGTCTTAACCATCGTGTAGTGTATCATATCGCGAAATACGATGCTCTCTCCGAGTTTGGGGCTGTGGCCATCGCCGGTCGCCCACGCTCCGAGCACGTCGCCTGCAAGACAGGAGTTTCCGCCAATCCACCACTCATCCTCGCCCTCCTCGGGGTCGTGCATACCGACTATCTGTGGTTTGTAGGGCATCTCCAGACAATCGGGCATATGGCAGGCGGGCGATACGTTTAGCATCAGCGTGTTGCGCCCTCCATTCGAGACTATATCTTCGACCCTTGCCACTAACACGCCGCTATCCCACGTAAAGGCGCTGCCAGGCTCGAGGATAACCTCAAGATGGGGATGGCGCACACGGAATCGACGAAGTATCTCCACTACTCTGTCGCGGTCGTAGTCGCGGTGCGTAACAAGGTGTCCACCGCCGAAGTTTATCCACCGCAGCTGGCCGAAGAAGCGACCAAAGCGCCGCTCTACGGCCTCGAGCGTCGAGGCTAAGTCGTCGGGGCGCGATTCGCAGAGCGAGTGGAAGTGCAGGCCATCGATACCCTCGGGCCACGCCTCGAGGTCGTTGGAGCGCACGCCCAAGCGTGACTGCGGAATGCAGGGGTTGTAGAGGTCTGTAGCTACGGTGCTATGCTCGGGGTTTACCCTCAGACCGCACGATACGCCGAGACTACGGGCGCGAGCGCCATAGCGTTCATACTGTGCAAGCGAGTTGAAGGTTATGTGGCTGCTGAGCGATAAAATCTCATCGATCTCCTCCTCGACGTATACAGGTGCATAGGTGTGGCACTTGATGCCCATATACTCGTTTACGAGCTTGGCTTCAGCAAGCGAACTTGCCGTAGCGCCGCTCGAGTGCTCGGCGAGGAGTCGAAATAGTGGCCACGTAGCGTTAGCCTTGAGGGCTACGATGATGCTCACCTCTGCGCGCTGCCGAATATCGTCGATAACGCTTAGGTTCAGCCGTAGCATCTCCTCGTTTACGATATACGACGGAGTGGGGACCTTGTGCGCAGCTAACGTTGCGGCACTAAGGTCCCACGCTTCGAGTATACCCTCTTTTCTTATCATATGGTACTACAATTCGAGGTCGATATCGAACTTCTCAACCCAGGGCAGACCACGCTCGCCGAGCTCCTTGAGGAACTGGTCGGGGTCGAGCTGCTCAACGTTGAAGACACCCTCGCCACGCCATATGCCGCGTGCGAACATCGAGGCTCCGAGGGCTGCAGGCACACCCGTAGTGAAACTTACGGCCTGGGTACCAGTCTCGCGGAAGGCTATCTCGTGGTCGCAGTTGTTGTAAATGTAGTATGTGCGCTCCTTGCCATCCTTGATGCCTCGTATGCGGCAGCCGATAGATGTCTGGCCGTGGTAGTTAGCGCCGAGCGACTTAGGATCGGGAAGTACAGCCTTGAGGAACTGGATAGGCACAATCTCTACGCCGTTGTAGATTATCGGGTCGATGCGCGCCATACCGATATTCTGAATCACGCGCAGGTGTGTCAAGTACTCCTGGCCGAAGGTCATCCAGAAGCGTGCGCGCTTGATTGTGGGGTAGTGCTTAACCAGCGACTCAAGCTCCTCGTGGAAGATGAGGTACGACTCGCGCTCGCCAATCTCGGGATAGCTCAGTGGCTTGTGTATCTCGTGTGGCTCGGTCTCTACCCACGCGCCATTCTCCCAGTAGCGGCCCTTCTGCGTCACCTCGCGGATGTTAATCTCGGGGTTGAAGTTCGTGGCGAAGGCCATACCGTGGTTTCCAGCGTTGCAATCGACGATATCGAGATAGTGAATCTCGTCGAAGTGGTGCTTAGCAGCGTAGGCCGTAAATATCGCCGACACGCCTGGGTCGAAGCCGCAGCCGAGGATGGCCATAAGACCCTTCTCCTTGAAGCGGTCGTGGTAGGCCCACTGCCAGCTGTACTCGAAGTGTGCCTCGTCCTTAGGCTCGTAGTTTGCCGTGTCGAGGTAGTTAACACCACACTCGAGGCAAGCATCCATAATTGTTAAATCCTGGTAAGGGAGAGCTACATTAATGACAATGTCTGGCTGAAACGAGCGCATCAGTGCAACAAGCTCTGCCACGCTATCGGCATCTACCTGTGCTGTCTGAATACGGTTTCCTCCTACGGCTTTAGCAATCTCGTCGCACTTCGACTTTGTGCGGCTTGCAAGCATAATGTCGGTAAAAGCGCTGTCTGCTGCTACTTTGTGTGCCACTACTGTTCCGACACCACCGGCTCCAATAATTAAAACTTTTGACATTTAAGGTTATCAGGTTATTATAGATGCAGAGTACAGAATTGAGGACTCTGCGGACTCGTTCTATCTACTCTCTATCGGCATATAGCTCGCTGAGAAATTGGTACACCAATTTTGCCGCCAAGAAGTCCGAAGCCTTAGCCGCTGGGTTGGGACATAGCTCCACAACGTCGAGGCCTACGACGCGGTGCTCGCGCACGATGCGCCTAAGCAGTCCCATCACCTCGCGATAGCTTAGGCCTCCAGGCTCGGGTGTGCCTGTCGAGGGCACAAAGGCTGGGTCAAAGACATCTAAGTCGATGGTTATGTATACCTCCTCTGTGAGCTGCTCCGACACGCGCTGCTGCCACGCGGCATCCTCGGCTATGCGGTGTGCATAGAAGATACGCTCGGGGACTATGTTGTGCTGCTCCTCGCGTGCCGATGAGCGTATGCCCACCTGCGTAATCGACTGTGTCAGCTCTTTGGCGCGTGCCATCACGCAGGCGTGGTTGCAGGGCGAACCCTCGTACTCGTCGCGCATATCGGAGTGGGCATCGAGCTGGAGTATCGAGAGCCCCGGATGACGACGTGCCATCGCCCTGAACGCTCCGATGGATACCGAATGCTCGCCACCTATGACTACAGGAAACTTCCCATCGTCGAGAATCTGACCTACGCGCCTCTCCACCTCGTCGGCCATAGCCTCGGGCGAGGAGCTCTCGGTAACGGGCTCGAGTGTCGCTATGCCTCTACGGTACACCTCCGTCTTGGTCTCTATATCGTAGAACTCGAGGTTGTACGATGCCTCGAGTAGTGCCTCGGGGCCACGGTCGGCACCCTTAATCCAGGTGCTTGTGCCGTCGTAGGGCACGGGGAGCACGGCTATCGCTGCACTTGCGTAGCTCATCTGCTCGGGGGTGAAATCGCCAAACGCTCTTGTCATCTCAGTGTAGCTAATTTATTCTTTTTTACGGCGGTTATTATAAACAAATTACCCTATATATATAATACTCAACGCATATTTTGGATTAAAACCGTAAAAATATCTTCTTTATTAGTTTTATCTCCTTTTCTTGGTTGCAAATATAGCCATTTTCTAAATACTTACAACCATTTTTATAACTTTTTTTACACTATTTTATACATACGCTATATAGCACATTGGCAACGAGGTAGAGGTGACGATAAAATTTTTTGCAATAATGTTCCTATTTGTCTTTGTCATTCGGCCGAAAAATCATATCTTTGTAGGAGATTATGTGTATATACTACGGCGAACAAGAGAATATATCCAAATAGCAATTCGCAGATATCTTACAAAATTTATAACAACTTAAAACTTTTAAAGCTATGTACGGAAAATTTCAGCAGCACTTGCAGAACGAGTTAGCCGAGATTAAGGCTGCCGGCTTGTACAAGACAGAGCGTATCATCGAGTCTCCTCAGCGCGCGGAGATAGAGGTTGCCAACCGCCCAGTTTTGAACTTCTGCGCTAATAACTACCTCGGTCTTTCGGACAACCAGCGCCTCATCGACGCTGCTAAGAAGGCTATGGACGAGCGTGGCTTCGGTATGTCATCAGTACGCTTCATCTGCGGCTGCCAGGATATGCACAAGGAGCTTGAGAAGGCTATCGCCGACTACTTCGGTACTGAGGATACAATCCTCTACGCTGCCTGCTTCGACGCTAATGGTGGTGTCTTCGAGCCACTCTTCACTGCCGAGGATGCTATCATCTCTGACGCTCTCAACCACGCATCTATCATCGACGGTGTGCGCCTCTGCAAGGCTCAGCGCTACCGCTACGCTAATGCCGATATGGCCGAGCTCGAGGAGTGCCTCAAGCAGGCTCAGGCTCAGCGCTTCCGCATCATCGTGACCGATGGCGTATTCTCTATGGATGGCAACGCTGCTCCACTCGATAAGATTTGCGAGCTTGCTGAGAAGTACGATGCCCTCGTTATGGTTGACGAGTGCCACTCAGCTGGTGTACTTGGTAAGACAGGTCGCGGTATCACCGAGCTCTACGACCTCCGTGGCAAGGTAGATATCCTCACCGGTACTCTCGGTAAGGCTTTTGGTGGTGCTGTAGGTGGCTTCACTACTGGTCGCAAGGAGATCATCGATATGCTTCGCCAGCGTTCACGTCCTTACCTCTTCTCTAACTCACTCCCACCAGCCGTTGTTGGTGCATCTATCGAGATGTTCAAGATGCTCGAGGAGAGCGATAAGCTCCACGACCAGCTCGTAGCTAACGTTGAGCACTTCCGCACCAAGATGATCGCTGCAGGCTTCGATATTAAGCCTACCGTATCAGCTATCTGTGCTGTTATGCTCTACGACGCTAAGCTATCACAGGACTTTGCTGCCGAGCTCCAGCAGGAGGGTGTATTTGTAACTGGCTTCTACTACCCAGTAGTTCCTAAGGGTCAGGCACGTATCCGCGTTCAGGTATCTGCAGGTCACACCACCGAGCAGCTTGATCGTTGTGTTGAGGCTTTTGTTAAGGTAGGTAAGAAGCTTGGTGTCCTCAAGTAATTTGTTGTGAAAAGCCGCAATCTGCGGCACATCCCAAAAGTAAGACCCCTCGGGCTGTACTACGAGTACTATCCCGAGGGGATCTTCTTTAGCGATGTACCACATCTCACGACTTTTGACAACAAATTGAGGTCGTGCTATCCCGAGGGGTTCTTCTTTATCGAGGTCACATCTACCCCCTTTGACAACAAATTGGGGTCGTGCTATCCCGAGGGGATATCTTCTTTAGCGATGCACCACATCTCACGACTTTTGACAACAAATTTGCCGTGAAAAGGGGCCATCTGCGCCCTCTCAATCATTGCCCCGAATGGGAAATACGCTCGGTATGTCCCATCCGGGGCAATCTCTTTATCGAGGTCACATCTACCCCCTTTTTACCACAAATTTGGTTGTACTACCCATCGACGGCATTTTTGCCGAGCGTTGTATCTACTACCTTTTGACAACAAATTGGGGGCGTACTATCCCGAGGGTTTCTTCTTTATCGAGGTCACATCTACCCCCCCACTATTTAGACGCGTCATCGTAGTTGGCAAATACTGGCTCGAGTATCTCTGGAACAACAATCTTATAATCTTTAAGCGCATTAAGACTCTCCTTGCCTGCGCGTGTAAGAGTCATATTTATGTGTCGTTTATCGTACTTATCTATGCTGCGACACACCAACTTTCGTCGCTCCAATGCAGAAATTATCTTCGAGCAGTGCGATGCTCGCATACCTGTGCGCTCTGCCACAACCGAGGCGGCAACGCTATGCTCGCCAATTGCACATAGCGTCATCGCCTCATTTAGTGTAAGGCCGAGATCGTCGATGATTCTGTTTTCAAGCTCCGACATAGCCGATACTATATCGCGCATTACGCATATACACCTAACCTTTTCCATACTACTTTTTTATGTCGGGGTAAATATTTTGTGCACTCTATCTCGGTTTCAAAATTATCTCGACCTTTATGGTAGAATGACCCTATATAAATAGGTTTACGCACGATTTTTCGGCGCGCTCCATATAGGTTGCGACACCACCAACGCTAACCTCATCTATCAGTTCTTCGCGTTTAATGCCCATTACGTCCATAGACATCTGGCAAGCGATAAACTCCACACCATTGTCGAGAGCCTGTTGGCGAAGACTCTCCAATGAATCCACCCCTCGGAGTTTCATCAAGTGTCGCATCATTACGCGCCCCAAGCCAAACATATTGAACTTCGACAGCGAGAGCCGTTGCGAGTCTGATGGTAGCATCCAGCCAAACATCTTGCCCCATATATCCTTCTTTACACGAGGCTTGTTTCTCCGTTTTATGGCGTTTAGACCCCAAAACGTGAAGAATATAGTCACTCGCTTGCCCGTGGCAGCAGCTCCATTTGCAAGCACAAAGGTAGCTAAAGTTTTGTCAAGATCGTCACTAAACATAATAAATGTTTTCTCGTCGTTGGCAGTCGGCTGTGACGTCTGCTGCGAGCAGTTGCCATTCGTGCCTCGCTGCACAACAGCTCGATAGATACCTTTGTCGCAACTTGTTGCTACCAGGCGGTTGCCCGTAGAGTTGCACCACGCCTCAACGTCGCGTGTGAATGCCGAGTCGGTGGCTATAACCTCTATGCACTCGCCCTCCTTGAGTCTCGCTACGCTCTCGCGCAACTTCAGTATCGGGCCTGGGCACTGAAGACCGCAAGCATCGACAACTAAGCTCGGGGTATTGCCCTTAGCATCGCTCTTGCTCTCGCCGTTCGAGCCTCTATCGTCACCATCTGTGTGCGCTGTTTGTGAGTAGTCTGCTGTAGCGATATTATATGTGCGAATGCCTCCGATAAGGTTGCGTACGTCTCGATAGCCATTAGCCTTGAGAATGTTCGATGCGAGGTATCCGCGCAGACCTACGCCACAAAATATGTATATCGGTTTATCGCGTGGTATCTCATCAAGCCTCTCTCGCAGATTGTCAAGCTCGATATTTATGGCATCATCAATCGTACCTAAGGCGTACTCCTCTGGCGTTCGTACGTCAAGCAGTACTCTCTCGGCTCTGTTTGTCGACAGCAGGTCGCGCCAGTAGAGAGGTGTCATCTTACCACTGAGTATATTACTTGCTACATATGCGCTCATAGCTACGGGGTCTTTGGCCGATGAGAATGGAGGAGCATAGGCGTGCTCAATCTCCATCAGAGCCGTTATGCTCAGCCCCTGCTTTATAGCCATAGCGTAGCTGTCGATACGCTTATCTACGCCCTCGACACCAACAATCTGTGCTCCATACAGTTTGCCGTTGTCGGGCGAAAATACCACCTTTATTGTCATTGGCATTGCTCCTGGGTAGTATTGAGCGTGCGAATTGGGGTGTATTGTAGCCGTCAAGTAGGGGATGTTTAGCTCGCGAAGACGTTTTGCTGGCACGCCTGTTGATGCTACCGTAATGTCGAATACTTTGGCTATGGCTGTGCCTATCGAGCCTTCATACTCGGTGTGGTTGCCAAACACCATATTGTCAGCTGCTATTCGTGCCTGCCTGTTTGCAGGCCCTGCAAGGAGGTTAAGCCAGGGCTTGTTGAGTAGTGGGTGCTCAAATTCTACCGCATCGCCTACGGCATAGACCCCATCAGCAGAGGTCTGCATAAAACTATCTACGCGTATGCCTCCAACCTCGCCAAGAGCTATCTTTGCATCTCGAGCTAAGGTGGTTGTGGGGCGCACTCCAATGCTGAGGATAACGATATCGGCAGCGATGCGTTTTTGTGAGCTAAGCACAACATCTATCCTATCATTGTTACTCTCGAACGCTACCACTCCCTCGCCTAAGTGCAGCTCAACACCTTTGGTAACAAGGTGTTCGTGTACGATTTGCGCCATCGAAAAGTCCATAGGAGCCATCACTTGTGGCGCCATCTCGACAACCGAAACCTTAGCTCCTGCGGCGTGGAGATTTTCGGCCATTTCGAGACCTATGAATCCTCCACCTACGATTACGGCTCTTTGCACTCGGTGTTTTGTAATATACTCCTTTATGCGGTCCGTATCATATACATTTCTCAGGGTGAATATTCCGTCGCTCTCAATGCCCTTAATCGGTGGTTTAACAGCCGTTGCACCTGGCGATAGAAGAAGTCGGTCGTAGTTCTCGGTATAAACACTACCATCCTCACCCCTTACTTTTACCTCTTTTTTCGCGACGTCAACCTCTATCACCTCACTCTTCGTGCGGACATCGATATTGAATCTACGACCAAAGGCCTCTGGCGTCTGCACAAATAATGAGCTGCGCTCCTTTATCGTGCCACCTATGTAGTATGGCAACCCACAATTTGCATAGGATATATACTCGCCCTTCTCAAATAGTATAATCTCGGCCTTCTCGTCATTGCGCCTTATTCGCGCTGCCGCCGTAGCACCGCCTGCTACGCCTCCTACAATTAGATGCTTAACTCTCCCCTGGTTTTTCATAATCTGCTTATTACTTATTTATTATCACATAATTAAAATACTTTCCACTGGAAAACGTTGCAAATGTAAAACATATTTTCCAATAAACAAAATTTCTTGTGGAAATATTTTATCGGCACGCAATCTTGCTCGTTGCTTCTCGCCTCACGTTTTTCGGAAACACCAGGGTAAATCAAGAATCTAAATTGGGGCTCTCTAAGGGGAATGTTATTACATACAGATTTGTAGGCTCAGTCTGAAATTCTGGTGGAGTAATAAATGATATCAATACGTCATCGCGAAGAATTGCATCTACGAGCGGTAGTGATACCCACTTGGGTCTATGCAATTCTGTGGCGATCTTCCTTTGTTTATACTTCCGCACTGAT
>JAFTWZ010000012.1 GCA_017465055.1 Alistipes sp. | reverse complement strand
TCAGTGGGAAGAATTAAATATCGTCACCCCGAGGAGGAGCAAGTATGAGTGCGCGGAGTGTGATAACGCCACTATGCTCCGACGTGGGGGTCTTCCGCTGTTTATAGGGCCGCGCGGAGCGTGATTGATAGTCCTGTGTGCCGTGCAAAGTGTGATTGATAGTCGTGTGTGCGGTGCGGAGTGTGATTACAACTCTTACGTATCAATACTGAAGTATAAACTAAGGAAGATCGCCACAGAATTGCATAGACCCAAGTAGGTATCACTACCGCTCGTAGATGCAATTCTTCGCGATGACGTATTGATATCATTTATTACTCCACCAGAATTTCAGACTAAACGAAAATAAGTTTAGCCCGTTTTGGGTATATAGCCAATGGTGTAAACTAAACCTTATTCATTAAGACTATTAAAGCGCTTATATTCAGCCATATCATACACTCTTCTAAAAAAATATCGAAATCGTAGCCTTACAACTTTGCGTTATTTTTTGTACCTTTGCACTCCGAAGAGCACAAAGTTCTTCATCAATATGAGAACAAATATATATTTACATTACTACATTTCAGCTTCGTATATCTACATCCCGTATCATCACAATATCAGTACGAATTGGGAGGACTGAAGGTAATGTAATTCTCTTTTAAATCACTATTAAAATATAAATATTGTATGAGCAAAGTACGTTTGCTCATAATGGTGTTGTGTACATCATTATGGGCTGAGGGTAGCTATGCCCAAAATACTTATGTACTGACCTTAGAGCAGATGTTTGCTCTGGCAGATGAAAATAGCAAAACAATAAAGGCTGAGGATGCTGCGGTCATTGAGGCACAACAGGGGGTCAAGGTGGCTAAAAACGGCTATCTACCCGATATTGATCTATCTCTGTCGGCGAGTTATCTCGGCAATGGTTATCTTTTAGACCGAGAGTTTAAGAATGGACAGAGTGTTCCAATGCCCCATTTCGGGAATAATTTTGCCATCGAAGCGACCCAACTCATCTATGCTGGAGGTGCTGTAACAAATGGTGTTGCTATGGCTAAACTTAAAGAGGAGATGGCGGGCGTAAACCGTGAAGCTGCGCGCTCACGCATCCGTTTTATGCTTACGGGATTCTATCTTGACCTATACAAACTACACAATGCATTAAAGGTTTACGATAAGAGTATTGAACTGACCCGCATCGTCATTGAGGACACGAAAGCTCGCAACAAGGCTGGTGTGGCTCTTCAAAACGATGTTACTCGCTACGAGTTGCAACTCAAGAACTTTGAACTCGCAAGAAGAAGAGTTGAGAACTCGGTAGAGATTCTTAATTATGATTTGGTTACGATGCTTGGCTTGCCTGCCGATACCCAAATCGAACCTGATACCACAATGCTTGCAAAAATACTACCAATGGAGGGTGTTGCATATTGGCAGCAGATGGCTGAGAGTAATGCCCACGCCGTGAAGCAGTCGGCTTTGGCTGTTAAGATGGGTGAGCGAGGCGAAAAGCTGGCTCGCTCGGAGCGACTCCCAAAGATTGCCCTTGTTGCTGCTAACCACTTCGATGGCCCGATTACCATTGAGGTGCCCGTGATAAATAAGAATTTCAACTATTGGTATATTGGAGTTGGCGTATCGTTCCCTATCCACTCTCTTTACAAGGCAAACAAGAGCATCAGACAGGCGCAATATAGTACAATGTTGAGCCGTCGTCGTCAAGATGAGGTCGTGGAACAGACATCGCTTACTATTCAATCGGACTATGTGAGGTATATGGAGGCATACGATGAGGTAGCCACATTGGAAAAGAGCGTGCAACTTGCCAACGAGAATTACCAAGTAATAGAAAATCGCTATCGCAACGACATCGCTCTTGTAACCGATATGCTTGATGCTTCAACACAACTGCTTGATGCGGAATTGAAGTTGGTAAATGCTCGTATCAATGTGATATTCAACTATTATAAACTTAAAAATACATCTGGTAATTTATAAAACAATAATATTATGACAAGAAAGACTAAAAAACTGATTTACAATATTTTTGCTTGCATCCTTTTGCTCGGTGCAATCGCTTGGGTTTGCGAGAAGTTTATTCACTTGGGCAATGTAGAGTTTACCGAAAATGCACAGGTAAAGCAACTCATCGTACCCGTAAACTCACGAGTGCAGGGATATATCAAGGAGGTGCGTTTTGACGAGTATCAGAAGGTAAACAAGGGCGACACGCTTGTAATTATCGAGGATGCGGAGTATCGTTATATGGTGGCGCAGGCGGAGGCGAATCTTGCCAATGCCCAAACAGGCAAGGATGCAATGCACAATGTGATTTCAACGACCGCGACCAATCTATCGGTAACTGACGCAAGTATCGAGGAGGCTCGTATCGTCTTTGAAAATGCCGAACGCAACTACCAGCGCTTCAGCACGCTCTATGAGCAGAATGCCGTTACCCGCCAACAATACGACGATATGAATACCGCATATTTGGCGGCGAAGGCTCGTTACGATATGCTTAAACGCCAAAAGGAGAGCGTTCAGTCGGTGAGTCGTGAGCAGAATACTCGCTTGGGACAGAATGAGGCGGGTATAAAGTTGGCAGAGGCTGCATTGGAGTTGGCTCGTTTGAACCTCTCATATACCGTTGTGCTCGCACCCTGCGATGGCTACACGGGTCGCAAGGAGATTCAGCAGGGACAGCTCATTCAACCCGGGCAAACGCTTGTCGATATTGTCGATTCGGAGGAGAAGTGGATTGTCGCCAACTATAAGGAGACGCAGACTGCAAACATAACCGAGGGCTGCGAGGTGGAGATTGAAGTTGATGCGGTCCCTAACCATAAATTCAAAGGCGTTGTACGCTCGATTTCTCGTGCTACGGGAGCAAGTTTCTCGCTTATGCCTCAGGATAACTCATCGGGCAATTTCGTAAAAATCGAGCAGCGTATCCCCGTTCGTATCGATTTTGCAGAGGATAACGACACGGAGGCGATGGAGCGAGTGAGTGCTGGTATGAATGTAGAATGTAAAGTGCTGTACTAATGGGGCATCATCACAATCCAAATCAACCATTTTCGATTCCGCAGATACGCTTTATCCCCGAAAAGGTGAAGCCGTGGCTGCTGATACTCTTCATCATAGTATTCAACTGCACGGGAGGAGTCTATCTTGCTGCCGTGAGCGATATGGTTGGTTCAACCCAACTTTTGCAGGAGGACATTATGATGGCTGGCTATGCCTCGCTGGTGGGTATGGCACTCTTCTTCGCCATTATGTTCCGCTTGAAGTGGGCCGTAAGACCAAAGACAGCACTCGGTAGTTGTATCTCGGTGCTCATTGCCGCCAACCTGATATGTATGCACACAAGCAGCGTACCTCTATTGGTGGGAGTATGTCTTGTGTCGGGATTCTTCCGTATGTGGGCAATATACGAGTGCAACTCCACCATTCAGTTATGGATTACTCCCAAAAGAGATATGTCGATATGGTTTTGTTACATCTACCTAATGGTGAACGGCACAATCCAACTTACGGGCATAGCCGCCCTCTCTCTATCGGTGTGGGCTTCGTGGCACTATATGTATTGGCTTATTATCGGCGCTTTGCTGGTGATGTATCTCATTGTGATTATCTGCTACAAGGGTATCTCCATTATGCCACGCCTGCCATTGTTGGGCATTGATTGGGTAGGTATGTTGCTGTGGGGTGCGACGGCAATGTCGATACTCTTCGTCTGCGTATATGGCGAGCACTACGATTGGTGGCAGTCGGAACACATCTGGTTCGCAACAATATTGGCGGTGGTAACTTTTGGTATGAATTGGTGGCGTTCAACTTATTTGCGCCACCCCTATATAGGTTTTAACATCTTCCGTTTTCCGTTGGTGCTGACCTGCGTGGCAGTAATCCTCGTTATGGATTTACTACTTGCCCCATCGCACATCTTCGAGCACGCATTGATGGAGGGTGTTTTGGGATACGACCATCTGAATACGCTAACACTCAATTGGGTGTCAATCATCGGCGTGGTGATAGGTATTCTTTTCACTTGGCAGACCTTCGCACGCCGCAAGTGGAGCTATCAGCGTATGCTGGTAATTGCTTTCTCGTGCTTCGCATTTTACTTGGCATATTTCTATTTCCGCATAGACTACAATCTGCCCAAAGAGGCACTCTACCTGCCCGTATTTGTGCGCTCGGCAGGTTATGTAATGGTTGCTGTGATGATGCTAACGGCAAATGCCCGACTGCCTTTCCCCTATACATTCCTGCACGGCTTGTCATTCCAAAATATGTTCAGTGCAGCATTGGCTGCACCTATTGGCAATGCCATTGTAGGTCGAGCATTGAAGGTTGTAATGACTCGCAACTCGATGTTGCTTGGCGAAAGAATGGACAGCGTAGAACTCTCCACTTCACACACTCAATTTGGAGAGTTGTATGGTATGGTACAAGTGCAGTCACTACTTGAATCTATGAAGGAGATTTACGGTTGGTTGCTATTCGTAGCTATTGTATGCCTAATCGGACTTATGTTGCGATATAGTGACATTCGACCAATGAGAGTGATTGAGCCTACTTATCGAGCCATTCATAAGTTTATACGCCACGACATAAGATTGCGTTTGCGGTTACGCAGGCGTAGCAAACGACTATTACATCCCTACCAGACATAGGGTATAAGTCTGTATTTCACTCGCTGCGTGTACTCCTTGTAGCCAGGAAGGCCCTGCTTGAGAAGTCGCTCCTCGCTGACTATGCGCAGGGCTATAAGGGGAATATAGACCAACATTATCACAAACGAGAGTATCGAGCCAAGTATCAGTGGCATAGAGAGAAATAGTAGCACCGTAGCCGTATACATCGGGTGACGAACGATGCCATAAAGGCCACTGTCAACAAGCCTCTGCCCCTGCTGAATCTCCACCGTGCGCGAGAGGTAGGCGTTCTCGCGCATAACCTCGGCATATAGTGCATAGGCTATTAGGAATACAACCGTGGCCATCCACACCACCACATCGGGGAGCGTATGCCAGCCATACCTATAGTTTAACCCGGCCACGACAAAACTAGCAACAAACATCAGCGCCGAGAGCGCCACGACATAGCGCTGCTCCTCCTGATTCTCCTTGTTACTCAGCCTCTTATCGAGGAGCTCGGGCGCGCACCTCAGCATCACCGTGCCAAGTATTGCTATGGGGATAAACAGCACCGCCATAAGCAGCCACCCATTCCAGTAGCCCCACGACCCTGCCGGCCAGAATAGCATCGCAGCGACCATCACTACCCCACCAGTAAACCTTGTCAAAGCTCTTACTCCCAACCCCTTTTTCATTCTATTCGCAATATTACTACAACGACTTCATCGTTTAAGCCATCTTACAAAATATGTAAAATAAGCCTCTACGTATGTAAAGGTAATAAAACTCCAAGAAATAGAATGCAGTCTTGCTAAAAAATAGGCGAAAAAGATGCTCTTTGCTATTCACTCAAAACAAATAGCGCAAAGAGTATTAAGAAATGATAGGAAATGGCGCGGAAAACCGCTCTAATAGTTTGTTATTCACCAATAATTTACTACCTTTGCTTTATTCTATTTTTCGCATAGCGCCCGACTATACATTACGCAATAACGTACGGCACATATTCACTCTGCCACGCTAAGTATATCGACGCACTCATTGCGAAGAGGCTTTTTAACTACTACTAAATAAGCCCTCGGCTATCGTGGGGCTGACAACAATATAGATTGATGAAGGACTGTAGCTCGATAATATTTTGCGACGACGACTCTTTTACGCTCTATCTCTCTGATAGTAATAGAGTTTCAGCATATGTATACAACCAAGATATCGATATCGAGGCTGTAAAAAAATACCACAACATACCCGATGTCAAGCTCTATGACCTAAGCTCTGCCACGCGGCTATTGGCCTTAGGCGAGGCCATAGAGACGCGCCACAGCATATATGTTCGCACCGAGGAGGGCATTGTCACCCTCAACAAACGCAGCTGCATCGCTCCCCTGGTTAGCAGCACCGTGAGACGAGCATCTGAGGTCGCTTCAATATGTGGCTATATGCGTCTACTACCGATGCAGCAGAACCGCTTTGAGCGTGTTATCGCCGATATGTATATGACCTTGTTGTCGCAACCCGACACTATAATTCTCCCCATTTTTGCCACATACGACTACCGTAATAATGCAGATGATAACGCCGAGCGAACAGAGGTTGCAACCATCAGAACTACGGCCGACTGGTGGGATGATGCTTGCAGGGAGTTGCGTCACCACCTTCCCGAGCACACGAATTATCAAGCTAAGTACACATATAGTTATTGTGCAAAATTAATATTGAGGTTACTATGATTGCGATAGGCATTGATTATGGCAGCACCAACAGCTTAGTAGCTACCTTCGTTCCCAAAATCGAGGGGGATATTCCTATTACACACCTAAAATCTGCCGTCACTTACAACTGTGAATATATACTCTCGCCTAAGCGAATGTTGCACAACATCGATGCAATCTCGCAAGAGGATATCAACAAGATATGTCGCTGCATCGAGTTATGTGTAAATATGCTATTAACGACACATATCGAGGGTCACGAAAGCGACTACAAGCAGGTAAGTATGGCCATTACGGTGCCCAATGCTTTCAAGGACCGCGAATGCAGAATACTCAAGAGCATCGTTGAGAGCAACATCCGTGGCATCCTCAAGGCCAAAGGCATCGATTCGTCGATTGAGGTATCTATTATCCCCGAGCCCATCGCCGCAGCGCTATACTTTGCATATGCAATGAATAGAATCGGTTGCTTGCACAATGAGCAGCATATTGTTGTTTCGGACGTTGGTGGAGGTACTACCGATCTTGCCAATGTCAGGGCAACATCGTACAAGGGTCAGTTTGAGTTCGAGGTGCTTAATACCGAGCATATGTTCGAGTTGGGCGGCAACGATATAGACAACAATATCGCCGACTATCTCATAGCAAAACGCCCTGAGCTCCAAAACATCGACCGCGACACCCTTGTTCGTGCCTGTTGCGAGCTCAAGAGGGGGTTCTCAAGATATAAGGGCCAAAGCCACTCTCAGCAAGCTGTATTGGACGACTCGGGGGAGTTCCTTATGGTTAATGGCAACCCGGTCATCCTCGAGATGTCCATCGACGAGCTTGGCACGGTGCTATCACAGAATGATAACTTTCTATCGAAGTACAAGACCTTAGTATCGCGCCTAAAGGATAATTTCTCCACCTCTTCGTCGTCCGATGTCTACCTTCTGCCCATAGGTGGGACATCACGCCTGGTATTAGTGCGCGATGCTCTCAAGGAGGTATTTTTCGAGTACCGCGACAGGGAGGTAGCACTGCGTACCGAGGATGACAACATAGATCGCTACGATAGTGTTGTTCGTGGTGCTGCGATATATGCTGCTTACAAGGGCCAGCTTATCGATGGCAACGTTGTTATCAAGAATAGAACTATGCATCGCATATCGTTGCTCTTTGGCAGCAATAAGCTCCACGAGTGTGTTGGCGAGTGCTTCATCGATGGCGACTATACACACGAGTGCAAGTGCGAACCAACCTACTTAGATGAGGGGAGTGGCACTTTTAAGATTGGTGGTGTTAGATTTTATCAGGGCGGACGCTCTATAAATGTTGACGACGATTGCGAGGTGCTGTGCGACATTACGGTCGACGACACGCTATATACCCACGGCCGCCAACTTAAAGATATCGTTGTAAAGGTAACCCTTGCGATACACCAGGGCCGCCTACGTAGCGTGACCTTCTGCGCCGAGGGATGCGGAGCTAATGGCGAGGATTATATTAAGAGGTTTGATTGTAACATTTAAATAAACGATTATCATATGAAGCGAATTGCTACACTTTTGTGTCTACTCATAGCTTGTTATTCTACTGCGTGGGGTATTGTCGACTCAGTACCGATGCGCAAACACGTCATCGTGGCTTTTGATGGTAAAACCCACTCAAGTATCAAATTAGGTGATGAAGACGTCGAGGAAATAGTTATAGAAAAACTCTTTGAAAAAGATAGTTTGATTAGACTCAAAGATGGCGATATGCTATCGGTAGTATGTGCTGCTGGCAATGCTGCGAATTACGAAGACCCAATAGTCAAGACACGCTTAAGATGGCAAAAGGTTGGAGCGGATACAAAAGGCACATTAAGCGATAATTGGAAGAATTATGTTAAGTGTGATTGGTTTACGGGCAAGGCGGAGGAGGATCCATACTCTCTACTATCTATTAGCAAATACTATACTATTGATTCCTTGAAACTTTCTCCCGGAGAGACAGATAAGTATGTTGACCAGACGTTTATTCTCTACGTCACAGACAATGTTTACGGTAATAACGACTACTACGGAGAGTCATTATCCTATTTAAACAACTTTGTCAAAAATCAAAAGTATAACGATTTCTTTGAAAAACTTGAAGAAATAGTAGGAGTATGCTCCGATGTTGCTCAAGAATACAATATTAAATTTATTCCTATTCCTAAAGATACTACAAATGTCCCCAATAAATGGCCATTTGAATGTTACGATGTTTTCGAGTTAGTTCCCAATCATCAATCTATCAACCTTCCATCGGTGATTGCTACCCAGCCGGTAATCGAGGCCAAGCGCCAGGCTGGTGGCGACTACACCTTCAACGTTGATGTTAGGTCGTATAACGAGACCTTTAGCATACTTCACCTCGACGCATATGGCTGTACCGAGAGTGATAAAGAGCCTATCTACGAGCGTAATAGCCTCGGTCAGGGAGAGTCGGACACCATCGCTGGCCAATTCAATATCGCCAACCCCTACACCAAGCTACACATCGAGAGTATCGTCCATATTAACGAGGAGGTCTATGGCGCAACACGCCTAAGGTTAGAGCACGATATCGACATCGTGTTAGAGCCCGATGCCACCATCCTCTTTGGCTCGTTCAGGCTGCCCGACACCATATGGCTGCCCTGGTGCGACAATCAGTATGAGGTCGCTACGTGGGTCGATATCATAATGACAATACTCGCCATTATAGCCTTTATAGTATACATACTTTGCCGCCGCAGATATACCCCTACCGACGCGGATATAAGCATAGGTTTTTACAATTCGGATAATCAAACGAAATAATCATATGAGTACAACAACTACTAATAACAAAACGCGCGTGCTCACCGTAGACCTGCAGAATAAGAAGCAGGCTGCACAGGTAGTGCAAGATTGCCACGTGGATTTACCCCGAAGATTGTTCTTCCTCGGCTTAGACAGATCCTCAAGACCTGTCAACTATCGCCTCGAGGTAGAGTGCAAGGTCGACGACAGCCTTATCACGGCCGTGGGTAGCTCGCCACTATACGTAAAGCACCGCGAGCAGCAAGGTGCCTCAATAGTTGTGCCTATTGGCAAGGATGCTGCTCGAGTGCTCGATTTTCAGCTCTACTTCGACCCTACGACAATTATCGATTGCAAGAGAAAAGAGAGCGCTGAGGCAGATACCTTCACGATTAGCTATACGGTGAAGGCTGTAAACGACAGTAGCAACGAGATAGCCGCCACCATCGAGGGTGAGGCCAATATTAGCCTTCAGGGGCTCAATTTCACGACCCCCGTTGTGGAGTTTGTCCCCAACGAGGCTGGCAACAACCTTGTCTACAGTATACATACCGACCAGCCCTGCGTTATCGGCACCTTGAAGGTCAGGAATGCCTCGGACCTGCTACGCTCGCCAGCTTGCAACATCACTATGCGCGTGACTGCCAAGCGCACTGATGGTCTACGAATGGTCGAGGTCAAGGATCTTATGTGGTTCGACGTCGACATCAAGCAGTCGCACCCACGTACTGCTGCCGACGTCACTACACTGACCCCTATGTCGGGCGACCCATCGGATTTCCGCTTTATCCTCAAGGATAAGGATTTTGTCGAGTTGTACAATATCGACGTCAACACCTCAAACGGCACACACACCAACGATAATGTTGTCTCGATACCCATCGTGTGGGATATGACTAAGGTACGTAACCCCATCGATAATGACGAGAGGTACTCTATCCATATTGAGGCTACGGCCACAAATGCCATCGACAACAAGCGTATCGAGACCGCCTATACCAATCTGCACGTTACGCTCAAGCGCAATCGCAAGGATATGAACCTCGAGGTGCACTTCGTCGATGGCAACGAGACATTGGTCACCAATGGCGCTGTGCTACAGGGGGTTATTCCAGATATCATTCCAGGTATGACCTCGATATATGAGTTTATCCTTCGCAACTCTGCCGAGTTTGCCGAGGTAGGCAAGGAGCACGCTCGCATCTTTATCAAAGACCTCAAGCTTCCCATAGACTTGACAGAGTGCATCACGGAGAGGGCTGGTGTTAGGGAGTCGGTACTCACCTTCATCGATAACAATGGCAGGAGAGTATCGCTTGCCGAGGCCCTTTCGCTTGGCATCAAGGAGTCTCACAAGATACGCATCGAGTATGACCACTCGTGCATAGACTCCATCATCGACCCTGATACGCAGAGGACCATCTACGAGCTTAACCGCAGGCTACACCTTAGCTTCAAGTACTACGTCGACAGCAACGATGAGTACAACAAGGCCTCGGAGATTGCCGAGTCGAAGTTTACCGAGTTCACAGCCACACTACCTATCCTACTGCGTAAGGCGGCAAAGCCCGAGTGGATGTGTATCGACTTAGGTACGTCGGCCATCGTGGCGTCATATGGCACGCTGCTCAACCAAGCGGGAAACTTCGCCCACAACCAGATTCCGCTGGGCACGCAGAAGCAGGCTATGATGTCGAGCATACATAATGGTGATAGGAACAAGTGTGGTGACACCTCCGAGAGTGATGCCCGCTTCATCAACTCTACCACTGCAGTAAACCTCACCTCTATCGACGACTCGAGGATATTGTCGAGCGTCGATGGTGACTACCTCAGGATGGCTCTGTGGCTCTCGCCTACCACTGGTATGGTCGACTTCTATGCTCGTATGTTGCCGAGCTTGAAGAGCATCGTGGGCCACAATAAGTTCCCCACGGCGCTACTCCCCTACGGAGTGACTATGAGTGCAGATAATCCTGTCAAGGTTGAGTCTATATTCCAGACCGTATATAAGCAGCTATTCCGCTTCTTCATCCCCGAGCAGTACTCTAAGGATGCCGAGAATGTGGTTATGACAGTGCCTAATACGTACACACCCCACAACATCGCCACGCTGCGCAGCATACTATGTGGCGCTATGCCGCAGTTGCGTAACATCCGCTTCATCAGCGAGTCGGATGCAGTGGTTTTCTACTACCTATCGCGCCGCCAGCATATCTTCCTCAGAACGCCAAATCTGTCTCACGATATCGACAGCAAGGTGCTGGTATACGATATGGGCGCAGGCACACTCGACCTAACCTATATTACCCGCACTATCAATGGCACAAATACCGAGATTGAGTTCAAGGGTAAGATGGGTGTTTCGCGAGCAGGTAACTACCTCGATTATCTCCTTGCCGAGATTATCATCGACCTACTTAAGGATAATGCTCCCGAGGGCGAGAGCGATGCCGATAAGGCACGCCGCCTCCAGGACGAGCAGGCTCTGGATATGGTCATATCGCTCAACAACAACGGTCTTACGCCTGCGCATCGCAAGAGTGCAGGATTGCTCAAGTCGTTTGTTCGCAACGTTGTTAAACCATTGCTTAATGCCCAGGGGCAAAGAGCTATATGCGATATACATATCCCCGAGACTCAGGCCCTTATAGAGGACCCTGCATTTACAAAGTATAAGGATAAGCTCTCGAAAATTATAGTTTCAAAGGTCTTGTCACACGCTAAGATGAGGCAGTATCTCAGGGAGATATCTACCGAGATATTCTCGCACTTCAATAATCTCTTCTCTAACGACGAGGAGAGCATTAAGCCTTCGCTGCTTATCTTCTCGGGTCGTTCTACCTCGCTGAACGTTATCCGCAAGGCGGTAAATAATGCCCTTGCTCAGGTATTTGGATGCAACGATTGTATGTTCCTCGACCTTATGGGTGAGCGCATCTTGAATCTCACCGAGGAGTGTCAGTATGCCGAAACCGAGGGTGTAACGATCTTGGATAACATCAGCAACCTTAAGACTGTTGTTGTCGATGGCGCTATGGCTTTTTGCAGCCTCTTTGGTGAGGGTAACGGCAGCCTAAAGATTCGCAACCGAAACATCTACGCCCAGTATGGTGTTATGTTTATGCTCAACGATGGCACTTGGGAGTGGGTTCCTATGATCGACTCTACGACGCGTGCGACCAACGAGGATAGCGCAAAGTTATCCAGCGATGGCACTATCATCTATGAGTACGACACCCGAAAACACCGCGCCTCAAATAGCGCGCAGCTCGGCAACATTCCACTCAGACCTCTGATGCGCAACTTCAACGACGTAGCCTCTATCTATGTACTACAGTCGTATAGCAATAATACGAAGGGTGACTGGCAGGAGGGTCGTCGCGACCTTATCACTATTATTGGTGCTACGAGCAACTTCACCAATATCGGTAATAGGGAGTACTATATGACTGTTGATCGATTGAATAGGATATCGTTCCACATAGGAAACGCCCAGATCGAGATGTGTCCTCGCGAAGATACCATATCAGACTCTTTCAAGAAGAGTATGTGGCCTATTGTTGAAAACCAAAACTAAATACATATGAGACTTACTAATATAATTCAGCAACTTACGCTTGCCGTGGCATTCACCCTTGTAGCGTTTACCGTGACTGCCCATAGGCCCACCACAGAGCTTTCCGACGATGAGATTCTGCTTATCGCCAATGAGAGTTCATTGGCTATTGACACCGTAACAATGTCCAATTCTCGCGGCACTCTACTTAAGCTTAGCGAGGCGGATACTATTTTCCACTACTGCCTCTACACCTCTAAGAGGTATACCAAGTTTAACTTTGGTACAGAGAAGGGGAAGCTCTCTCAAAATATTTATCCTTCTATAAAAAATAAGGATAAAAATCAATGGTATACATACTATGACCAAAATAAAAAACCATTAGCCGATAACGATGATACAAGAACTATTATCGAATATGAGGGTAGATCTATTGGCCTTGCAGATGGTCAGACTAAATGTGAGTTTTACTTTGTTAAAAAGTCTGCCACAACAGTGCCTATAATGCGTCTCACCATATGTCGCGCATCGGAGTTTCAAGTAGCTGAGAGTCTGATGGATAGCACCATACTATCAGTTCGTGATGGCCTTGCTACGCGCAAAAGAGGCGATGATGGCATCGAGGTTATCACATTATCAGACAAGAGCGCAATCGATACTCTCGACATCAAGATTCCGGCAAATACAATCCTTAGGGAGGTTAGAGTGGGTGATAGCGTGCGCCAATCATATATACCTACCGAGACTTTTGCCAACGATTTCGAGAAGGAGAGAAGCAAGCAACAAGGCTTAGAGCCCTCTGATATAGACTCTCTCTTGGCTGGTAATCCTCTCACGCTCACCTATGTAGCCTTTGATGAGAATGGTGTTCTCAATCAGAGTATTACATTAACCTACAAGTTTACATATACCGAGCCAGCGCCAGCGCCCGTGCTACTCTGGTGGCACTACCTTGTTGCAGCGTTTGTTCTTTTTGCTATCTTGGCAACGATTGGCGCGCTAATTTGGCGTAAGAGAGTCAAGAGCAAGAAGGAGAGAGAGGAGCGCGAAGAGCAAAGAGAGAGAGAGGAGAAGGAGGAGCGCGAAGAGAAGAGAGGAGAAAAAAAGGAGAAAAAGAAGAAGAAAAAGCATCACGATAATGATGACGATAAGGAGAATCAGGGGCGCGAAGAGAACAAGGAGAGCACTAGCGGTGATTCTGCGACAAAGA
Organism: Alistipes sp.; assembly: GCA_017465055.1. Lineage (GTDB taxonomy): Bacteria > Bacteroidota > Bacteroidia > Bacteroidales > Rikenellaceae > Alistipes. The sequence continues at coordinate 42,139 of JAFTWZ010000012.1, read as the reverse complement.
GTGATGATCTCGAGGAGCTACAATGTAAATTAGCCGAGGCCGAGGCGAAACTCCAGGAGTTGGAGCAAGTCAAGTCGAATTTAGAAGCGAGTCGACAGAGAGTCGAGGAGCTAAATGACACCATCGTAGCGAAAGATAGCAAGATAGGCGAGCTAAATAGCAAGATAAGTAGTCTTGATGAAACGCTATCTACCAAGAGTCGCGAGCTTGAAGAAAGTCAGCGCGATTTACAGGCGGCGCGAAATGCCCTCGAAACATTGAAGCGCGAGATCAACGAGAAGGTTGAGAAAGCAGTCAAGGAGAAGGACGAGGCTCACAATGCGGAGATAGAGCGTCTGAACAGAGAGCACCAGGAAGCAATCGATGCTAAGGAGAGCGAGATTGCGGGTCTTAATGAGCAGCACAAAGAGGCCATTGACGCTGAGAAAGAAAAATATAAGGAATTGGAGGAGCAATACAACGCGGTGACTGATAACTGGCGACGCGACAGAGAGCAGATACTGGCATTCTTTAGCTCACAGTTTAAGTTTATCGATGAAGATATTGCCAACATCCTCGACAAGTCAGACCCAAGCTCTCCAATATCCGAGATACTTAAACAGCTGCGAAGCTCGCAGTATGGCTACGAGCAGTTCAAGGATCAAATCAACGACACCTTAAAGTGTGAAGATAGAGCCATCGAGGAGCTTATTGCCGACGTACGCGCCTTCGTGATGACGAATATGAGAGCCCATATGTCGTGGATAAACAACGCTGCACGACTTACGGCCTATGCTTCGACCAAGGAGTTTAAGCCGGTGTTTGGCCACTACAAGGATGCAGCTAAGGATACTAAACATCTATTCGAGCAGATCGAGATTCTGCTCGCAATGTGGGGTATAACCAACATATATATCCCTAAGTTGTTGTCCACTAAGTACAACGAGAACGAGCATAACTACAGCATTTCAACCCTTGTACTGCCAAGCATCTTCCCCGATTATGCCGAGCATACTGGCAATATGGTCATCTACGACTTCCTGCAAGTCGGATATATGGCTAATGGCGAGAAGGTTAAAGCCGTAGTAGCCTATTAATGACCTGATTATTAACTATAACACTCAATAATTTATGAAACTATTAACTGTTTTAGTCAACAATCGTATTGACCACACTATCAACTTCGATAGGATAAGCAGTACTCCCAACTCATATATCGCCCAGATAGGCGCCGGTGGCCGTGTCAACCTTTTGCGCTTTCCTGGTGGCGACACGTGTACCATTCACACCGATACCGCGGACGAGACTCGCAAGATAACAAATATCTTCTATCGTGTTATCAGCGAGACTCCCGTTGGAATATATACCGAGGTGTGTGCCGAGTTTATCATTAGGCTGGGTAATCAAACCAATCGCAGGGGTTATGGCCACAATAACACGCCTAAGCATAATAACAATAATCAAAATGCTCTTCCCGATGGAGCTATCGACGTACTCAGCACTCAGACCTTGCAATATTGGCAAAACGGATGCTTATTCCTACCAGTTAGGGATCGCCACACCTACTCTGTTGCTATTAAGTTCGAGGTTGATGGCTATGAGATTAACGACTTTGCGTCGATACAGATTAACGCTGCTCAACAACAGCGCATCTGGGACGTTGTACTCGACTACGGCTCAGAGGCGTCACAGCTGATTGTGTCGCGCCGCGATGATCAAAATGTTAACGATCTAAGCACTCTCTTCGATGAGTTCTTCAAGACACTCAACGATGACACAACGCCTGCTGCCAACGACCCCACTCTCTACGTGCAATATGACTCCGACAGCGAGCGCTACTACAAATCGGTATTCTACATAAAGCGAGAGTTCCCCGTCGACCTACAGAATAGTCCCGATGGTTTTCGTTTGGACGTAACTAAGCTGCTCGGCAAGGATAGGGATATCCTCCTGCTAAACCGATACAACCAGATGGAGGTATATAGAGATATGTATATGGCTGTCCCCAACCTTAAGATAGCAAACCACCGAGGCGTATTCCTACCCACAATCGATGTCGGCGGCATAAATCTTACGGCACCAAAGATTGGCGACAATGATGTCTACCGCAAGATTATCAATGCCTTTATGCAGATTGCCCTCAAGAATACGCGACTGGATGGCGCAGCTCGTTTCCTAAATATCGTCTTGCTTGTGCCTAACACCTACGTTCAGAGCGATGTAACCAGGGTGCTCACGCATCTATCTGCCGACATTATGACGTTAGTCAAGAACAACCCCGACACCTTTGGCAATGTCAAGGGAGTAGAGGTCAGCTCAATATCTGAAAGTGACGCCTCGTTTGTCGGCGTTATGGAGCATATGAGCGACCAGATTCCTGCCGGTGGCCGCTATCTGATTATGGATGCAGGTAAGGGTACGCTCGACTTCTCGGTAATCAAGGATAGCATCAACGGGAATAACAACTATCGATATAATAGCATCTTCCGCTCGGGTATTATCGGCGCCGGAAATGCCATTAGCTATGCGATACTTCTGTCGATCCTCAACCACATATTCTCGAGCGAGCAAAACAAGGATAAAAGAGAGGCTAAGATAGAGGCGTTTGTTGTCAAATACATTTTAGACCCATCTGCCGACCTTGCCGAGATCACGGCGCTTATGAAGTTGGTCGAGGATTACAAGCGCCTCTACAACAACGGCAATCTCAGAAACCCCCAGGTTATCGATGGAGCTAATGTAACCTCACTCGAAGGGATGAACGATCTTATCAAGAAGATGGTAGATAATAAGATTCTGGTTAACGACGAGTCGTACATCAACAATATGATTGACAACATCTGCCTCTCGGCATCGAACAAGCTTAGCAAGAGCTACCCCACTGGCGAGGAGTTCAAGATCGACCACATCATCTTTGCTGGTCGAGGCTTCTTGATGAACAAACTGCGCAAGAGGATGGAGGAGATTCTCAAGCAGCAGAATCCTACGATATGTAGTGGAGCTGTGATGCACGACTTAATCCATATTTCTGAGAAAGACACAGCCGTTACGCCTAAGAATGTGTGTATGTTTATCATTAACGGCATTAGAGCAGGACTCTACAACGGCCGCATCATCGGCATACCACGCATTAGCCATACTGATGCAAAGCAGGATAAGCCGAATAACGACAATAACACTCAATCTACGGATGGTGGCACGCAGCAGAGTAAGGTTACCGACTTTTTCAAGCCCGTGGTAGAGTTCTTTGCTCAATTCAAGAACGATGAGAATAACCTATTTGGGCGCATATGGAACGTGATTGCACCCTTCTCCAATAATCAGGTTAACGAGCAGCAGAGCAGGATTACGGCCATTAGTAGCACTCCACGCGACTTGGCATCGGGCTACAAGGATGTCATCACTAACCAGACAGATAAGATGATTGTCAGCGGAACGGAGTATACGTTTGGCGCTAACCAGCTCAACACTCGAGGCAATGTTATGGTTAAGTTGTTCTTTGACGGCAGCGATTTTGTAATCCGCAAGGATGGTCATAATGGAGGCATCATCGAGACTATCTGTAGCAGGGACCTGGATGGCGATTTTGTTTTCGAGTCGACATTCCCATTCCTGCTTGTACAACCAGGCCTCAACAACCACATCCCATTCCCCACGCGTAGGGAGGTGGTACCCGTCGAGCAACCTCGTAGAGGCAATGATACCCCTACGCCCAATAGGGATGCAGAGGATGAGCAACAGCTGCGCAAGATTGTGTAGTAGTTTAACTTTTTATATATATCGTTATGGTAAGTCACATTAAATGGCTATATCTGATAGCTCTGGTAAGCATTGGATGCAGCGTTATCTCAATATTGGGCCTTGTAGCCAACGGCAGCTTTATGCTTAACGTCATAATCATTGCCATAGGTCTTGTTTCGATATTGGTCACTTATCGAGTGAGCGCTATTATATCCACGCTGCTTGCCCAAAACAACAACCTTAACAAACAGATCAAGGACCTTCAGGAGAGGCTTCATAGTAGCGAGGACTTCAGAAATAGGTTTCGCGAAGCTCTAACAATGGAGAGTAATCGCGTCAAGGCCTTAGAGCACGAAAACCACCGACTTAAGGATGAGGTTAAACAGCTCGAGGGGGCCTATACCACCGATGACCAGATAACTTTAGAGAACTTTCGCAACACTATTACTACTCGCTTTATAGAGCAACTACGCGATGTTAATATGCCTCTTAGCGAAGCCGATCGTCAGGCTATCGTCGATAGCACCATTCGTATAGCGATGATGGCATTTGATATCGCCGAGACGGCAGGTTGGAGCAATGTATCGAATCGCGAGGAGCAGAGGCTGAATGTTGATATTGTCAACGGCAAAATTACCACCGAAGAGGCTATTAGCCAAGCTATAAAGATTACGGATAACCCCACAATAACTCCTAAGTGGGCCAGGGCTTTAGGCACCACTTTCAAGGAGATTGTTTCCGAGAACTCAAACATAATTTTTTCAGGCTATAAGATTTAGGTATGAAAAAGAGTATTATTAAGACATTGCTTATTTTATTCGGCGCAATCCTTCTATTTTGGTATATCGACCATAATTTCACATTTAACTTTGTTGCGCTATTCAGTGTGCTTTTTGCACTGATGATCTGGATGTTTTCCAACAAGGAGTATCGGATCACAGACCAGTATATAGATGGAGAGAAGATAAAGGACTTTATTCGCGTTGATGGAGTTCCTCGCCAGAATTACGGCGCGCTGTTTTGGTCATACTTCATCATTGTACTCTTCGGAATCCTATCGATATATACGTTTGGCAACTACGTAAATCCCGATAAGAAGATCTTCTATAACTACGACCACCACGCCATCAAGGTCGAGGGTATCAAGGTTAATGAGGGCTTCTTCGTCGCAGGCAACGATGGTCAGTCATTCCTCGATAATTCGACAATCAATGGATCGATACGCGTCACTCACCTCGGCAAGGATGGTGTTACCCTGCAGCTTAGAGGCGTAACCTCGCCTATATACGTTAAGGAGTACACAAAGGATGGCAATCCACTAAAGGATACGTGCATCAACGCCCAGTGTCTCTTCCGAACCGATAGCCAAGATAGCATATATAAAGCTACCTTTGTAGGCCTTAATAAGGACGCAAACAACAATAACTACCGTGTAGATATTACCATCGACCAAAATCACGAGGATCAGAATTTATGCAAATTGAAGCGCGGCAAGGATAGCACGATATATTCTTTTGGCCGTGGCGATGATTTAGTTGCCTCGTCGTTTACCAAATTCATTAAGGGTGGCTACCCACTGCAATCTATTGCTCTGGATGCCTATACGCAGATGGACCTGGGAGGCGTTAACCTTATCCGTCCAGTCATCTACCGCAACCTAAAGCAGAAGGATATCAAGGGTAAATACCATCAGCAGGACTATCTCATTGAGCTTGAGAAGCAGAACAACATCAAGAGCATCAGTGTCAACGACCAATACTACAGCGTTGACGATATGCTCAAACAGGTCGAAGAGGTCACCATACCCTACGACAAAGCCTTCTACGTTGGCTTTGGCGAGGATGCCACGCAGTCTGTTAAGTTCACGAAGTGCAATGTCGACGATAGTGGCAACTTCGAGGTAGCTTTAAAGTATGAGCTACCACGCTACCAGGCACTCTCCTCGACAAACCGAGGTCGTGAGACATCTCTGATGGTTGCCTCGAGTATCATCAACGCCCAGGAGAGCTCCGATGATTCAGGTCTTATCGACAATATTGCCGAGAATCTGGCTCTCTTCCACCTCTTTGAGAACCACGGCAACGATATGCACATCAAGCCATTCTTCGTAAGCTACGTCAGCGACATCTCCAACGTCGAGATGGTCTTCCGCCTCCTTACCGATGGTGGCACTGGCGTGCAGAATGGCATCACGGCAGGCACATACCTTCCGGGCATCACATCGCAGGATGGCAACTATGAGTGGTTGATATCTATCGAGAATTTCAAGGAGACTACGCCATTTACGGCCGACAGGTTGGTATGGATTCTCTTTGGCGTCGTGATATTATCGGCATTTTCTATGCTCTACTCTTCGACCCACGGTCTCTATACAACCGTAGAGTGTGCGACGCACCTTTTGTTGATTGCCTATCTGACCGTTAAGTTCTTCCTACTTTGGCGAACCACGGTATTCTCACCAGTGTCGTCTATCACCCTCTTCGAGTTCAATCACTTTAGAGACCCCTCGTGGCTGTCGACCATCGTCTACTGCTTGGTATTCTTCTATGTAGCTACATTCGCGGCTAAACGATATATTTTGCGATTCGGCGACGAGAGTATCTTCTCGCTTGTTCCAGGCATTTTCCAGAAGTTTGGAGAATCGCAGCCCGAGTTATGGCGTAAGTGTGTTATGGGCTTAGGCATAGCTCTAATCATAATATCGTCTGCGGCACTTGCTCTACCTTCAATGGGAGTACTTAAGACGATATTGCTATGGGTAGGCCTTGCGATTGGCTTTGTGGGCGTAGTAGCAAGTCTATATAACCTATTGCCTCAAGCCACAGTTTCACGTTTTACCACTGTCGCGGGCGTTATCAGCGCCGGACTTATCATTCTGGGCCTCTCTTGGACTATGATCTACCCAATGCTCCTTTTGTGCGCATTGGCCATCCTATGCTTTGTACGCTACGTAGTAGTCATCATCCCCAATAGGGAAAACCTTCGTTGGGTAGTCTTTGCTGCTATCCCGTTGATTGCCGTAGCATATGTTGTCATCGAGATGCTCTTAGCGCGCCCAATGTTCCGCGTTCTCGGAGGTGCACTGATATACTTTGCCGTAGACTGGTTTATATACAAGATATTCAGCGCATCGTACGTTGCTGACTATGTCAACGCGGTTGAAGACAACGAGACCTCGGATAAGACCGCCTTCTCGCTCTCGATTTGGAATATGCTGTGTATGTCGGGTGCCACATTGATTGCCGATGGTGGCTATGGCATTATGTTTACCCTCTTTGCGATTTTTGCCACTTGGGTAAAGATTATCGACGTAAGCAACTACGAGGTTCACAGCAATAGAAGGTTTAAATGGCTACCTACAGCTATGCTACTGATCATATTGGCAGTATTTATTGGAGTAATCGTAGGCTATAAGGACATCTTCTTAGGGTTGTACAATGCGATTGCTGACGGCAATGAGTACTCCTTCGTCTTTATGGCTGTAGCGATATTCCTTGCTGTCGTTGCGGCTGTGATGGTTGCGCTCAATATTCGATTCCGCTGGTGGCATCTTGCCATACCTATCGCTGTTATCGTCGGCGCAGGAGCTGCCACACATATGGGCGTACTGGATAAGTTTACAGGTGGTCATACGGAGTATCGTATTCGCGTACATATGGAGACTCCTGGCGAGGTACTCGCTAAGGTTGAGGACAACAGCGAGCAGAATAGATTCCTGCAGGCATCGCTCAACGACTGGATACTACACGAGTACCAGAGTATTGGCAAAGAGATTGCAACCTTTGGCGAGGGTGGTACTGGCTACTTTAAGCTTCAGCCTCAGTCTAAGGTCGGCGCTATGTGGTTTGCGCAGACTACAGACATTTGCCTATCGCGATACATCATCGCCGAACACGGATTGTGGCTTGCAATTCTCTTTGTTTTATCCTTTAGCGTGTACCTTCTGATAGCGCTATACTCAGTGGCTATATATCGCTGGTCACGTGTCATTGTCATACAGGTAGCACTGCTCTTTGCCGTGCAATCGTTGATGATATTCTTGGCAAATACCAGGTCATTTATCTTCTTTGGCCAGGATTTCCCACTTATATCTATCACCTCGCGCGTCTCTGCACTCTACTTCTTTATACTGGTTGCGCTTGGAGTAATCTCAGCTCTCTTTGGCAAGAATCAGTTCAACCGTATGATTGAGGACAACTCAATGCTCTATGTCAGCATTAGACAGAGGCAGGAGATAGGCGGCCTATTCATTGTTGCCCTGTTTATTATTTCAGCTATCGTGCTATATACCACAGGACACAATAATGACTACTCCGAAGGTATAACCTACAGCGAGGCGATAGAGAAACAATCGCCTGAGGAGGTTCTATCCAAGACCGACTTTAAGGATTACGCCTACTATGATCAAGGCGTATACAACATCGAGTTCCTTATGGCCAAAGTCGCCAACGATCTTGACACCTACATCACCCCTGCGCTCAAGAGTTATCAGAGAGAACTTAAGCACCGAGTACCTCTCCGACGAGATATGTCGTCGTTTGTCGACTCGTTGTATAAGTACGACTCTGTCATAATAGCACTCGAAAAGTGCGATCCTATGACGCAACGACTGCTTGAGCACTACAAGGAGTCGGGCTCGAAGAACAATAGCTTGCAGAATGTTATCTGCCTGCGCAATGTTCGTTCGATTAGCTACGATAAGGTAAAGGGAGCGAATAAGTACAACGTCATCTATCACGACACTCTGGAGTTTGCCACAGGCATCAACGCTATTAACTACCATATGCCATCTAAGAGGCGTAGTCAGTGGACTGGTAGCATTATCGAGGCCGATAGTAGCAACGCTGGAGACAGTGTGTGCGTATACAGCGATGGTATCGTATACATCCCCAAGCGTCTAACCAATGGCGAGGCCGTGCAGCTTGTGGCAGCAGGCACATCGGGGCGTCGAGTGGTTATCGGAGCCGATGGCATTGTCGAGCTAAATCCGCAGGGTCTAAATGTTGCTAACGTTCGCAAGAACGACTTCGTCATCAATGACCAGAATAGTGCCTTAGACAACCTCCCACTCCAGCGTAGCACCTATTTTGCTAAGAATATCTTGATCAACGGCGATAGAGCCTTCCTCTATCCATTTGGCCACAAGATGTTCTGGTCTCGCGATGTTGTTGGCGACATTATGACCGCACACAAGCGTCTGATTAAGGAGAAAGGTCAGGGTCTACCTAACACAGACATAGCACTCAGCATCGATAGCGAGCTAACTATGGCGTTGTACAAGGTGTATAGCGACAAACTTGGTAATCTCGACAACAAGAGCGACGCAGCCGATAGAGCTGTTATTGTTGCCGATGGCGATGGTCGTGTTCAGGCGATGGTCGATTATCGCTCAAACAAGGAGTATCGCCTCAACCCTAACGACTATAGTCGTATTGGTAAGATTTCCGACTCGCTCTATATCAACTTCGAGAAGGGCCGAGCTACGGAGACTCGCTACTTCGGCAACTTCTCGCGCAACAATCTTCGTCGAGGCCCAGGCTCGACGCAGAAGCCTATTGTGTGGACCGCCGTCACCACGATGTATAACACTGGCTGGTGGACAAATCTCAATATGCTTGCGCCTCGAGAGATATCAATGGATAAAGAGACTAAGACCACCAATGGCAAGCACTACACCTTCAAGAGTTATGCTGGAGAGCCCTTAGAAACAACCTTCAAGTCGCTAAAGGGCGATGAGCAGGGTGTTAATGGCGTCATAGATATTAAGAACTATATCTATAAATCAAGTAACTACTACAACTCTATAATGGCATATATAGGTGCTTTCACTAAAGAGTCATTGGGACAGAAAGATTATATGACCGCATCGAAAGAGCGCGATAGAAACACTATGTTCTTTAAGCCCAATCATAGTAGTATACCAGGTTACAAGCAGGCTAAGCCTCAGCGACAGAAGGGAGAGAGTACAGACGATTACAATAAGCGTTTGAAGAAGTGGTATAACAGCAATACCGCCTCATTCCCCGAAATGAGGATTAGTAAGGTTGGCGGCAACAGCACCTTGTCGTTCAATAGGTTCCTATCTTCGGACATAGCTCGCGGCATAACTACTGCCAGCGACACCACGGCGTTACTACCGGCTGGCTTGTCGACAAACTTCGGACTGAAGCTCTACAAGGACTATGACTCTCTAAGACCAAGGTCATTCTTCAATCTCGCCGTGCGCGAAGGCAGAACCACACCTCGACAGCTAAACGAGTATATGGTTCGCTCCGTAGCCATTGGTAGCAACACCATTTGGAACGTTTCGCCATACGATATGGCCGAGATGTACGGACGTCTTATAACACTTAATAAGAACTACTCGCTCTCACTGTACAACTTAGACAAAAGCAAGAAGAGACCACCATATGAGCAGTTTGACATAGACGACTCGTGGAGCGACGGCATCACTGACTATCTCGACGTGCGCAACGAGCTTATAAAGGGTATGAGTTTGGTATACCAGAGTGGAACTGGTACCGCCAGTGGCCTCGGCACAGCTAAAGATTATAAGACTAATCAAGGCAATATAAAGATTAAGATTGATGACGGCAAGGCCGAGGAGAGTTCAAGCTCTGTCCCAACATTCTACGTCTATGGTAAGACAGGTACTATAAATGGATATTGGAATGGCATAGACAAAGAGGACCACCTATTGGTAACCATCATTACCGACAGGAAGCTTACGCAGTGCTCAGCCGAGGAGCTACAGGAGGTAAAGTACTTCATTATATACCAGGTTGACTACGAGCATTCGGGCAACGGAGGATGGAGAGCTTTGGACCAGAGCATTATCGATACTGTAGTAACGTCTAAGGCCTTCTTAGATTATATGAACACAAATAAATAGTATACTATGGGAACACGAATATCAAATCACATCGGAGCATACATCTTTATCCTTTTGGTGATGGGCATCGGTGCCTACTTCTGCACTCGAGCAACGAAGGTTACGACGCAGGATGTTGACACGGTGAACAGACACCTGAATATGCCTCTCGATAAGGCGACCATATGGCTCAAGGAGGACATCTTCGAGACGGCTGTCAACAAATCTAATTGGGCTAAGGTTGAGAACAACCGCTTTTCGTCTATCAAGATTGGACCTAAGGGTGACGTCAACACCTACAAGTTTAACGTAGACCTCGACGATGTGCGTATTCTTGCCGATATCTCCGAGGTGCATAAGTTCGAGGTGGACGACAACTATGTGTTGCTACCTACGGATGGCAACTTTGTGCTTGTCCCGACGTGGATGGTCTACAAGTTAGCCGAGGATAATTGTTTTGAAGGTAAATAAGGTATGCGCAGATACACACTTCGAGTATATAATCACACGAAGGAGAGATATATCGATAATCTCAGTACTCTGGATGCTGGACAGACTCGATATTTCAATGTTTCGTGGAGATTGCAGGGCTTGGGTCTAAAGTCCGAGTCAGATTTTATTTACGCAACTATTGGCGAGAGGCGCATAGATCTTCCTACCGATACCAACGTTGTTGTTTCGTGGGAGGATATCAACGATGTTGTCAATATCCACCAGAGCATCTGTGGCAAGGATATACTCTTCTTGAGCATTGAGGTTCACGAGGCTGCTGATGACAAGGAGTGGGCGCAGTTTTTAGAGCGCATAAAGCCATACATATGTAACACGGCACGTTGCGATATATACTGCTTGGGGCTCAATAGTCGAGAGGTAGACTTTGCCACAAGGCTCTTCGATGGTGATAATATTGTCAAGTTATTTGCCGACATCGATGAGGAGCTACGTGAGATAGAGTCGTTTCTAAACGACAAGGACAACGACTCTTCGACGCTTAGAGCTTATAAAGAGCGATTCGAGCTGCTTCGCTACGAGACTTGTCTCAAGATTCTCTGTAGCAACATCTCAGATCTGAGCGTAGTATCTAAGGCCTCGGGCGTTGTGCATACTTATAGCCTAACGCGACAATAGCGCGCCCCGTGCTATAACTTCGCCTGCGTAAGGCTGCGACTGATGTAGTTAAGGTGCAAAAAGCGTTGTTTTTTGCACCTTAACCGTTTATCTCGATACTCTTCGTGTTAGAAGATACTACGCCAAATAAATGTTAGCTCGCGACTACCACTCCTCCGCAGGTATCGCGGCCTCGAAGAGTACGAAGATGGCTGAGAAGTTGTAGTCAATAAAGTCGACAAGGCGATAGTAACGCCCCGTGTTGGCTCTCTGGCTGTAGGGGTAGAGCAGATTGGCTAAAGGGATATAGGTCTTCTCGGTAGCAAAGCCGAGGCTATAGATACCGAGCGAACTGCTACGCAGAGTCTTATACTGCACGTGCGACAGCGACACCTTGTATCGTCCCTCTTTGAACTCATAGGTCACCACGCCCTTCCAATGGGCATTCTTAATACCCCACGGACGCCCCTTATCGTCGCGAACAAAGCCGTGCTCGATGACGCCACCGACAATCTTATCCTTCGACTCATAGAGCACGCTAGCCAAACGTTTACGCGCCGCGAGCTTTAGTTGCTCAACGGGGACATCGCTCTCTATGACGCGCTCCCAAACGATGTTTCCTTCGCCAATAAGTTTTACGCTCTGCAGGATATCGGTACGCACCATACCCAGCTCCTGAGCGTGATCATATCGCGAGTCGTTGCCAAACGTCAGCCTAAACTCCTTACGTCCGTATCTCTCTATCCACGCCTCGCGCGTGAGCCACTGGTTGTCGTCAGCAGCATATAGTAGCTCGCCACTCTTTTGCCTTAGCACGCCGTGTGTAACGTCCTGAGCACTCACAGACGTAATACCGAGCAGCAACACCGCCGCAAGAAGTAGACCTCTTTTCATATCCTCAACGCTAATTGGTTAGTATCTCGCCGTAGGCTACAGCTTTACGCCGTATGCCAAGTCACCAGCGTCGCCAATGCCTGGAACGATATACGACTTCGAGGTAAGCTCCTCATCTACTGCCGCGCACCACAGTGTGCACTTCTCGGGGTTGGTATGCTTAAGCACATAGTCCACGCCCTGCTCCGAGGCGAAGGCTGCGGCAAAATGCGTATGCTCGGGTTCGCCAGCGCGGCGCACCAGGGCGTCGTATACCAACATCAGCGAGGTACCCGTAGCGAGCATCGGGTCGACAAGAATAAGCGTCTTGCCCGACAGCGACGATGTCGAGACATACTCAACATCGACTATAAAGCTACCATCGGGGCGGCTCTTACGGTAGGCCGATACAAATCCGTTGTCGGCATCGTCGAAGTAGTTCAAAAAGCCCTGATGGAATGGCAGGCCCGCACGTAGTATCGTTGCTATGACCACCTTATCGCTTATGCACTCGACAGCCGCTATACCCAGAGGCGTCTCTACGTGCTGCGTCTTGTAGTTTAGCTTCTTAGATATCTCGTAGGCCATAATCTCGGCCACACGCTCCATATTACGGCGGAAACGCATCGAATCGCGCTGCACGCTCTTATCGCGCATCTGAGCGAGGAACTTGTTGAGAATAGTATTCTCCTTGTTGAGTATCTTTACCATAGTCTTAGGGTTTTGTTGCGTTAGTATAGGAAGTTGTTGAACGGATATCGGCCCGCGTGTATCTCGCGCACCATACCGTAGAGGTCTGCACGGAGCTTGTCGACTCCTGTCTTATCGCGTGCCGAGATGAATATGCAGGGGGTGTTAGCCTTAGCTATCCAGCTCTTCTTGAGGTCGTCGAGCGACATATTCTCCTTCGTCGCAGGCGTCAGGTCGTCCTCCTCCTTAGGCGTGTAGGTGTAGGCGTCAATCTTGTTAAACACCAAGAATACTGGCTTATCGCCAGCGCCGATATCTGCGAGAGTCTGCTTCACCACGGCAATCTGGTCCTCGAAGCCTGGGTGCGAGATATCTACCACGTGCAGTAGCAGATCGGCCTCACGCACCTCGTCGAGCGTCGACTTAAACGACTCGATAAGCTCCGTAGGGAGCTTGCGGATAAAGCCTACGGTGTCGGACATTAGGAAGGGCAGGTTATCGAAGACCACCTTGCGCACCGTAGTATCGAGCGTTGCAAAGAGCTTGTTTTCGGCAAATACCTCGCTCTTCGAGAGGAGGTTCATCAGTGTCGACTTACCGACATTGGTATAGCCTACCAGTGCCACGCGCACCATCTGACCGCGATTTGAACGCTGCACAGCCATCTGACGGTCTATCTTCTTGAGGTCCTCCTTGAGCTTGGCTATGCGGTTTCTTACGATACGTCTATCGGTCTCAATCTCGCGCTCACCAGCACCGCCACGCGTACCCGTACCACCACGCTGACGCTCGAGGTGGGTCCATAGTCCCGCCAGTCGTGGCAGCATATACTCGTTCTGCGCCAGCTCCACCTGCGTCTTGGCATATGCAGTCTGTGCTCGCGACATAAAGATATCGAGAATCAGGCGCGTTCTATCCATTATTCGGCAGGGCATCGCCTGCTCTATGTTACGTGTCTGCGCTGGCGACAGCTCGTCGTCGAAGATAGCTACGTCAATCTCATTCTCCTTACACCATAGGGCTATCTCCTCGAGTTTACCTGGGCCTACGTATATCTTTGATAGTGGCTGTGGCAATCGTTGCGTGAAGCGTCTCACGGTCGTTATATCTGCCGTCTCGGCCAAGAACTCCAGTTCGTCGAGGTACTCCACTGCCGTAGCGGGGTTTTGGCTGTCGCGCACTACGGCAACAAGCACAGCGCGCGTCTGGCGCTCCTCGACAGTAGGCTGTGGCTCTTCGCGTCGGCGTTTTATGCTTACCTTCTCCTCTTTCATCTAATACAATATCAACCTTATATATATAAATAAGTAACGCACGACAACCTTCCCGTCACGTGCGTTACTTTGTTTTTCATATCTGTCAGCCTCGTTACTGCTGGATTACAAATCGTACGGGCATTGTGAATGACACCTTCACTGGTTTACCACGCTGCTTACCAGGCTTCCAGCCTCTCTTAAGCTCATTAGCCTTATTGAGCACAGCGATAGTAGCGTCTGAGAGGGTCTTATCAGGCGACTGAAGAACCTTGAAGTTGGTCATCTTGCCATCAGGACCTACAACGAACTGAACAACCACGTTACCCTGAATACCATTCTCGAGGGCAATCTGTGGATACTTCACATTCTGCTGTACCCAGTTACGGAACTCTGGCAGACCACCGCCCTGGAATGTAGGCATATCCTCTACGGTGATGAAGATCTCCTCCTCGACAATCTCCTCCTCCTTATCCTCGATAACCATCTCAAAGTCGCCGAAGTCGTCAGCCTCGTCTACGAAGACGATGTTTGTCTCGATCTTCTGATCGTTAGATACGATGTTAAGCACGTCGGTTACCACCTGAGCCTGAGCCTTCTGCTGCTCTGGGGGAGTCTCTGGCTGATCCTGACGAGTGTTGTCGATCTGCTCCATCTCGGTAGTCTCGCGCTTAGGTGGCTTGTACTCGCCAGCCTCTGGCTTTGAGTTAATAGAAAATGCGAGGCCAGTAATGCCTAAGGCGATTACCAGACCAACGAGAAGAAATATGATTCTTCTGTTCTGCAAGTCTGCTTTAGGTGATTTCTTAATCTCCATTTATATCTAATTTTTTAGTTTTAAATTACTTACCACGAGAGCAGTCTACGTATTTCCGCACCAGAGCACCACACACGCACACTACACTACGCAAAGATATATATAAAATTTGAAATAAATGTCACTTTAGACTGAAAAATGTTTAAATTTTATTATTTTTGTAGTCGAGATAAGGCTGTGAGGATATGACAAAGACTAAAAAACCGCAACTATATGGTAGCACATTGGAGGGGTTAAGGGCTATATGTGAGCAACTTGACCTACCACGCTTTGCGCATAAGCAGATAGCCAAATGGCTATATACGCGTTTTGTCACCGACATCGACGCTATGACCGACCTATCGAAGGTGGCTCGTGAGCGCCTCAAAGAGCAGTGCGATTTGGGTCTTTCAGCGCCACTAAAGGTGTCGACATCGAGCGATGGTACGAAGAAGTATCTCTTTGCCACCTCCGAGGACGAGTATATCGAATCGGCATTAATCCCCGATGGCGAGCGTATGACGCTCTGCGTGTCGTCGCAGGCGGGCTGCCGTATGGGCTGTAAGTTCTGCGCCACAGGGCGTATGGGACTGCGGCATAGCCTCTCCTCAACCGAGATTATCAACCAGATAATCTCGATTCCTGAGCGTGATAAGCTCACCAACCTGGTTTTTATGGGTATGGGCGAGCCGTTAGACAACATCGACAACCTTATGCTGACGCTCGACATCCTCACCTCGGAGTGGGGAATGGCGTGGTCGCCTACGCGCATCACGGTGTCGACCTCGGGTGTTGCCAAGACCTTACCACGCCTCTTAGACGAGTCGAAGGTGCACCTTGCCGTATCGCTGCATAATCCCTTCCCCGATGAGCGCAAGGAGATTATGCCTATTGAGAATGCCTACCCTATCTGGGATGTGTGCGACATCCTGCGCCGCTACGACTTCACGCACCAGCGACGCGTATCGTTCGAATATATAGTATTGGAGGGTATGAATTGCTCACCGCGCCATATAAAAGAGCTATTGCGCCTTCTCGATGGCATCAAGTGTCGTATCAACCTGATTCGCTTTCACAAGATTCCCGACTCGCCATTCTTCTCTCCACCGCTCGAGAAGATTATCGAGTTTCGCGACACGCTCACCAAGCGCGGCATACAGACTACATTGCGTGCTTCGCGAGGCGAGGATATCGAGGCAGCGTGTGGACTACTATCAACTGCCGAAAAGAGATGATTATGCGAAGATTGTTATTTGTAATCTGCTCGTTGCTTGCGAGCTTTAATGCTATGGCCGATGGTCGTAGCGTTACGGTCTCTACGGCGTTTAACGATGCGAACATTACCCTCGATTGGAGCGATGGCACGCTGCGTTGGTCTGCCTCGTACTATGATATTTACCAGTTTGTAGCCCCTTCGCGACTACGTATGGATACCTCCGTGGGGGTGTGGGGCGAGAATGTGGGCGAGGCTACGGTGCAACACTACTCATCTGATGGGTATTACGGTGCCATTGTCGAGTTCGAGGATTTTGCCGTTGAGCTTCGCGCTTACGAGCATCCGAATCCTGGAGTTGCCTACCGCTTTATATCGAAGATCGAGGGCGACTATACGGTTACGGATGAGCTGGCCGAGTTTACATTTAAAGGCGAGGAGACAGCGTGGATACCATACACCAACTTCCGCCCCGATGCCACGTCGGACTATGCCACACAGTTTGAGACCTCGTTTGAGAACACATATACCAAGACCGCTATCAAGGATATCGACCCTCGCAGGCTTATATTTACCCCAGTAGTCGTAGATTGCGTAAATAGGCGTTCGGGGCAGCTGATGGTGGCTATTGTCGAGTCCAACCTCGAAGACTACCCCGGGATGTTCCTCTCAAACCGCGATGGCGATAATATCATAGATACGGAGTTTGCCCCTGTGCCCGATGTTGTCGAGCAGGGAGGATACAATATGCTACAGGGCATCGTTAAGTCGCGAAAACCCTACATCGCCGAGTGTAGCGGCAAGCGCACATTCCCCTGGCGAGGTCTTATTATCGAAGCAGGGGGATGGAGTACAATTGCCGATAACAGACTTGTGTGGGAACTTGCCGATGAGTGCCGCATCAAGGATACCTCGTGGATTAAGCCTGGCAAGGTGGCCTGGGAGTGGTGGAACGACTGGGGCTTGGAGGGCGTGGACTTCGAGCCAGGTATCAACAACCAGACATATAAGTACTATATCGACTTTGCCTCGCGCTACGGCATCGAGTACGTCATCTTGGACGAGGGGTGGTCGGTCAAGGGCGAAGCCAACCTATACAAAGTGGTCCCCGAGATAGACATCCCCGAGCTTGTCGCCTATGGCAAGAAGCGCGGCGTTGGCATCATCCTCTGGGCAGGCTACTGGGCACTTAATCGTGATATCGAGGGGCTGTGCAGACACTACTCCGAGATGGGCATTAAGGGCTGGAAGGTGGACTTTCTCGACCGCGATGACCAAGAGATGGTACGCTTTGTCTACGACTTGGCTGAGATAGCAGCAAAATACAAGTTGCTTGTTGACTATCACGGTGTTTATAAGCCTACGGGGCTGCAACGAACATACCCCAATGCCATAAATTTTGAGGGCGTTCACGGACTGGAGACGATGAAGTGGCTCGGCAGGGAGCACGACCAGATAACCTACGACGTGACCATACCCTATATTCGTGGCTTGGCAGGGCCTATGGACTACACGCCAGGAGCTATGCGCAACGCCTCAAGAGAGGAGTATGAGCCAAGCTACTCACGCCCAATGAGTCAGGGCACACGATGTCATCAGCTGGCTATGTATGTGGTTTACAACCAACCTTTAGCTATGCTTTGCGACTCACCTACGGCGTATGAGGCGGAGCCTGAGTTCACCAAGTTCCTCGCCGAGATTCCTACCACGTGGGACTCTTGGTCGGCTATAGATGGTGAGATTGGCGAGTATATCGTGGTGCGCGGTAAAAAGGATGGATATCTATACTATGCTGGACTTAATGGCAACACCAGTCGAGAAGTCACTATCAATTTTGGCACACTTGGACATAGTCCTGATAATTGGCACTATGGTGATATAGAGATATATAGCGATAAAGGCGACAACTCTACCGACTACGACTACACGCGTATCGAAACCAATGGCACTCGATATGTCATAGGAGATAACTTCCCCTCAGAGCTTAAGATGGATATGTCCCCTGGTGGCGGTTTTGTTATTAAGACCCACATACGTAGCGATAAGGATATGAGGAGGACAAGAATTGGAATAGATTAGATTAACTACTAAATGAGAAGAGTATTAACCACCATATTAACGCTTTTGCTTTCGTGCTTGACACTCTCGGCACAGGAGGCTGACTATACAAAATATGTAGACCCATTTATCGGTACGGCCGACTACTCGGCAACGCACCCAGGAGCTGTCGTGCCCCACGGTATGATGGCGGCTGTACCATTTAATGTCACAGGCTCGGAGCTTAACCGCTACGACAAGGACACACGCTGGTGGTCAACGCCTTACGATATACGCAACAAGTATTCTGTGGGTTTTGCTCACGGGGCACTCAGTGGCGTGGGCTGCCCCGAGATGGGCGCTATAATCACTATGGCGACAGTTGGCGACGTTATGCCCGACTGCCACGACCACGGCTCGACATATAGCGACGAGGTCGCCACACCTGGCTACTACGCCACCACCTACGACAACTACGCCATACGCGCCGAAGCAACGACCTCGGCACGTGCCTCGGTAGAGCGCTACACCTTCCGCAACGGTGGCAAGGCCAACATCCTTGTAAACTTAGGCACAGCTCTCTCGAACGAGTCTGGCGCTATGCTACGTCGCGTGAGCGACACCGAGGTTGAGGGTATGCGCCTCTTAGGCACCTTCTGCTACACCAACCAGGCGGTATTTCCCATCTACTTCGTGGCCCGCATCTCGCATAAGGCCGAGGCTACAGGCTACTGGAAGCTACAACCCGAGA
This sequence comes from Alistipes sp., assembly GCA_017465055.1. Lineage (GTDB taxonomy): Bacteria > Bacteroidota > Bacteroidia > Bacteroidales > Rikenellaceae > Alistipes. The sequence goes on along the minus strand of JAFTWZ010000012.1, from coordinate 22,828 downwards.
TGACAGGCATCGAGGCACAGTGGTCGGGCGATAGTGGCCAGTATAAGCTATATAAGAGCTACTCACGCGAGATTATGGGCGACGACATAGGCTTCTACTTCTCGTTAGGCGAGGTAGCTCCCAATACCGAGGTAGAGGTTAAGGTGGGCATCTCGTACGTATCGATCGAGAACGCACGTCGCAACCTCGAGGCCGAGGTGGGCACAAAATCCTTTGACTCGGTACGTAGCGAGGCGCGCGCTAAGTGGAACGAGGCCTTAGGACGCATCCGCGTAGAGGGGGGCTCGGAGGATGACCACACCATATTCTACACCGCGCTATATCACGCCCTGCTCCACCCCAATCTGCTTAGCGACATAAATGGCGAGTACCCTGCTATGGAGAGTGCACACACGGGCGTAGCAACAGATTATGAGCGATACACCGTATTCTCGCTGTGGGATACCTACCGCAACGTACATCAGCTCCTAACGTTGGTATACCCCGAGGTGCAAACCGATATGATTCGCTCGATGGTCGATATGTCGAAGGAGGGTGGCTGGCTACCACGCTGGGAGCTCTATGGTCGCGAGACATTTACTATGGAGGGCGACCCAGCTATAGCAGTCATCGTGGATAGCTATCTCAAGGGGTTGCGCGACTTCGATATCTCGGCAGCCTACAACGCTATGCTCCGCTCGGCGACGACCGAGGGCAAGCACAACGCCATACGCCCCGACATAGACCCATATATCGAGCACGGCTACATCCCTGTGGGGCTCTTTGCACAGGATATGTCGGGCGATAACTCCGTATCGCACGCCTTAGAGTACTACGTTGCCGACAACGCCCTTGCCACCTTCGCACGCGCTATAGGCGACAACGTCGTAGCCGACGAGATGGAGCGCCGCGCCGCTGGGTGGCGTAACTACTACTCCAAGGCCGACGGTGCTATGCGCCCCATAGGTCCCGATGGAGAGTTTGTCGGCGAGTTTGACCCTGCAGCGGGAGCTAACTTCTCCAACACCATAGGCTTCCACGAAGGAAGTTCGTGGAACTACACCTTCTTTGTGCCTCACGACATCGACGGCCTTATCAAGGTGATGGGTGGCGGCAAGAGATTTGTAGAGCGCCTGCAATGGATATTCGAGAATGGTCACTACGACCCTACCAACGAGCCCGATATCGCCTACCCATACCTCTTCAGTCGTGTTAAGGGCTACGAGCATCTTACGCAGGAGTATGTTAAGCGTCTGCTCGACGAGAACTACACCACCTCGCCCGATGGTCTGCCTGGTAACGACGATACGGGAACGATGTCGGCGTGGGCCGTATTCTCGATGATGGGGCTCTACCCCGACTGCCCTGGCGAGCCATACTACACCATCACCACGCCACGCTTCCATCGCGTGGAGATAGATACCGACCACGGCACGATAGTCATCAGCACCGAGGGTGAGGGCAACTACATCAAGCGTGGTGGCATAGTGCTTGGTAACAAGAGCACCGACCGTTTCCGCATCAGGCACGACGAGCTTATAAATGCAAAAGAGTTAAAATTAAAATTATATTAAAAGCTAACCTATGAGAATCAAGAACTTATTCGCTATCGCATCGCTACTTATGATGGTAGGATGCTGCGCACCAGCGGAGGTAGACTACACCGCTAAGGTAAACCCTAAAATCGGCTCTGGCGGCCACGGCCACGTCTTCGTGGGTGCAAACGTACCTTTCGGTATGACACAGGTAGGCCCTACCAGCATCTCGCAGGAGTGGGACTGGTGCTCAGGATATCACGACTCGGAGAATAGCGTCATCGGCTTCTCGCACACCCACCTCTCGGGTACGGGCTGTGGCGACCTCTTCGACGTTACGCTTATGCCCGTTATTGGCGAAGTAGAGTATGGTCGCGGTCGTCTTGGCGACTACTCTACGGGCTTCTGGTCTGAGGCCGACCGCTCGAAGGAGGTAGTACGCCCAGGCTACTACTCAGTGCCCTTGACACGCTACAACATCACCGCCGAGATGACAGCTACGGAGCGTGGTGGCCTGCACCGCTACACCTTCCCTGCCAGCGATGAGGCAGCCATCATCCTCGACCTTGTGCACGGAGGTTGCTGGGATCGCCCCGAGGATCTCTATGCCGAGGCTATTGGTAACAACCGCATCGAGGGTCACCGCCACACCTACGGCTGGGCCAACTTCCAGAAGGTATACTTCGTGATTGAGTTCTCGAAGCCATTCGATAAGTTCGAGCCTATTGGCGATGATAACTATTACTATCGCCTACACTTTAAGACCACCGAGGGCGAGCAGATTGGCGTTAAGGTAGCACTCTCGTCTACAAGCATCGAGGGTGCACACCTCAACTTCGACACCGAGGTGGCCAATGCCGAGTTTGACGCTACGGCCGAGCTTGCCGAGAAGAAGTGGAACGACGAGATTTCAAAGATTCGCATCTACGGCGCAACTGAAGAGCAGGAGGAGATATTCTACACAGGTATGTACCATATGTACGTAGCGCCATCGTTGTTCTCTGACGTTGACGGCACTTATCGCGGTGCCGACCAGCAGATACACCAGAACCCTGGCCACGACACATATACAACATTCTCGTTGTGGGATACCTACCGCGCTAAGCTTCCGCTTATGACCATCACCCATCCAGAGCGTATGGACGACGTTATCAACACGATGATTAACCTCTGCGACGAGCAGGGCTTCCTGCCTATCTGGCACCTATGGGGCTGGGATAACGGCTGTATGGTGGGCTCTCCAGGTATCATCGCCGTGGCAGATGCCGTAGCCAAAGGTATCGAGGGCATCGATGCTGAGCGCGCTTGGAAGGCACTCGAGACATCGTATATGCACGATATGCGTGGCGGTAAGTACCGCAAGCAGTATGGCTATATGCCTCGCGACCTGCAGGCCGAGTCTATCGCCCACGATATGGAGTTTGCCATTGCCGACGCTGCCGCTGCCGAGGTTGCTAAGAAGCTCGGCAAGGAGGAGGCCTTTGCATACCTTGATAACCGCAGCCACTCGTGGCTCAACTACTTCGACCCATCGACAGGCTTCGTGCGAGGCAAGTCATCTACGGGCCAGTGGCGCGCGGACTTCAATCCGTTCAACGCATCGCGCATCGCCAACGAGTACTGCGAGGGTAACGCTTGGCAGTACACCTGGCTTGTACCTCAGGACCTCGACCTTTTGGTTGAGTGCTTCGGTGGCGTTGAGAATACCATCGAGAAGCTCGACGGCCTCTTTACGGCCGACACCAAGATGGAGGGCGAGGATGTAACTCCCGATATCTCGGGTCTTATCGGCCAGTATGTTCACGGCAACGAGCCGAGCCACCATATCATCTACTTCTACACGATGCTTGGCGAGCCCTGGAAGGCTGCCGACCGCATCTACGAGGTTTGCGACACGATGTACTCTACCGAGGTTGATGGACTCTCGGGCAACGAGGACGTAGGTCAGATGTCGGCGTGGTACATTATGACTACTCTCGGTTTCTACCCCGTAGAGCCAGCTGCTGGACGCTACGTCATCGGCGTACCACTTGTTGACAAGGCCGAGATTGATGTCGCTGGTGGCGTGTTTACCATCCTTCGCGAGGGTTATAGCGACGAGAATCGCTACATACAGAGCGTCGAGCTTAACGGCCAGGTGCTCGAGCGCAACTACATCACCCACGACGAGGTGATCTCAGGCGGCAAGCTCGTATTCACTATGGGTAGCGAGAAGAGCTGTTGGTATTAGTTCTATGACTCAGTGCATAACAAGCTAACAAACAGGCTGTTATGTACTGAGCTATAAAATAAATGAAAAATATTGCGCTTTTCGAGCTAAAGTTTGTACATTTGCGCCGCAAAATTGGATTTTACATAAATGTAAATAGAACAAAAGCTCAACTTAATTAATTTTTGAATTGATATGGGTGTAAAAATCTCTTCTCGTTCGATTCTTATCGGCATCAAGGAGTATCTCTTGATGACCTTTGGTATGTTCTGCTACGCCTTTGGCTGGTTGCAGTGCGTTCTTCCCGCTGGTGGTATGGGTGGTGGTGCTGCAGGTTTGGCTACGCTTATCAATGCAGTTCTTCCTGCCAACATCGCCTCGTTCCTCACTATCGGTACGCTGGTCTTCATCATTAACGTTATTCTGCTTGCCCTCGGTGTTATGATTGTGGGCTGGAAGTTCGGCATCAAGACCTTGTACTGCATCCTTATGATGTCTGTGATGTTCAACATTGTAGAGTCAGACTACTTCCCTCAGGGCATTATGGTTCGAATGTTCGCGGAGGTTGCCGCTGGCGACTTGTTGCTCGTATGTATGGGTGCTGCATCGTGCGGTGTTGGTATCGCCGTATCGTTTATGCAGGGAGGCTCGACAGGCGGTACAGATATCGTAGCGATGATTATCAATAAGTTCCGCACGGTAAGCTACGGCAAGGTATTGCTTGGCACCGACTGCGGTATCCTTATCTCATCGTTGTTCCTCACTACTACGGTAAGCTATGGTGGCGTAGATACTGTCATCGAGCCACTGTCGTCACTGGCCTTTGCTCGTATGGTCTACGGTTTCATTATGATTGCCGTTATTGGCTACACAGTCGATTTGGTGCAGTCGGGCAACCAGCAGTCTAACCAGATATTGATCTTCTGCAAGGACTACGAGTCTATGGCCGAGATGATTAACACCAAGGCTCATCGTGGTGCTACGCTCATCGATGCTATGGGCTGGTACACCAAGACCCCATCTAAGGCTGTTATGGTTGTATGCCGCAAGCGCGACACCTCGACCATCCTCAAGCTCATCAAGGAGGAGGACCCCAACGCCTTCCTCACTGTTGGCTCGGTTATGGGTGTCTATGGCCAGGGTTTCGACGCCCTCAACAAGGCCTAATTTCTGCGACAACACCTAATTAGTCACAGAGACTCACGGTTAAATAAAATACTGCTGCTGCTATGCTTTATGCCCAGGTAGTCCTACCATTAGCGCAGCCGCCCTATACATTCTCGTTCGACGAGGGGTTGGCTGTCAGAGTAGGCGATGCTGTGGTCGTACAGTTTGGCAGCAGCCGTTATTATACGGGTATCGTATGGAGCATCAGTGAGCATAGGCCCGACTACCCACGCCTCAAGCCTATACTTCGTCGCCTCTACTCCGCGCCACTCCTCACGCCCGCAATGCAACGCCTATGGGAGTGGATTGCCGACTACTACATCTGCTCACTTGGCGAGGTTATGCGTGTAGCGCTACCCTCACTTGCCAAGCCCTCGGCCACATCGCTCCAGGAGCTCGAGGAGCGTAGCATAGCGCCACCTACGGAGCGCTACGTGCGCCTCAGCGCGGAGCTACAACACGAGGAGGCCCTTGCCGACTATAACGCTAAGCACTCACGCCGCGCGCCACGTCGCTGCGCTACGCTCGATAAGATAGGGGCGATAGCTCTTACGCGTGGAGGCCTCAACAGCTCGATTCCGCGACGCCTTATCGACGCCGAAAGCGAGCACATAGCTGCGCTCGAGAGGCTCGGTCTTGTGCACACGGAGCACCGCCCCGCAGAGCCAATACGCACCTTAGGAGATGTTCTGCTACCGACGCTCTCCGAGGCTCAACACCGCGCTTTAGAGCTTATCCACGCAGCACACCGCGACAGCCTTGTCGCGCTGCTTCACGGCGTCACAGGCTCGGGAAAAACCGAGATATACATACACCTTATTGCCGAGACTTTGGCCTCGGGGCGCGACGTAGTGATGCTCGTGCCCGAGATAGTCATCACCTCGCAACTTGTCGAGCGCCTCGAGCGTATCTTCGAGGGTCGCACCACTACATACCACTCGCGCCTTACAGCCCTGCGCCGTGGCGAGACCTTCCTGCGCCTAAGTGGCTCATCGGGGGGCGAACTTATCGTCGGCGTGCGCTCATCTATCTTCCTACCCACGCACAAACTCGGCCTTATCATCGTCGATGAGGAGCACGACGCCAATTATAAGCAGAGCGACCTTGCGCCGCGCTACAATGCTCGCGACACGGCCGTATATATCGCCCACGCCTGCAACGCACAGGTGGTCTTAGGTAGCGCCACACCCTCGCTTGAGAGCTATATGAACGCCCTTGCTGGCAAGTATGCCTACGTCGAACTCAGCGAGCGCTGGGGCGATGGCGTACTGCCCGAAATTATTGTCTCGGACACGATACGTGCCGTTAAGCGTGGCGAGCGCAAGACACACTTTAACCTCGAGCTGCTTCAGAATATCACGCGCTCGTTGGAGGCTGGCGACCAGGCCATCCTCTTTCAGAATCGTCGCGGCTACTCGCCCTATGTGCAGTGCCGCACCTGTGGCTTCTCGCCTCGCTGTCCACGCTGCAACGTCACACTCACCAAGCACAAGGCCTCGTCGCGTATGGAGTGTCACTACTGTGGCTACAACGAGCCCGTCACTACGGTGTGTCCCAACTGCGAAACTCAGGATATGGCGCTTATGGGCTTTGGTACAGAGAAGGTCGTCGAAGAGATTACTCACCTCTTTCCCGAGGCACACGTCGACCGTCTCGATGGCGACACGTCGACTTCGGAGAGCGCCTTTAAGCGCATCGTTCACCGCTTCGAGGCACGCGAGACCGATATCCTTGTGGGCACACAGATTATCACTAAGGGCTTCGACTTCGAGGGTGTCAGCACCGTAGGCATCCTCAATGCCGACAACCTTCTCTCGCAGCCCGATTTTAGAGCCTCGGAGCGTGCCTTTCAGCTTATGATGCAGGTCTCGGGACGCGCAGGCAGACACAACGACCGTGGCCGCGTGGTTATCCAGACCTCGCAACCCAAACACCCCGTCATTCAATATGTCGCTTCGGGCGACTACCGCGCTATGGCACTTACGGAGCTCGAGGAGCGCCGTGCCTTCAGCTATCCTCCCTACTCTCGCCTCGTGCGCCTGCTTATGCACCACGCCGACTACGAGCTACTGCGCCGCGCCGCACACCACGTCGCCGAGCTTCTACGTGCTAAGTTTCCGAGTGGTGTTATGGGCCCTGTGGCCTCGGCTCTCGAGATGCTACGTGGCCAGTACCGCGCCGAGATACTTGTGAAGGTCGATACGGGGAGCTCTATGAGCCGCGCGCGCGAACATATACGCCACGTCATAGCCGAGGTAGCGAAGATTAACGATATTAAATCGGTACGCGTAGATGTCGACGTCGATGCTTTGTGATATGCTGCGAGAGCTTCGTTCGCTACTCTTCCCTCCGAGATGTATGGTCTGCGGCGTCAGCACCACGCCTACTATGCAGGGGATATGTCCCAAGTGCCGTTTCGATATTCCGCTCACCTACTGGTGGCTCAAGGATGATAATCCCACAAAGAGCCGTTTCGACGGTCTTATTCCCATCGTTCACGGCTCTTCATTCTTCACATATAAGGGGCGCTCGCAGTGGGCGCAACTTATCGGACGCTTCAAATATGGTGGCAAGTGGCGCTTCGCCCACACCTTAGGTCTATGGTACGGCTCGGAGCTTAAGGCCTCGGGGCTCTACGACGACATTGATGTCATCGTACCTGTACCGCTACACTCCGTTAAACTGCTCAAGCGAGGTTATAACCAGTCGCGCTACCTGGCCGAAGGTATGGCCGAGGCTATGGGCATCGCTGTCGATGCGCGCAGTGTTGTTCGCGTGCGTAACAACCCCTCGCAGGCTAAGCGTAAGGCTAACGAGCGTTGGCACAATGTTGATGACCTATTTGCTGTTCGGCATCCCGAGCGACTAAGCAACAAGCATATCCTCGTTGTCGACGACGTGCTCACGTCAGGAGCTACGCTCTATGCCTGCCTTAGCGCCATCCACTCAGCTCTTCCAGACTGCCGCCTCTCGGTTGCAACCCTTGCCGTCTCGGAGTATATCTCCGCTATAAGGTAGAACACTATCTAACGCACTATGCGCTGGTAGTGGCATACGAGCAAGTTCTCGTCATCGTCGTAGAGGTGCATACCGTTACCCTCGCAGTATTGCCACATCTTGCAGTCGGCACACTTGCCCTTCTTGGCCCAGGCACGGTTGCGGAACTTCTCGAAACGATTCTGCCACACATCCCAGAAGTTATCCTTGTATATGTTTCCCTGCGTAAAGTTGGCCCTCACGGAGGTACATCCCGATATATCGCCATTTACGCGTATCGAGGCGACACCCACGCCGGCGTGACACTCAAAGGGATTCTGACGCGCGCGCATCTCGTAGCCTCCGAGGAAGCCCTCGCAGCCATACGACGCCATTACGCGCCCCTCCTTGCGACACTTCTCAATAAACTGCATCACGAAGGTAAACTCCTCGTCGTTAAGCTGCAACGATGGGTCAGTTGCCGCACGACCTACGGGGAAGATTGTAAATAGTCGCCAGTGACGCACGCCGAGCGAGTATAGGAACTCCTTAAACTCCTCGAGACGTGGCAGCAACGCTGGCGTGACGCAGGTAACAACATCCGATACCAGCTCCTTATCGGCCGATACCATACGCACAGCCTCAACAGCGCGCGCAAAGCTATCCTTGTTCTGACGTATGTGGTAGTGCTGCTCCTCGAAGCCATCGAGCGAGATGGTTATGGTGTGCAAACCCGCCTTTATCAGTGAGTCGAGACGGCGGCGCGTCAGCGCCAAGCCATTCGACACCATACCCCAGGGGTAGCCCCTACGATAGAGGTTTATGCCTATATCTTCCAGATCCTTGCGCACCAATACCTCGCCACCCGAGAGTATTATGAGCACCTTGTTGGGGTTTACGTTCGGTGTAATCTCGTTGTCGAGCACTCGGAAGAACTCCTTTGCGGGCATATCCGTGAGCGTGGTATCTACCTTGCAGTCGCTACCGCAGTGGCGACACTGCAAGTTGCAGCGCAGCGTGCACTCCCAGAATAGGGTATTTAGTACGTGCTCATCGCGACGTATTTGACGCAACTTTTTGAATAGTTTGAGTGCCAACCACTGGCGCACTCCCATACGTTTTCCCATAATCAATTTCGTTGTTTGGTGTGTTGTCGATTACTCGGCCTTGTGCTCCTCCTTACGCTTAAGCTCTATATCGCCTAAGTCGGTGATGTAGTTGCCGTATGAGTACTTATCTTGAATCTTTATTTCGCGCGGCTCAAACTCTCCACCATTCTCCACACCATCGACATCCTCGATTCGTATGGTTGCATAGCTTGCACCTAAACGAAATCGTCCCTCGCTATCTGTCGTTGTCCGCTGGTTGCTCGATACCTCGAGATCCTTAATCGGCTTACCATCGCTGTCGACCACACGTCCCGAGACCAAGTATTGGGGGTTATACTCGTCGTACATAGTGCCGTAGCAGGCCACGCACGTAAGCGAAAAGCCAAACAAGGCAAATAGTCGCGTAAGAATCTTACCTAACATAATCTCAAAATTTACAACATCAATCCTTTTACTCTGCTAATCTCTTTAACACTATTGTACCCATCTCGATAAACGTGCTACCAGTATACCCCCAACTATCTGGCTTATGCGGCACTATGATCTTGTCGGTAATATCAACCATCGTGTTCTCATAGAGGCCTCGGTTGTGGTATCCATCGACATCCTCGAAGCATACTACCCAACGCTCGCGTGGCGTAAGACGAGCACTTGCACCTATATTGCCTAAATAGTTAGTATACCCCTCTCGCCCATCAAAGTTTCCACCTTCAGGGTAGGCATATATTCCCTCAATAGGCTCGCCCTGCTCATCTACAACAGTAGCCGTAATCCACAGTACGTAGTACGGATTATCGTCATAGGTTGCCTCTTCGCAACTTGTAGCCACAAGTAGCACAAAGGTAGTAAATAATAGTGATAATCTACGCATAGTTACTCCCCAGTCTCGTTCTCTGCACTCTCCTCGTTACCCTCATCTGCCACGAGTGTCATAGTCACATCGCCAAGTTCGGCTATGTAGCTACCTTCATACCAGCGGTCATCACCCTTTTCGGTTTGGCGAACCTTGTCGGTGATATCAAGTTCTATGCTCTCGAACTGGCCGCCATTAGCCTCACCATCATCATCTACGAATACCACCTCGTACTGCGACCCTGGCCACACACTACCATAGGCATCAATATTACCCATATAGTCCGAAAATCCAGTCTTATTATCGAAGCGATGATCCCCCTTTAGGCGCACCTCGATACCCTGAATAGGCGTTCCAGCCTGGTCAACAACACGCGCCTTAAGAGAGAAGTTAACGTGTGGACAACCATACTCGGCTGCTACCTCAAAGTCAACAGAGTCGCAACTTACCGCGCCAAAGCCCAAAAGTGCCATCAAAAAGAAAATCAGCCGTTTCATACCCCAATTTTTATTCGTTACTATCCTGGCCATCATCTTTTAGCGTCATCACCACATCGCCCAGCTCTGCCTCATAGTCACCATTGTGCCAAGCACCCGAAGGCTCGCCCGTCTGCTCAACCATCTCGCTAATGTCGAGCCTTAGGATGTCATACTCTCCACCATTCTCCGCTCCATCCTTATCTATAAAGGCCACCTCCTTAGGTACGCGACCGATTGTTTTAACTATGTCGACGCCACCCTCGGCATCGCTATAAGCGCAGGTTCCAACGTCGGAGAAGCCGACACTTATACCCTCAATAGGCCTGCCCTCGCTATCGACAACACGCGCCGTCATACGGAACGTTACATATGGACAGCCATAGGCATCCTCCTGAGCAAAGGGGCTATCCTCGCAACCTGTAAATCCAAAACCTACAAGCGCCATCAAAAAGTAGATCAATCGTTTCATAATCTCTATACCTTAGGTTAATAATTAATTTGCACCAGCAAACCGCAACTTTTCTTTTTGCAAAATTACTATAATAGCAGGGCGACACCAAATTTTTTGGCCTCAAATATTTCAGCGACGGCAATATAAAGATGCTGATTTTCAATGTATTACAAATGCGATTTTTGCCAATTTTTCAACTCATTGATAATCAATAAGTTACAAATAGAGCACAAAATACCCAGCTAACACATTGATAATAAACACATTAGCTACTAACCATCGAAAAATTGGCTAAACCAAGAAAAAGAGTTAACTTTGCGATATCGAAACAGTGAAACAGATGGGAACGATACTAAAATATATCCGCCGCGAGGCTCGCGAGGTGTGCTTCGGAGGTGTGAAAATCGGGGGCAACAACCCCATAGCCATACAGTCGATGACCAACACCCCAACGGCCGATATCGAGGCGACCGTAGCACAGACACTGCGCATAGCCAAGTGCGGCGCCGAGGTAGTGCGTCTAACCGCCCAGGGGCGTAAGGAGGGCGAGGCTCTTGCTCCGATAATGGAGCGTCTCGCGGAGGAGGGGTGCCAAGCAGCCATAGTTGCCGACATACACTTCACACCCGAGATAGCGATGATAGCGGCCGAGGCTGTGGACAAGGTGCGCATAAACCCAGGCAACTTCCGCACATCGAATGGCGAGCTCGACACCCTCATAGAGATATGTCGACGCCGTGGCGTGGCACTACGCATAGGCGTAAACCACGGCTCGCTGGCCAAACGCATATTCGACCAGTATGGCGACACGCCTGAGGGTATGGTGGCCTCTGCAATGGAGTTTTTAGCGATGTGTCGTCGTGCGGACTTTAACGACGTTGTGGTGTCTATGAAGTCGAGCAATACTCGTGTGATGGTCCACGCCTACCGCCTCTTGGTCGAGGCTATGGCTCGCGAGGGTATGAACTACCCGCTGCACCTCGGCGTAACCGAAGCTGGCGATGGCCTCGAGGGACGCATAAAGAGCGCCGTAGGCATAGGAGCACTATTGGCCGACGGCATAGGCGACACTCTGCGAGTATCGCTCACCGAGGCCCCCGAGAACGAGGTGCCCGTAGGTCGCATCCTCGCCGAGCACTTCGCAGGCCGCACAGCCGAGTTTATCGTAGACAACACCTCGGACTACCACCCCACAGAGTATCGTGCAAGGACAGCCTATCGCCCCGTAACACATAGCGAGATAACGGACGACTACGAGGTCATTGAGGCCACGACCGACAACCCTACACACGAGTGGCGCAGCGCGATACTCAACCGCCACGACAAGCGCCCCATAGTACTCCGCCGCCGATACAGCGGTACAGATATCGAGCGCATAGCAATATACGCTGCAGCAGATATGGGACAGCTACTCATCGACGGCTTAGCCGAGGGCGTATGGATAGATGCTCCCCAGATCGAGGCCGAGCAGATTAACGACATAGAGCTTATGCTCCTGCAGGCATCGCGCCTACGCTTCTCGCGCACCGAGTATATCGCCTGCCCAAGCTGCGGACGCACACTCTACGACATACAATCTACGCTGGCCGAGATCAAGGCGCGCACCTCGCACCTCAAGGATCTTAGGATAGGCGTTATGGGGTGCATCGTCAATGGCCCAGGCGAGATGGCCGATGCCGACTACGGCTACGTAGGCTCATCGCCCGAGCATATCACCCTCTACCGCGGTCGCGAGATTGTCGAGCGAGGCATACACCAGAGCGAAGCCCTCGACCACCTCATCGATATCATCAAGCGCGACGGACGCTGGCACGACCCCGAGTAGCGTATGGCGATGAAGAGTTATAAGGCACGTGGCATAGTTCTCGGCACACTCAAGTATGGCGAGAAGGGAGTCATTGTGCATATGCTCACCGACCGCTTCGGCCGCCAAAGCTATATGATTCAGGGCGTACGCCCCACTGCCAGGGGGTCAAAGATGGCGCTGCTACAACCTATGTTTGCCGTAGAGTTCGAGGGTCTGGAGTCGGCAAAGATGACGATGCACCGCATCAAGGAGCTATCGCCAGCCTTAGCCCTGCAATCGACACCCTTCGACGTGCGCAAGTCGACTATGGCACTCTTTATGGCCGAGGTGCTGTATCGATTGATTAGAGATAACGAGCCACACGACGAACTCTTCGAGATTGTGTGGGCATCGGTTGCGGCACTCGACGCCTTAGAGGAGGGCATAGCCAACTTCCACCTATGGTTTTTGGCCAACCTGAGCCGTCCTTTAGGCTTCTCTCCCGACAACGAGTATAGCGACGGCGCGTGGTTAGATATACGCGATGGACACTTTACGCACCACGTCATAGCCCCGAGTATGGCCATATCGCCTGAGAACGCTCGCATACTGCACGATATGCTCGAGTGCGACGTGCGCTACTTGGCCGAGATAGGCCTCAATCGCTCCGAGCGTAGCTCATTCCTCGAGGATATGCTCCGCTACTACGCCTTTCACCTCGACACAATACGCTCCGTAGAATCGCTACGAATAATGAAGGAGGTATTCTAATTCGACAAACGAAAGAGGCTGAATAAAAAGTGTATTTTGTCGTTCTGCTCGCCTTCAAAATGCTCATTTACGCAAAGTAAACTCCGCTTTTTCAGGCATCGCCAGCCTAAAACTACATCTTTTTATTCAACCTCTTGGCAAAACGGGGATGACAAATTCACTTTTTAGTCATCCCCTTATGTATTATATAGGTGATATGCTACTTCGATGGTATCGACTCGGCCTTGACCTTAAAGAAGTTCATCGACGAGCCAGCATCGAGGATGCGGTAGTCGTAGATGTTGCCCCATCCGGCTGGGCGATCCTTAATCTCGCAATCCTCCTCGGTGTCGTTGACCACATAGTCACGAATCATCGCGTGCCAACCATTTATACGGTCGATAGATGCCTGATAGTAGAAGAGAGCGTTTGCCGGGTCGATAAGCTCGTTGAGCGCCTCGATATAAATTTTACGATAGTCGTCAAACTGCAATATCTTGCCAATAAGTGGATTACGCCCCGTATCGCCCCAGTTTAGTGGGTCGTGGCGGCCCGAGTCGCTCTGCACGCCACAGTTGCTCGACGTACCGAGCGTGTTGTCGTAGTCGAAGGGGATAAAGAAGAACTTGTAGTTATCCTTATCCGACGAGTTGAAGTAGATGTAGTAGTTGTTGCTATTATTCCAGTAGTCGTCCCACATACCTACAACAACATTTACAGCATAGGTTCTAAGAAGCAATCTCACGTCGCACACCGAGGCTATCCAGTCGTGAAAATCCTTACCAGTGCGCTGTGTGAGGTTCTTGGTAAACTCTATAAGCTGAGTTTTTGCTGCAGCAAAGTTCTCGGTGTTCGACTTAAGTTCGTAGGTATAGTTTGCCCCCGAGTCATCGTCGACGTTAATCGATACGTTGTTTCTATCGTTGTAGTTGAGCGAAGCACCCCAGCGACACTTCCACAGGTTGTGATTATGGTCTCCAAATAGCTCCTTACGCTTCTTAACATACTTATCGTCTATGGCCTCAATCATCTCGTAGACGCCGTAGTACGCGGCCTTCGAGTCACCCTCGACGTGTATCCATAGGCGGCAGTATGAACTGTATGCCGCAGTCCATATACCGAAGCGGCGGAAGAGGTCGTAGCAGTATAGCTCTCTGCAGTATGCACGGTCATCCTTATGCCACTTCAGGTGGAGCTTACGCACGTTATGCAGCTCGTGTGCATCGTCCTTCTGAAACTTACGCAGGTTGAGCATAAAGTGGCAGTGGTGCCAGTCAGCATTATCGCGCTTGTGCATCTCGCCGCCGTTACCCTCGGGACGACGACGCGAGGTGTTACCTCGCAGACGCAGACCAGCATCTACGAAGTTATGGGTCTCGCCCTTCGACTTAAACTCCGCATCGCAATGGATATATGTTGCGGTGTTGCTATCGCGGTCATACTCCTTAAGTAGCTCGTTCCACTGCTCCTCGGTTACCGATATGCGTATCTCGGGCAGAGCGTTCATATCGAATACCCAGTCGAGCTCACCTGCGGCCCACGCAGTGTTGGGATAGTCCGGTTTTTCGGGCTCTGGCTCAGGATTTTCGCTATTACCATCATCCCCCTTACCATCATCCTTGCCACCATCGGGTTGCTCGGTCGTACTATCGTCGGGAAGTATGAAGGCGTTATCCTCGACACATCCTACAACAAGGAGTACGCAGATAAGGAGTAGAGATATAATGCTAAGTCGCTGTTTCATTGTTTAACGGTGTATGTTTATTCTACAAAGGTACAAAAGAATTTCTTAAACCGAGAACTAAGCCGCGTTTTTTTGATTTTTATGATGCAGCCTAAGAATTAAAGAGTAGCTAAAGAGGGGGTAGACGAAGGCTGCAGATGTGGTGCATCGCAAAAGAATAGACCTCGGGATAGTACTTGAAGTACAGCTCAAAGGGTATCACTTTCAGAGAAGTGCCGCAGATGTCGGCCTTATAATCGAAAAATTTTTGATTAGAAGGCTGCAGATGTGGGGCATCACAAAAGAATAAACCTCGGGATAGTACTTGAAGTACAGCTCAAAGGGTCTTACTCTTAGGGAAATGCCGCAGATGTCGGCATTATAATCGAAGTATTTTTGATTAGAAGGCTGTAGATGTGGTGCATCACAAAAGAATAGACCTCGGGATAGTACTTGAAGTACAGCTCAAAGGGTCTCACTCTTAGGGAAATGCCGCAGATCTGGGCCTTATAATCGAAGTATTTTTGATTAGAAGGTTGTAGATGTGGTGCACCGCAAAAGAATGGACCTCGGGATAGTACTTGAAGTACAGCTCAAAGGGTATCACTCTTAGGGAAGTGCTGCAGATGTCGGCCTTATAATCGAAGTATTTTTGATTAGAAGGCTGTAGATGTGGTGCATCGCAAAAGAATAGGCCTCGGGATAGTACTTGAAGTACAGCCCGAGGTCTATTACTTTTAGGGATGTGCCGCAGATGCGGCCTTATAATCGAAAATTATACGGTCATTACCTCTTTTTCTTTCTTCTCCAACTCAACATCAAGCATCTTGGTGTACTTCTCGAGGAGCTTCTGTACCTGTGCCTCGCCATCCTTCTGCTCATCCTCAGACATACCATCCTTCTGAGCC
The DNA here is from genome assembly GCA_017465055.1 of Alistipes sp. GTDB lineage: Bacteria > Bacteroidota > Bacteroidia > Bacteroidales > Rikenellaceae > Alistipes. The sequence goes on along the minus strand of JAFTWZ010000012.1, from coordinate 6,903 downwards.
TTCTTGAAGGCCTCGACAGCATCGCGGCGTGCGTTGCGGAGGCTGATACGCGCAGTCTCGCCCTCGGCCTTAACCTTCTTAACTATCTCCTTACGGCGCTCCTCGGTGAGAGGGGGTATAGAGAGGCGAATATGCTCGCCATTATTCGATGGTGTAAGGCCAATGTTTGAGTCGATAATAGCCTTCTCGATAGCACGAATCATATTCTTATCCCAGGGCTGAATAAGCACCGTCTTAGCATCGGGAACGGTGACACTTGCTACGCCCGAAACGGGAGTCTGTGAGCCGTAGTAGTCTACAAACACACCATTAAGCACATTAACTGACGCCTTACCTGCGCGGATGTTGAGCAACTCCTCAACGAGGTGGTCTACAGCACGCTGCATACGCTCCGTAGCCTCATTCAAAATAGTCTTGGTATCCATACTTTTACCTTTTATGTTTATCTCGTTTCTCTCAAATATTCAATTTTCGGGGAGGGGTAAATGTGTGCTACTCGGCCAACGCCTTAGTTATAGCCTCGTCAATCTCGCGAGCCACCTGCTCATCGTAGCCTACAGCGACGTAGACCACCTTACCCTCGCGGTCGACAACAACGCTACGTGGGATGTAGTTCGAGGCATACATACGATACGCCTTCTGGTTAGTATCGAGGTATACGGGGAAGGTATAGCCCGTCTTTGCGATAAAGTTCTCCACGGTCGCACGCTTCTCGCCACGCGAGATGGGGAGGACAACAAGATCGCGGCCAGCAAAGCGGTCGATAACACCCTCCTGCATATGCGATAGCTCCTGACGACAAGGGGGACACCACGTAGCCCAGAAGCTCACGAGGACTACCTTACCCTTAAACTCAGAGAGAGTCACCTCGCCACCCTTGAGCGCCTCAACGGTAAAGTCGGGGGCAACATCGCCCGCGTGAATGAGCGTCGTAGACTCTATGTCGTCCTGAGCGGTAGTATAGACGCCCGACGAGGCTGTGGCTCCGTCTACGGGCCAAAAGATTACTGCAGCAACAAGTGCGATAAGCACTACGAGCATAAATATGAGCGAGAATGTTGAGCCGCGCTTCTTATGATTTGTCTTAATTGCCATAACTTTCTTAGTTTTATAGTGTTAATAATTACTTTTATACTTACCACCCAACGCTACTCGGTAACTATCGTGCCTATGTTCTCACCTACAATTACCTTCTCGAGGTTACCAGGGGTATCCATATCGAATACAATAAGCGAGAGGTGATTCTCGCGGCAGAGCGTAAATGCTGTCTGATCCATAACCTTGAGGCGGCGCGCCAAGACCTCGTCGAAGGTGATGGTGTCGAACTTCGTAGCCGTAGGGTCCTTTTCGGGGTCGGCGGTGTAGATGCCATCTACGCGCGTACCCTTGAACATCACCTCGGCTTCAATCTCTATGCCACGCAGTGCCGAGGCAGTATCGGTCGAGAAGTAGGGGTTCGAGGTGCCACCACCGATGATAACCACGTAGCCAGCCTTAAGGTACTCGAGAGCCTTATCCTTTGAGTAGTACTCGCCTATAGGCTCCATACGTATCGAAGTAAGAACCTTAACCTTGACGCCCAGAGACTCGAGTGCCGAACAGAGCGCCAGCGAGTTGATTATCGTTGCGAGCATACCCATCTGGTCGCCCTTGACTCTATCGAAGCCGCGCCCCGCGCCCTGGATGCCTCGGAAGATGTTGCCACCACCAATGACAATGCCTATCTCCACGCCCATCTCCTTGATGCGCTTAATCTGCTCGGCGTAGGCGTTCAACACCTCAACGTCGTGACCATAATTCTGCTTACCCTGCAACGACTCACCACTGAGCTTGAGCAGTATTCTACGATATTTTGAAGTTGCCATAATAGCTTTTTACATTTAATAATTATGCGAAGGTAATAATTTTTGGCTAATTATACAATCTTTATAGCGAGTTTTTACGTTATGCCATAGCCACGACGCGGCTATTTCCATTTTTCGGGTGTTACATAGCTACTTTACAACCCGCAAGCACCAACCTCGGAGTATGGTTTTTGCAATAGGTGTGCGGTATTCCATAAAAATTTTGTACATTTGTAGGATGAATAGCTCGCCACGCCACAGCGCTTGGCGTAGCACAAAACAGAAGATAACACGGATGAGCGATATAGAATACAGATACCTTAGTCGAGTAAACACCCCTGCCGACCTGCGGAGTATGAGCCTCGCGGAGCTTAAGAGCTACGCCGAGGAGCTACGTCGCTATATCGTCGAGTGCTGCGCGGCAAACCCCGGACACCTCGGCTCGAGCCTCGGCACCGTGGAGCTCACCATAGCCCTGCACTACGTATATGCCACCCCCGAGGATCGCATAGTGTGGGACGTGGGACACCAGGCATACGCCCATAAGATCATCACCGAGCGCCGCGACGCCTTCACCACAAATAGAACATATGGAGGCATCAGCGGATTCCCACGCCTCGGCGAGAGCAAGTACGACTCGTTCGGCGCAGGACACTCCTCAGTAAGTATCTCGGCAGCCTTTGGCATAGCTAAGGCCCTTGAGATGCAGGGGGCAAACCACCACGTGGTAGCCGTCATCGGCGATGGCGCACTCACTGGAGGCCTCGCCTTCGAGGGACTTAATAACGCTGGCGCATCGCCCACAACCGACCTCCTTGTAGTGCTCAACGACAACGAGATGTCGATAGACAAGCCCTCAGGGGCTTTAGACCGCTACCTTGTGCGGATGTCTACCTCGCGCTGGTACAACAGCCTCAAGACGGGACTGTGGAAGGGTCTCGGGCTAATTCCCCCTCTGCACCGCTTGGTGCGCAAGACGGGCAACGCCATAAAGCAGGGACTTCTACAAAATAGCAACCTCTTCGAGAGCCTCAACTTCCGATACTTTGGCGTAGTCGATGGTCACAACATCGAGGAGCTTATACGCACGCTCACAGCACTCAAGGATATCGGAGGCCCTAAGCTACTGCATATCAAGACCAAGAAGGGCAAGGGATATAGCCCAGCAGAGCAAGATCCAGCGACGTGGCACGCCCCAGGTCGTTTCGACGTGGCCACAGGCGAGAGGATAAAGAGCGAGTACAAGGCCGACCGCTACCAGGATGTCTTTGGCACTACGCTCCTCGACCTTGCACGCAACGACGAGCGCATCGTGGGAATTACGCCCGCTATGCCCTCGGGATGCTCTATGAATATACTTATGCGCCAGATGCCGACACGTTGCTTCGATGTAGGCATCGCCGAGGGCCACGCCGTAACATTCTCGGCAGGCCTTGCCGTAGCTGGCGCACGCCCCTTCTGCAACATATACTCGTCGTTTATGCAGCGCGCCTACGACAACGTGATACACGACGTGGCGCTCCAGAACCTCCCTGTGGTTCTGTGCCTCGACCGCGCAGGTATCGTTGGCGAGGATGGTGCTACGCATCACGGCGCCTTTGACCTTGCCTATCTTAGTTGCGTGCCCAATATCGTCGTCGCCGCACCGCGCAACGAGTGGATGTTGCGACAGATGATGTACACCGCATCGCAGGCCAATCACCCCACAGCCATACGCTACCCACGAGGCATAGGCGAGGGTGTCGAGTGGCGCGACACACCCTTTACCACGCTCGAGGAGGGTCGCGGCGAGCAGTTGCGCGACGGTAGCGACATAGCCATCATAGGCGTAGGCCCTATGGTCAACGTTGCGCTGAGGGCCGCCGAGCAGACTACGCGTAGCGTGGCAGTATACGATATTCGCTATGCTAAGCCTTTAGACACCACGCTTATAGAGGATATTGCCAGCCGCTTTAGCAAGATCGTAACCATCGAGGATGGCATCCTTCGTGGCGGCGTGGGCGAGGCCATAGCTGCTCATCTGGGCCGCACGGCCAGCACAACGACGGTTACCACCTTAGGCATCGACGACCGCTTTGTCGAGCACGGCAAGCCTGCGGAGCTATATGCCGAGTGCGGCTACGACAGCAAGGCGCTACTTAAGGTTTTGGAGAGTATATAACAGAACAAGATAACGTTGAATAATAGTAAGATAGAGATAGATATGTTTGAGACAGAGAGAATAATTATCGAGCAGGCGTGGCAGGAGCGCACGCTGCTACAGAGGGAGGAGACTAAGGAGGCCATCCGCCGCGTCGTCGAGGCCGTAGATAAGGGCCTAGTGCGCTGCGCCGAGCCTATCGACTTAGAGAAGAGCCAGTGGCAGGTCAACGAGTGGGTCAAGAAGGCCATCATTATGTACTTCCCGATACAGACTATGCGCACGATGCAGGCTGGCGAGCTTGAGTGGTACGATAAGATGGAGCTTAAGCGCGGATATGAGGAGTTGGGCGTAAGGGTTGTGCCCCACGCAGTAGCGCGCTATGGCGCCTATATCGCCCCAGGAGCTATACTTATGCCCTCGTATGTAAATATAGGTGCCTATGTCGATAGCGGCACTATGGTCGACACGTGGGCTACGGTGGGCTCGTGCGCACAGATAGGCAAGAACGTACACCTCTCAGGAGGCGTGGGCATCGGCGGCGTACTCGAGCCAGTGCAGGCCTCTCCCGTAATCATCGAGGATAACTGCTTCATAGGCTCACGCTCTATCGTTGTCGAGGGTGCTCACGTATGCCGCGAGGCGGTGCTCGGCTCGAACACCGTAATCACTGGCTCGACACATATCATCGACGTCACAGGCCCCGAGCCTGTGGAGTATAAGGGCTATGTGCCACCACGCTCGGTAGTGGTCTCGGGCACATATACCAAGCACTTCCCCGCAGGCGACTATGGCGTGCAGTGCGCCCTGATTATCGGCCACCGCAAGGAGTCTACCGATAAGAAGACCTCGCTCAACGACGCCCTGCGCGACTTCGCAATATCGTAGGCTAAAGTGCAGAGCCACTGCGAAAAGTGGGTTAAAAGATTTGCATTTGCGATTTTTTTACTATCTTTGCCGTCCAAAAGCAGATGTCTATGGGGGTGCGAGTGACTATCGCACTTGAGCGACATCGAAGTTAAACTATTAATATTTAAGTATTTATGAAGTCAATTCAGATTAACGGTACTGCACGTAACAACTTCGGTAAGAAGTATGCTAAGGCAGCACGTCGCGAGGGTCAGGTACCTTGCATCGTTTACGGTGGCGGCGAGGAGAAGGCATTCACTATCGACGCTAAGGAGCTCAGCCAGCTCATCTACACTCCTAACTCATACATCGTTGAGCTCAACATCGACGGCGTTATCGAGAAGGCAGTAATGCGCGAGGTTCAGTATCACCCAGTTCGCGAGCAGGTTCTCCACGTAGATTTCTACCGCGTTCAGGAGGGTAAGCCTGTTGCAGTTAACGTACCAGTACGCCTCACAGGTAACGCTGAGGGTGTTAAGATCGGTGGTAAGCTCCAGCTTTCAGCTCGTAAGCTCACCGTTAAGGCTCTTGTAGAGTACATTCCAGATGAGATCGTTGTTGATGTTACTCCTTTGAAGGTTGGTCAGACAATCTTCGTAGGCGATATCAAGCGCGAGAACCTCACATTCGTAACTCCTGCAACTACCGCTGTTTGCGCTGTTCGCGTAACACGTGCTTCACGTGCTGCACAGTAATCGCAGAGCTAAACCGAATCGGAGATGAAATATCTTGTTGTCGGGCTGGGCAACATAGGCGCAGAGTACGCCTCTACCCGCCACAACATCGGATTCAGAGTGTTGGATGCCTTAGCCGAGGCATCCAATATCTCTTTTACTACGGTACGCTACGGCGCTATGGCTACGCTCAAGCATCGTGGGCGCACCATACTGCTACTCAAGCCGTCGACCTATATGAACCTCTCGGGTAAGGCTGTGCGCTACTGGCTTGAGCAGGAGCGCGTGCCACGCGAGAACCTGCTTATCATCTCGGACGATATAGCACTACCTTTCGGAACGTTCCGTATGCGTAAGAATGGCTCAGAGGGGGGGCATAACGGTCTGAAGAGTATCACCGAGCTACTGGGCGATAATCAGTACGCACGTATGCGCTTCGGCGTGGGCGGCGACTTTCCCCGTGGCCACCAGGTGGACTATGTGCTTGGCGAGTTTAGCGACGAGGAGAATAAGGCTATGCCCGAGCGTTTGAAACTCTTTGGCGACGCTGTGCTGTCGTTTGCCTCTATCGGCGCCGACCGCACGATGAATACCTACAACGGTAAGTAGCTACTACTTAGAAGCTGTTTTGAATTTTATTGAAAGAGTTTGTTCGTTGCTGCAAAAGATAGTTTCTTAATAGGCTGCTACGCAGGCGACTATAACAATGGGGTTGGCTAAGGATCGTTTAGCTCGTCCCTTAGACTTCAAAGGGTGAATAAAAAGATGTAGTTTTAGGCTGGCGATGCCTGAAAAAGCGGAGTTTACTTTGCGTAAATGAGCATTTTGAAGGCGAGCTAAACACTTTTTATTCAGCCTCAACAATTAGTAAGGCCCCATAGGCTGTACGTCGAGTGCTACCCTATGGGGTCTTGTGTTTTTATTGACTAAATATGCTCAGCTAAAGAAAATAGTTGACAAGACTAGTGGGCAAATAATGGCTCAGTCGTAAATTCCAGTGGGGATTGAAAAAAAATCATGCAAAAATAGTAGCTAAACGGAATATAAATATCGTCACCCCGAGGAGGAGCAAGTATGAGTGTGCGGAGTGAGATAACGCCACTATGCTCCGACGTGGGGGTCTTCCGCTGTTTATAGAGCCGTGCGGAGTGTGATTGATAGTCGTGCGTGCGGTGCGAATTGTGATTACAACTCTTACGTATCAGTGCGGAAGTATAAACAAAGGAAGATCGCCACAGAATTGCATAGACCCAAGTGGGTATCACTACCGCTCGTAGATGCAATTCTTCGCGATGACGTATTGATATCATTTATTACTCCACCAGAATTTCAGACT
>JAFTWZ010000011.1 GCA_017465055.1 Alistipes sp. | reverse complement strand
GGGATGCTCTGAGCCAAGCACTTTTTCGCTGATTTCTAACGCTTTTATATAGAACTCTAATGCTTTATCGTACTCTCCTTTCTCCCCGTAAACCACTCCAATACTATTGTAAGATGTAGCTGTATCGGGATGCTCTGAGCCAAGCACTTTTTCTCCGATTTCTAATGCTTTTATATAGAACTCTAATGCTTTGTCGTACTCTCCTTTATCACTATAAACCAAACCAATATTATTGTAGGATGTAGCCGTATCGGGATGCTCTGAGCCAAGCACTTTTTCTCCGATTTCTAATGCTTTTATATAGAACTCTAATGCTTTATCGTACTCTCCTTTCTCCCAGTAAACCACTCCAATATTATTGTAAGATGAAGCCGTATCGGGATGCTCTGAGCCAAGCACTTTTTCTCTGATTTCTAATGCTTTTATATAGAACTCTAATGCTTTGTCGTACTCTCCTTTCTTACTATAAACCACTCCAATATTATTGTAAGATGTAGCCGTATATGGATGCTCTGAGCCAAGCACTCTTTCTCTGATTTCTAATGCTTTTATATAGAACTCCAATGCTTTATCGTACTCTCCTTTCTGCCAGTAAACCACTCCAATATCACTGTAAGATATGGCGGCCTCTGTACTATTATCGCCAAAGAGCCTTATATTATTAGTTAGGGCAAGATTATATATCTCGTAGGCTCTATTATAACGAGCATACTTTCTCAAGAAGTTGCCAAAGGCTGCAAGTAGCTTGGTGTAAGACTCTTGGTTGTAGCTACACTCATCGGCAAGTGAAATGGCTTCCTCGTAGAGGGTATTGGCACTCTCGATACGCTCGTTGATAGGGATATTGCCGTTCGTGAGCTTGATGTCGATACGCGAGGTTATACCATCGAGATATTGACGTGCCGACTCGCGAAGTTCCTTAAGGCTTGGTAGCACCACCTCGCGCTGCTGGCGATCGATACTGTCGAGTAGCTGATCGGCCTCGATAGCCCTGCCCTGCTCGAAGAGTTCAAAGGCGTGGCGCATATCCTTCGAAAGGTTCTCGCGAGCAAGACTCGAGATGCGTACCGCCGCGGCATATAGTAGTTTCTCGTGCTCGGCAAGCCTCTCGCGCAGCTCTGCACGGCGACGCTTCTTGCTATTACAACGCTCCTTCGCACACTTATTATCAGGCTCGTGTGCAATCCTATCCTCCAAGTACTCGATATCATCATCAAGCTCCTTAATCTCGTCGCTTAGACGCTTAAACTCCTCGTTGTTTGCTGCAAAGGATAACTGACTGAGGGGCGCAATAACCTCGCCATCGACCTTAATCATCGAGTCCTCGACAACTGAGATATGCTCATTTAGAAGGTGCTCAATATCGAGAAATAGTCGGTACTTAAACTCGGAAATATTTGCAAAGTAGATGGGATACTTCTCTGCCTGCTCATCCCTAAATCGTCTCATCTCCTCGCTTATAGTCTCCACGTCGCTTCGCTTGAAGAATAGCTCTATGGCTTTGAGCCTACGCTTCGAGCGCAGCTCGCCCTCCGCAACGTTGTACTCCTCAGCAGTGTACTCGCCAAAGCGTTGCCAGAAGATGACCACACACATATCGCAGTCGCGTATTTCGCGATTATACTCCTCTTGCTTACGTCCCCCTGAGTTGTATCCAGGCAAGTTCTCCCATTTAACTGCCTCGATAGAGTAGTTGCGGCGACTAAAGACTCTGTTTAGCTGCTCGAACATTAAGCTCACCTCGCTACGTACATCGCCAAGCTCCTCAGACGAGGCGATGAATATCCTTATCCTCTTGGTCCCCTTATCTGCCATAATTTGTGGTGTTTAGTAGTCTCTGTTTGAGGGATTATCGCCCTGTTGAGCCGAAGCCGCCGCTGCCGCGCTCGGTGTCGTCGAGCGACGTCACCTCCTCCCACACGACCTTCTCGTAGCGCGCTACGACCATCTGTGCGATGCGCTCGCCGGGGTTGATAGTGAAGGGCTCGTTAGAGAGGTTGACCAGTATCACCTTAATCTCGCCGCGATAGTCGGCGTCTATGGTGCCTGGTGAGTTAAGCACCGTGATGCCAAACTTAGCCGCTAAGCCGCTACGTGGGCGTACCTGTGCCTCGTAGCCATCGGGCAGGGCTATATGTAGCCCCGTAGGTACCATAGCGCGCTCTAACGGTGCAAGGGTTATAGGCTCAGTGATGTTGGCTTTAAGGTCCATACCTGCCGCCTGCTCCGTAGCATAAAATGGGGTCTCGTAGCTCGAGTGGTTGACTATCTTTACCTTCATAATCTATTCCTAATAAAATCGTTTCTATACTACAAAACTACAAATAATTTCCGAAATAACAAGGATGTCATTTGCACGCGAGCTTCGAAGTGCAAAACGTTCGGCTCGAGTAAAAAACTGAAAAACTTGAAAACTTTTTTTGTTTTTCAAGTTTTTGTGCTTATATTTGCACTGTCTAAATCATTGAAATATATGACACAGAAAGAGATTATTGTAGAGAAAGCATCGCAGATGTTTGTTAATCAGGGCATTAAGGCGGTTCGTATGGACGACATTGCCCAGGAGTTGAGCATCTCGAAGCGTACGCTCTACGAGATGTTTGGCGACAAGGAGGAGCTGATATACCAGAGCATCAGCCTCTTTATAAGCCAGGGCGTAGAACGTCGCAAGCAGCAGTGCCAGCAGCTGGATAACGTACTCGAAATTATGTTGCTCAGCCTACGCGATATGATTAATCACGCACCCATAGCCAACCGTATGCGTCGCAACCTCCAGCGTTTCTACCCCTCGGTATATGCGCGTCTGGAGGGTGAGGAGAAGAGAAAAACCGCGGAGCAGCTACGCGGTTGGATTCACGCCTGCGTAGAGCACGGATACTTCACCAAGACGGCCGAGAGCGACTTTGTGGTTAAAGTGTTGCAGAGTAGCACCTACGGCATAATGATGGCAGACAAGTGCGACATAGGCGATCCGCAGGAGGTGATCTATATGATGACTTACGCCATTGTTGTCTTCCTGCGCGGATTGTGCACTCAAAATGGCATTGAGATTATTGATAGATGTTTTGATAGCTACTTTGGCAATATTGCCCAAAGTAGTACGTTATAGCAGTTGTGCAAATAATATATTAACATAGGTATAAGATGAAAAAGTTATTAACTCTAATCTGTCTGAGCGTTGCCTCGCTATGCGTGGCCGAGGCTCAGGAGCTCTCTTCAGCGACAGCTGAGCAGGGGCAGCTAAACTTGTCGTTGGACGAGGCTATTGAGATTGCCCTAAGCGATAACCCTACGATCAAGGTGGCAAACCTCGAGATCGAGCGCTACGACTACGTGCGTAAGCAGGCTGTAGCAACGCTCTATCCCCAGGTGGACGCTTCGGCACAGTACTCTCTGGCGCTTCGTCGTCAAGAGATGACCGAAGGATTCTCGTTCGGTGGTAAGAATACTTTCAACGTAGCAGGTACCGTATCGCTGCCACTCTTTGTGCCATCGGTATATCGCCAGATTAAGATGACACGCACACAGATGGAGGGTGCTGTGGAGAGTGCGCGCGCAAGCCGTATCGACTTGGTTGCTGCTGTGCGCTCGGCATACTACAACGTACTTCTTGCCGAGCAGTCACTCGTGGTGCTCAACGAGGCAGTATCGACAACACAGCGCGTAGTAGACAACACCGAGGATCTGTTTAAGAATGGTTTGGCTGCCGAGTATGACCTTATCACAGCGCAGGTGCAGCTCTCGAACCTCAAGCCACAGGTGTTGCAGGCAAAGAGTGCCATAGATATCACTAAGCTACAGCTTAAGATGTACCTCTCGATACCTGAGAACGTCGAGATAGAGGTTAAGGGTACGCTCGACGACTTCCGCGAGCGCGTGCTCCTCGGCGAGGACTACTCGATGGATATCTCGGAGAATACAACGCTCCGCACGTTGGATATACAGCGTGAGCTCTTGGAGCACCAGGAGAAGCTCATTCAGACAACACGTATGCCTACCATCGCAGCCTTTGGCCAGATTTCGTATATAGGTCAGGAGCGCGTAGACCTCTCAGGCCTTATGGGTGGCGCTATGGGTGGTGCGGCACAGCCAGCAAACCAGTCTAAGTTCTGGTGGCAGTACCCAATAAACGTGGGCGCACAGATATCTATTCCTATCTTCGCTGGTTTGAAGAAGAGTAACCAGCTTCGCGAGGTGCGCAACCAGATGCGCCAACTCGAGCTGCAGCGCCAGTATGCCGAGGATGGCGTACGCCTGCAGGTTGAGCAGTCTATAAACACGCTCCTCACGGCACGCGAGACGATGCTCTCGAACGAGCTTACGGTAGAGCAGGCCGAGAAGGCATACAACATCTCGCTTACGCGCTACAACGCCGGTGCAGGTACAATCCTCGAGCTTAACAGCTCGCAGCTGGCCTTGACACAGGCACAGCTAAGCTACTCACAGTCAATATATGACTACCTCTCGGCATATGCTCAGTATGAGAAGGCTCTGGGCGTGGAGACCTACATCGACACTCCATCTGTAGAGTAACCCAAACACCACAAACGATAAAAATTAATAATAGATAGAGAATTATGAAGAAGAGTTTAATGCTTATGATTGTAGCCGCAACGCTTGTGGGCTGCAACTCAAATCAGGAGAAGAAGACGAGCGAGGCTACGGTGGCCGAGGAGCCAAAGGCCATTGCCATTAAGGCCTGCACCGCCGAGAGTATGACCGTAGACCTCAAGGAGACCTACACCTCGGAGATTCTGCCATACAAGGAGAATGACATCACGCCTGCGGCTCAGGGTCTACACATCGACGAGATTAAGGTCGACGTAGGCGATAGAGTTAAGGCTGGCGACGTGGTTGTAACGCTCAACCGCACAAACCTCAAGCAGCTCGAGATAAACCTCGCTACGGTACAGGATACCTACGACCGTATGAAGCCCGTACACGAGGCTGGTGGCGTGTCGGATCAGCAGATGATCGAGCTCGAGAATACGCTCAACCTTCAGAAGGAGGTGGTTGATAATATGCGTCGCAACTCTGAGATTAAGTCTCCTATTTCGGGTGTTGTTACAGCTCGTAACTTCGAGAATGGTGACCTCTTCGCATCGATGCCTATCCTCCACATTATGCAGATTGATAAGCTCAAGGTTATGGCCAACGTATCGGAGCAGTACTATCCCAACGTTAAGGTTGGCCAGAGCGTAGATATCACCGTAGATATCTTCCCAGGCGAGACCTTCGAGGGTAAGGTTACGCGCATCAACCCTGCGCTTGACGCAGCAACCCGCACCTTTGGTGTCGAGATTACCATACCTAACAAGAACGAGCGCCTCCGCCCAGGTATGTATGCACGTGCTACGTTCAATATGGGTAAGCGTAACGGCGTTATGGTCGATGACGTAGCCGTACAGAAGCAGATTGGCTCGTCGGAGCGCTACGTATATGTAATCAAGGATGGCGTTGCCGAGTTCCGCTTGATACGCGATGGCCGCCGCGTAGGCTCAAAGATCGACATCGTCGAGGGCCTTGAGGCTGGCGAGAAGGTGGCTACAACCTCGTTTATGCGTCTTTCAAATGGCGCTAAGGTAGAGATTATCAACGAGTAGCAACCATAGTCGACTATAGTTCTAACAGGTAAAAACCTAAAGCAATGAAAATATACGAATCAGCGGTACGAAAACCGATATCTACCGCGCTTATATTTATAGCCGTCGTGGTCTTCGGACTCTTCTCGGTGATGAGGCTGGGCGTGGACTACTACCCCGAGATCGACGTGCCCTACATCAGTGTTATCACTATGTATCCTGGTGGTAACGCCGAGGATATCGAGACCAACATCACCCGAGTACTGGAGGACCAGCTCAACTCGGTGGATAACCTCGATAAGATCACCTCGCAGTCAAAGGATAACGTCTCAATTATCACCCTCGAGTTCGAATATGGCTGCGACCTGACCGAAGCGGCCAACGACGTCCGCGATGTGGTCAGCCGTACGCAGTCAATACTCCCTGACAATGTGGAGTATCCTACGGTTATGAAGTTCTCATCTTCGATGATGCCTATTATGATGCTCTCGGTGACTGCCGACGAGAGCTATAACGCTCTTGCTAAGATTCTCGACGATAGGATGGTCAACGAGCTTAACCGCGTAAACGGTATCGGCTCGGTAGCTGTCATCGGTGCTCAGGAGCGCGAGGTGCAGGTCAATGTTGACCCTAACAAGCTCGAGGCCTATGGCCTTACTATCGAGTCGTTAGGTCAGCTTATCGCCTCGGAGAATATCAACGTGCCAGCTGGTTCGCTCGACCTCGGTGACCAGGTGTTTAACATCAAGTCTGACCTCGAGTTCGACGACTCGCGTGAGTTGCACGACATCGTAGTATCGAATCGTGGCGGCCGCACAGTTATGCTCTCGGATGTCGCTACAATCATCGATACCCTCGAGAAGGCTACGATGGATGAGCGTATCAATGGACGCCGCGGTGTGCGTGTGATGATTCAGAAGCAGACGGGTGCCAACACTGTAGCTATCATCGAGGAGGTGCAGAAGCGCCTCGACGAAATCGTACCTACGCTGCCAAAAGACTGTAAGGTGGAGACCATCTTCGAGACCTCGCGCGAGATTAACGATGCGATCAACTCGCTCGCCCAGACCATTATGTTCGCCTTTATCTTCGTAATCCTCGTGGTTATGTTCTTCCTGGGCCGTTGGCGTGCGACGTTTATCATATGCTTGACCATCCCAATCTCGCTGATATGTGCCTTCATCTACCTCTTTGCTACGGGCTCGACGCTCAACATCATATCGCTCTCGGCACTCTCTATCGCCATCGGTATGGTCGTTGACGATGCCATCGTGGTACTCGAGAACATCACTACGCATATCGAGCGAGGCTCGAAGCCTAAGGAGGCAGCTATCTACGCTACCAACGAGGTGTGGCTCTCGGTTATTGCCACTACGCTTGTTGTCGTTGCTGTGTTCTTGCCACTTACGATGATTCCTGGTATGGCGGGTATCCTCTTCCGCGAGCTCGGTTGGATTGTTACCATCGTGGTCTGCGTATCTACCGCTGCAGCTATCTCGCTTACGCCTATGTTGTCGGCTTATCTGCTTAAGATCGACGGCGCGGCACATACATACAAGGGTATCGGCATCATCTACAAGCCTATCGACAAGTTCCTTATCTGGCTCGATAATATCTACGAGAAGGCGCTGCGCTTTGTTGTTAAGTGGCGCAAGAGTGTCATCGCGCTGCTTATGGCCTTCTTCGCGCTCTCGCTGTCGCTTATGTCGCAGGTGCCTACCGAGTTCTTCCCACCATCGGATAACGCACGTATCACGATGACCGTGAAGCTCCCACAGAACGTACACGTAGACTACACAACGCGTATTGCTCGCCAGATTGACAACATCATCGCTGAGAAGTTCCCATACGTATTCTTGGTATCTACGTCGGCCGGTGAGAGCTCGTCGGACAACGCCTTTGCGGCTATGCAGTCTACTGGCTCACACATCATCAACTACAATATCCGTATGCCTCGCCGTACAGATATCGAGCGTCCATCGATCTTCGAGATTGCCGATGAGCTGCGTAAGGAGCTTAGCGCTATTCCCGAGATTACGGAGTACACCGTAACGCCTGGTGGTGGCGGTGGCCCTTCGGGTGGTGGTGCAAGTACTGTCGACGTCAAGGTCTTTGGTCACGATATGGACGATGCTATGTCTACGGCTAAGGATCTGCGCGAGAAGCTCTCGAATCTGAGCACTATGCGTGATGTTCAGCTGTCGCGCGAGGACCTCGAGCCTGAGTATAACGTTATCTTCGACCGCGAGAAGTTGGCATACTACGGCCTTAACTCGGCCACAGCCGCGCAGTTCATCCGCAACCGTATCTACGGTTTCGAGTGTACGAAGTATCGCGAGGATGGCGATGAGTATGACATTGTGGTGCGCTACGACGAGCCATTCCGCGAGTCACTCGAGTCGGTCGAGAACATCACCCTATACACGGCTATGGGTCAGCCTATCAAGCTTAAGGAGGTTGCTCGCATCGAGGAGTCGTTCTCGTCGCCTACTATCGAGCGCGAGAATCGTCAGCGTATCGTCACCGTCAAGGCTTCGGTAGGTGCTAATGTGGCTCTCGGTGATGCTGTTGCCGAGGTAAATGCCCTACTTGCCGACTACGAGGTACCTGCAGGCCTCAGCCTCGAGCTTGGTGGTACTATCGAGGACCAGGGCGAGTCGTTTAGCGATATCATTATGCTGCTGGCACTCATCATTATCCTTGTATATATCGTGATGGCTACGCAGTTTGAGTCGCTGGCATACCCATTCATCATTATGTTTACCATCCCATTCGCTATGTCGGGTGTCTTCCTGGCATTGTGGATGACTGGCACGCCACTGTCGCTTATCGCGCTTATCGGTGCTATTATGCTTGTGGGTATCGTTACCAAGAACGGTATTGTGCTTGTCGACTACACCAACCTGCTTGTTGAGCGTGGCTGGAGTATCAACGACGCTGTTATCGCTGGTGGTAAGAGCCGTCTGCGCCCTGTGCTTATGACCTCGCTCACCACAATCCTCGGTATGGTGCCTATGGCTATGGGTATCGGCGAGGGCTCGGAGATATGGCAGCCTATGGGTATCGCCGTAGTAGGTGGTCTGTTGGTATCTACCTTCGTCACTCTCTTTATAGTTCCTGCGCTCTACTCTATGCTCGAGGGATATAAGGAGCGTAAGGCGGCACGCAAGGCACGCCGCGAGGCTGAGGAGGAGGCCTTTATCCGCTCGCAGCTTCTCAAGAAATAGTTGTAGACTGAGGGCTGGCAGCCTCGGCTATCGGCCCTCAGACTACCAATAAACGATTAATAAGTATATAGATATGAAAGCATTTTTCTTGTCATACAACCAGGCCTTGACCGACCGTGTTAACCGTATGCTCGACGAGCACGGCGTGCGCGGCTTCACTCGCTGGGCCTTGACCGAGGGACGTGGCAGCTACACGGGCGAGCCTCACTACGGCACCCACGCGTGGCCCTCGATGAACGCCTCTATTCTCGCTATTGTCGAGGATGAGAAGATTCCTGTACTCTTGGATGCTGTTCGCGAGATAGACTCTACTACCGAGCAGCAGGGCTCACGTGCCTTTGTATGGGATATCACACAGTGTATGTAGTACTACGTGAAAAAATGATGATGAGGCTGAATAAAGAGTCTATTTTGTCGTTCTTTGTTGAGATAAGGCATCATCTTCTGCCGCTAACAAATTATCTTGTCAATGGGCAGTACGTCAAAGTACAGCCCATCGCCTCGAAATTTGTCGAGTGTTGTATCTAAT
>JAFTWZ010000010.1 GCA_017465055.1 Alistipes sp. | reverse complement strand
TTATAGGGCCACGCGGAGTGTGATTGATAGTCCTGTGTGCGGTGCGAAGTGAGATTACAACTCTTACGTATCAGTGCGGAAGTATAAACAAAGGAAGATCGCCACAGAATTGCATATACCCAAGTAGGTATCACTACCGCTATTAGATGCAATTCTTCGCGATGACGTACTATGTTATTAATTACTCCACCAGAATTATCTCCTGATCTGGAAAGATTAGGGAGATTAAAGAGTTGAGGCTGAATAAAAAGTGTATTTTGTCGTTATGCTCGCCTTCAAAATGCTCATTTACGCCAAGTAAACTCCGCTTTTTCAGGCTTCGCAAGCCTAAAACTACATCTTTTTATTCAACCTCCTGACAGATGGGGACGACTAATTTACCCCCATTATTAAATTATGCTGATGCTCCCAGTGAAAGTGTGAACGGCTCACTACTCTGTGATATCTATATCGCTGTTCCACTCGCCGTCGGCACCGCCGTAGATGATTGGGCGGCTATCGCCATAGCTCTTGAGTAGCTCGTAGGCCTTATACATATTATATCCATTGCCCGAGGCGTCGCCCCCGAGTCTAAAGCCTATGATGCAGATGTGGTTCTGACATCGGCGATACATAGCATCTACACGCGAGGTATAGTCATCGGCGAGCCACGGCGCGTTAGCCGGAGTGCCACCTACGTTGCGGTCGTCGCCCGTAGAGGGGGAGTTGATAGCGGCGCAGTCGATGACATAGAGGCCCACTTTGTCGCATATATCGTAGTACCAGCGTGGCTGGGGATAGTCCGGACATAAGCAGTTAAAACCTTTAGCCTTCAGCGCCTTAATTTCGCGCTCGGTGGTGGCTCTATCTGCTGCAGCATTATAGCGCGTCGTGCTGAGCTTAAGCTCCTTATCGAAAGCCGTAATAGCGCCCGAGTCGCTATATCCATACTCGCCAAAGCCAACCTTAAGGGGTATATACTCCCAGAGTATGCCACCACGCTTGACGTAGAGCGTAAGGTCGTAGAGCTTAGGATTTGCTGGCGACCAGCGGTTGGGGTTGGAGTTATATATCCAGGGGCGGAAACTCAGCGTATCGCGCGTATATCCGCTCATAGCCAGACCGTTGACGCTATACTCCATAAGCTTGCCATCGGGGGCGTAGATGTCGTAGCCCACCTCTATGGTCTCGTCGGTCGAGAAGGAGTTGTCGACGACGACATCGAGGCGTAGCTGCGCAAAGCGGTCGAGAGAGTCGGGCACAAGGCGCACGCGAAAGTCGTAGATGCCCAACTTGCGCTGTGCGAAGATGTAGCTGTTGGTAAACATCTTACGCTCGGCAGAGATAAGCTCTTCGTCGAGCTGCGACATATATGGCTCATTGACAATGACCACAGCAACGGTGTTCTCACCCTGGTCTAAGTAGGGCGAGATGAAGAACTCCGAGGGGGTAAACCTATCCACGGGCGAACTGATCTGCTTGCCGTTGACGAAGATGGTGTAGCTGTCGCCAGCGTTCTCGACGTGTAGGTAGGCGTTGTAGTCGTTCCACGAGGCTGGCACCTCGATGCGCTGCTCGTAGACGCGGCGAACGGCACCCTCGTCGCTCTGGAGCGTAAGCTCGGGAGCGAAGAGTATGTGTTTGTCGATGGCGGTGCGTGTGTCGCGCTTGGCATCCTCGCGCTTGTCGTAGCAGATAAACTCGCTGCGCGCGATGCGGCTCTGGGCGATAGCCTCGACGCCTGAGAGTAGGCAAACGATAGCCGTAAGAAGTAGTGAGTATCTTGTTCTCATAGTGTTCTGTGCTCTCATATAAGTTAAATATAGGTTGGGAAATACCGTTGTATAGTATCCTTAAAGCCCTATTTGTACCTCACAAAGGTATAAAAAAGTGGTAATATCCCATCTATTTGTAAAAAAAATAGTAATTTTGTAGCCTATAATCACGTTTGACCATTGACAAGAGAACGAAATAAAACGAAATAATAACATATAGACTTATGAAACTTGTACGTATTGCCGAGATTCTCAAGATGGAGGGCGATGGCAGAGACATCACAGTAAAGGGCTGGGTGAGAACCAAGCGAGGAAACAAAAATGTTGCGTTCATAGCGCTTAACGATGGCTCGTGTGTGAGCAATATCCAGGTGGTTGTTGACCTTGCGAAGATCGACGAGGCAGAGCTTAAGGAGGTGACCACAGGTGCTTGCTTGCGCGTAGATGGTACGCTCGTAGCATCGCTTGGCGCTGGTCAGGGTGTTGAGGTGCAGGCGTCGAAAATAGAGATTTATGGCACGGCAGACCCCGAGACATACCCTCTGCAGAAGAAGGGTCACTCGCTCGAGTTCTTGCGCGATATTGCCTATCTGCGTCCACGTACAAATACCTTCGGTGCTGTGTTGCGCATACGCCACGCTATGGCATTTGCTATCCACAAGTACTTCAACGACAAGGGCTTCTACTATCTCCACACACCACTTATCACAGCGTCGGACTGTGAGGGTGCTGGCGCTATGTTCAACGTGTCGACGCTCGATATGCAGAACCCTCCACGCAACGAGGATGGTACGGTAGATTACACTCAGGACTTCTTCGGTAAGCCTTGTAGCCTTACGGTGTCGGGTCAGCTCGAGGGCGAGCTTGGCGCTTTGGCCTTGGGTCAGATATATACCTTTGGCCCTACGTTCCGCGCCGAGAACTCAAATACGCCACGCCACCTTGCTGAGTTCTGGATGATCGAGCCAGAGATGGCTTTCTACGAGCTACAGGACGATATGGATCTTGCGGAGGACTTCCTTAAGTATCTCATTCGCTACGCGTTGGAGAATTGCCGCGAGGATCTCGAGTTTATGAACAAGATGTGGGACAAGGGTCTGTTGGAGCGTCTGCAGTTTGTCCTCGACAACGACTTCGTGCGCCTCGACTATACCGAGGGTATCGAGATATTGAAGGCCTCGGGCAAGAAGTTCGAGTTCCCTTGCGACTGGGGTTGCGACCTGCAGTCGGAGCACGAGCGCTACCTTGTTGAGGAGCACTTCAAGCGTCCAGTAATCCTTATCAACTATCCTAAGGAGATTAAGGCCTTCTATATGAAGCAGAACGACGACGGCAAGACCGTGCGTGCAATGGATGTATTGTTCCCACAAATCGGCGAAATTATCGGTGGCTCGGAGCGTGAGGCCGACTTTGGCAAGCTTTGTGCAAGGGTAGATGAGTTAGGTATGAGCCGCAAGGAGCTGTGGTGGTATCTCGACACTCGTCGTTGGGGTTCGGCGCCACACTCGGGCTTCGGCTTGGGCTTCGAGCGTCTGCTGCTCTTCGTTACGGGTATGGCCAACATCCGCGATGTGATACCATTCCCACGTACGCCTAAGAACGCAGAGTTCTAAGCCGTAACGCCTAATAAGCGGTCGACCTCTGGCCGGCCGCTTATTGTTTATGGAGATACCTCCTAATTTAATACCGTATAGATAACCACGCACACCTATGGCAAACAGACTTCAACAGACTATATCGCTGCAGACCAAGATATCGCCGCAACAGATACAGATGATCAAGCTACTTGAACTGCCTACAATGCAGCTCGAGGAGCGTATCAAGCGCGAGATCGAAGAGAATATAGTGCTCGAAGAGGATGTCGATACGGCGGCACAGACCGAAGAGGGCGAACTGCCGGAGAAGATATCGGTCGAGGAGTATATCGGCAAGGAGGATGATACGCCAGCGTATAAGGCGCGCATAAATAACATCTCGAAGGATGATAAGCAGCGCCCCGTATATATCACCGAGGGCCATTCGCTCGGCGAGTCGCTCATAGAGCAGCTGCGCTTTCGCTCGCTCGACGACGTGGAGATGGTCGTGGCAGCATATATCGTTGGTAGCATAGACGACGATGGCTACCTGCGTAGGGATATCACCTCGCTTAGCGACGATTTGGCCTTTACGCGCGGCTTAGAGGTCTCGACAGAGGAGATAGAGCGCGTGCTGGCCATAGTGCAGGAGCTTGAGCCTGCGGGCATCGGGGCACGCTCGCTTCAGGAGTGTCTGATGTTGCAGATGCGTCGCCATACGCTCGATACACCTACTAAGCAACTGGCAAAAAAGATTCTCGCCAACCACTTCGAGGCATTCGCCAAGAAGCACTACGAGAAGCTGATGGCGCGCTTAGGTGTCGGCGAAGATGAGTTCCGCGAGGCGATAGAGTATATTCGTAGTCTATCGCCTAAGCCTGGAAACCTATATACCGATACGGGTATCGATGCGGTGCCATACGTGACGCCCGACTTTATCTTGGACAATACTGACGGTAGTATGCGTCTGAGCCTCAATACATCGGGAATCCCCGAGGTGCGTATCTCGCGTCGCTACCGCGATATGATGCGCGATATGGTAGCCCCAGATGGCACGGTCAAGGCCGAGGATCGCGAGGCTGTTCAGTTCGTCAAGTCGAAGATAGACTCGGCAAAGTGGTTTATCTCGGCAATCAAGCAGCGCCACGATACGCTTATGCGCACGATGCAGACTATCCTCGACTTCCAGCGCGAATACTTCCAGGATGGCGATAAGAGCAAGCTGAAGCCTATGATTCTGAAGGATATCGCGGACCGCACGGAGCTCGACGTCTCGACAATCTCGCGCGTGGTAAACAGTAAGTATATACAGACCTCGTTTGGTATTATATTACTCAAGTCGCTCTTCTCGGAGGGTATGCAGACCGTATCGGGCGAGGAGGTGTCGAGCCACGAGATTAAGACTATCCTTGCCGAGTGCATCGCAGGCGAGGATAAGCGCCATCCGCTCACTGACGAGAACCTTATGGATATCCTCAATGATAAGGGCTACCGCATAGCGCGCCGCACCGTGGCCAAGTACCGCGAGATGCTCGACATCCCCGTTGCGCGTATGCGTAAGCAGATATAGTGCGCAGCAATCGATAGTGGCGTGAGGGTCGCTTTGTGGTGGCGTATATGCGGTAGTTACTAATTTTCGAAATTTTATCATCAAATATTTTGTATATTTGCAAAATAGTTCTATCTTTGCACCCCGATACGGTACTACGTTGCCGTGTTAAAGTTATTAAGGTCTGATGGCCGAGTGGCTAGGCAGAGGTCTGCAAAACCTCGTACAGCGGTTCGAATCCGCTTCAGACCTCAAAATCAAATGGATAACAAGTTGATATACAACGAGTTATCCATTTTTATTTTATGTCATAGTATAGTAGTTGCTACATATTCGCTACATAGGCACATAAAAACCGCCTACCCGATGGGCAAGCGGTCAGTTATGAGTATTAAGGTAGAGCAAAGATAAGTATTTTTTTGCAATCGTGCAACTCTTGGCTCTAAATCTCGCAGAACTCCGATGCCGGCAAGGGGTGCGAGGGGTAATCGGCTCGGATAGTGTAAAAGGGTTAGGTGCGACCCTAAAATTTTTTTGATGTAATTTTTGGCTCGACCTTGATAACAAAAGGAGGTTGCCGATAATCAGCAACCTCATCTATCTAAATCATTTTGGATTAGTCGTCTTCTCCGTAAAGCACTTTAATTTGTGCTTTGGTTTTTAGTGTTGTCATATCTTTCTCTTTGTTACTTCTTATACGGCTCAAAACAGAACTAACTCCATAGTCTGCATATACACGCCTATATTCATAGTCATCAACCAAATCGCTTAACTTAATAATATATTTCCATCTAAACGAATCGGAGTAGTCGTAATCCTTGATAACATCGACTATCGAGTTATACTCTCTTTCGAGGTCTTTATATTCTCTATCAACAGCTCGATTGAATTTGTTCATTAGTTCTTGTTTCTCACGCTCCTCACTTGCTTTTCTAACATAAGCAGAAATGGCGATTGAGGCTACAATAACGCTAATAGATACTACGATACAAACTATTATTAGATTTTTCTTTTTTACAATCATAGTCTATTCTTTCGTGGTATGAATAGTGCGACTTACCATTATTGAAGAGCAACCTAAAACTACCCAAATTAAACTTTTTACCATAACAGCAGTTGAACGGGCTGCCGATATGATGTAATTATAGGCATCACCTCCAACATAACGCTCTTCGGTAAAGTCCATCGGATTGTCTAAATAGTGCAAATCCTGAATCAAGTAGTTAATACCAACTGATAGGAAAATAAATCCTAATGCTACAAGTCCCCACTTAATAATGCTTTTGAAATTGACATTCACGGTTTGTTCTTCTTGCGAAACAGATGTTTGTTCCACCTCATTCGTTGTTTGCTCAACGATTTTTTCTTCTAAATTCTCCATAAGACTTTTGTTTAATAGTATGTAATCTCTCTTTTAGTAGTTCTTGTTTCTCCATTGCAAGATGCAACTTGTTCTATCCAATTACCTTTTCGGTCATACTTGTATCTATAAGTAATAATCTCTTTCTCCATATCGTCATAATCTAATTCTTCCTCATAAATGACATTACCCTTATCGTCATACTTGAAATTAGTAGAACGGCTTACCTCGTTGGAGTTATTGTAATAATCTTCTTTTATAGCATTTCCTTTCTTGTCGTAAGAATAAATAGTGCGAGTCATTGATGGTTCAACTTTATAGCCCAAGCGATTATATATGCTATTGGTAATGTAATAATCTATATCCGTTTCGCTTGATACATTCCCATCATCATTATATTCATACCGACATTCTTGCTTTAACTCGTCATCACTATACCATTTTTTTGAAACAATTTGACTTTTGTCGTTATAGAAATACTTGTAAATATCATCTAATGTATTACGGCGATAGCATTTAGTTGCTACAAGCAAATTGCCATCATAGACATACTCGTTCTTGATATGCCCCGCCTGTTGGCTTATTAAAACACCATCTGCATCGTATGAATAATGCCTATGTCCTTTTTGTATAATCCTCCCTGCCTTATCTAATTTGATTGTATCGCACATATATTCCGATGTAACAATAACCTCCTTGACATTACCATACATATACATCGGGTCAAAACCATCTGGAATGGTTGATAGAATATCGACTCTCTCATTTGAACAAGAGATACAACTTATTGCGATTATCACAGCAAATAAGGTGTGCATATTTTTGTATGCTCGTTTCATAGTTGTATGATTTAATAGTTACTCTAAATTAAACTTGGATATTGATGCTTATGCTTGTTAAACATACTACAACAAACCACATAATACTTTGAATTTAAGTTAAACATATAATAGTGCTTTTTGCACTCGTTGCTGTTAGATAACAACCGCTTAACTCAAAAGAGAAGCGTGGGTATAGCTTACTATTGAGAAGGTACGACCAAGCACCCATACGAACATAAGCACAACCCACGCCATACAGCGTGAGCATTTAGTGTGCCTATTGTGTGTTCGTAGTAATAATTTGGTCGTTTTACTCAATAACAACAATAGCCTAAATGCCATCAAACAAACTGCGTATCCCGCAATTCTATTGCAAAGTTAGTAAATTATTCTTATCGAGCAAAAAAAGGAGCGACCTGCATACGCAAGCCACTCCCAACTAAAAAACACTATGAGGCTGTCAGACCTATATTGAGCCGTATTTCTTTTTTCGTTCTGCAATCTCTTCGGGTGTTGCTCGTTGGCAACTGATGAAACGCTCGGCAAGTTCCGCCTCTGTGTCGTACATTCTCAACTCATCGTTATAGTCGAGTGTTCCTCCAAAGAAATAATACTCTCGGTGCAACTCCTCCGCAATCTCAATCATCTGCTTGTACCGAGCAAAGAGTTTCATTTCCTTATCCGTAAGGGTGTAGGTATGCTTGTCTATAATCTCATCGACTATATGTTGAGCGATAACCCACTTATCGCCTACAATCTCAATATCTTTCGAACAATCGAAGTGGAACGAGCCAAACGCTCCCGCAAGTAGTCGGATATAGTCGTTATCGTTGTCATTGTGGGCTGCATCGAGAGCCGATTGTCGTAGGTAAGTAGGCATCTGCGTACGCTCGATATATGCCTCACATTCTGCAATCTTCGCCTTTCTTTTCCAATCCACTCCATCCGACTGGTATTTGATAGCGTCTTGGAGGGTTTCATTCTTCGATGCGAGTAAGTCGTGTAAGCGTTGGCATCGTGCATTAAAATCTCTAATTGTGTCCTCTATAATCTCTTTCGATACATAAGGCACATACGATATATTCTTTTTCTCTTTTGTCATAATCTTGGTTGTGTTAATATCGTTATTGAATTTTTCCTTGCTCACGGAGTTCGTTAGCCAACTTTTGCCACTCCTTGCGTTTCTCCTCCAACTCCGCATCCTCAACCTCTTCGGGGGTCGGTTGCTTAACCTTTGGCTCTGCTGGGTAATACTTGGCACGCAACTCCTCCAATTCAGCGTAAAGTGGTGCTAACACCTCTTGGCACTTCTTGGCTACCAAATCGATAATCTCTTGATAATTGTTTTGCATTTTCTTGATTTTTAATTTGTTATACATTGATATTCTTTGCCCTAATTCTTTATTAGATGGTCGGGAAAGGCTACCGAGCCGTTATCGTACATTCGCTTAAAGTAGCGTAAAACGGCTTGTATTTCCCACGAACCGACCTTACGGCTGGCGAGAGCTGCGGCACTATTGATGCTTGCTTTGGTCGGATATGCTATAATATACGCCTGCGAGGCACTATATCCGCAACATATCAAACACGCAAACACCTTATCCTCTGGGGTAATCCTCTCGCAAAACCCTATCCGAGCATAATACTCCTTTTTCTTTTCTCTATTCATCGTTAAAGTGTTTAGTTCTCCAAAATTTCAAATCCTTAATAAATCGCTTTCGTGCCTCCTCAACATTCCGAGAGGGGTCGATAAATATGGTTGTGCGGTCATCCACTCGAACAGGTACAAAGTGGCGGTGGCGTTCTCGTATCTCCTCAATCCGCGAGGGGGATAGTCCGCAATAATCGCTACTCATCGAGCAAAGGGTTTGCGTAGGTGTAAACTTCATCGCCAAACTCGTCTTGGCTCTCGTAGTCGGGGTGTTCCACCTCAACGATGGCACACGCCTTGTTGCCGTAGAGGTAAGCGAAATACCCACACTTACACGCTCGGCACGATTGGATGCCGTTGCTCGATAGGGAGAAACAAGGCTCATCCGCTTGCTCCGCCTTACGCTCGTAGAGCATTACACTAAATCGCTCGGGGTCTGTGGTGGTAACATCTGCCACATTACCCTCGAAAGTAACCTCCGCAACATCGTAGCCGAGTGCATCGGTTATGGTCTTGGTAATCAAATCTAATCTTGTCATATTCGTTTAATTTTTATTGTTTTACTAAATCTGTTAATTTCGGTACTCCTGCCCTCGAACAAGCCGATGCAAATACTCCTATTCCGTAGCCGTTCCCTGCTATGGTGCGGTAGGTTTTCCGAGCATCACTTTCCCGATATTGTGGGTGGTAACTGGAAAGAGTCACAAACACATCTTCGCCCCCTGCTCCCATTATAGACTTGACGCACGACCCTATGGATAGCCAGTTATTACGCCCTTGCGTGATGTCTATGCCGTGCCGAGTTATGTACTCAACCCCTGCAAGCAACAACCTTTCATCGGTAGAGGTAGCCATTCGGGGTGTAAAGGTCGGCTCGACCACTCTCGGCAACTCGCTCCACACCTCACTTTCGGGATTGAACACTGGCTCGGCATCCCACGATGCTACACGCAAGCGGCACACATCGCTACCGCTTCTATCCACCTCGTAACCTATCCCTGCGAAATACACACTCAACGCACGGAAATACTCCCGATGCTTGGTTGGGTCTGCAATCTTAATGAGTGCGAACACGCCTCGACCCGAACACGATAACCCAGCGTAGAAGATGAACGGCAACGAGCCGAGTAGGTCTTTCAACTCCGAGCAGTCAGCAACGGCATCCCACTCGATACATAACATTCCGCTATGCTTAATAAGTCCCTCCGAGTTCCTTACGCTGAACACGCCCGATGGAGTGTAGCAGGGCATAGACCGCTTGGCTTGGCTGAACTCGGCAGAGCCATAGGGCAACGCTCTCAATGCCTCAACTCTCGCCCTCACACGCTCCGAGAAGAGTATTGAGGTAAGAGGTAAAGACCCGATAGGGGTGCGGCTATTTGTTACATTTTTATAGTATGACACATTCATCGTTCAAAATGTTGAATTTGTTGTTGTTTATTTCACTTTTCCAATTCTTTCCTAACTCTGCCAAACCTATTTTTTAATTAACTTTTTCAACTTTTTCAACAATCATTATATAATACTCTCTATAAGGGATTGTATAGGGAAATTGTGTTAATTTATATGTTGAATTTGTCAATTATTTGTTCCACACTTAAAATGGCACACTCGCATCGTAGGGGTCAGGCTCTTCCTTAACATCCTCCTCGTTCACATCCTTACGCTTGAATAGGTAGGGTGTTCCCGTTCTACTGCCCTTGCCAAATTGTGTAGTTCCTCGCACGCTCTTAAATCGGATGCTCTTGGGTGTTGGGTATGCTCCAAACTCCTCGTTCAAAGCCTTTTTAATAACATTTTGAGGATATTGTTTTTTTAGCAACTCCACAAAATCGCCTATCGTAGCGTGAAAGTATGGCTCTTCGGCAAGAAGTTCATCAATCACAATCTCCAAGTCCTTGACGACATCGGCACGGCTTTCATTTCGCACGACATCGAGAGCTTGGGTTGCTATTAGGCTTGGGGCAAACCACATTCTACTCTGCTTTGGTGTCGTGATTTCACGATGAGCCAGTGTACAAAGTACCGCAGGGACTTCCTCCCTCAACTTGGCATCAAAATCCTTGTCGTATTCCCCATCACCCAATGGCGTAAGTTGTCGCACCCAGTACCTTATATCTTCTCTATTCGCCTTGATGAAGGTGCTATCGTTGTTAGATAAAATAATCAACTTTACAAACGGCTGAAATTTGACTTGGCGAAGATGCTTTTCGTTTAGTGTTGCCATTTTAGCCGTTGCCATTGCCTTAATCTTATTAAGGGTGTGCTTGGTTTCACTAATCTCTTCGAATACCGCCACAAGGTGCTTAATCCACTGGTTGAAGGTCGATGTTAAGTCGTCCTGAGTGAAAAACCCTACATTAAGACCGAAGAGATAGGAAAGAGCATTGCCAAAGGTACTTTTGCCAGTGTGATTGGCTTTGGACACGAGGCATAGCACCGGGAGGGTGTGAGTTGGGTAGCGATACATTATTGTAAGGTAGTCCCAACCGAGAGCCTCTTGCGAGCCAAACACTCTTTGCATCAGAGCATCCCAAGCTCTATGTTCCCCTTGTATCGGTCTTTGCTCGATAGGTCGGTACAAGTTCCAACATCGACCAACAACTTGCTTAAAATCCGTATGACTTGGGACTATACAATGAGCGTCATATAATGGTATGCGGTGCAAAAAATCCTTGCCGTGCGTATCAACGATTGACTCTTTGGATAGCGTAATAATATCCTCATAAGGTCTGCCCTCTATATCGTAATTGGTTATGGTCTTTTCGTACTTATCTCCAACTCTACGATATTGCATTATTGGGATATTGTTTGTATCTTTGCAGTGAAAATCAATCGCTTGCCGTGTATCTGCCTCTTGTCCGCTTTCAAGCGTATGAGGGGCTTGTTTTATCTCCTCCATACTATCTGCGATTACGATTAGCAAAGAGTTCCATCGCCATCCGAGCATCCACCACGATTTTACGCCCATATTGTTTTACGGCAGGTGCAAGTACCGTGTCTTTTAACTTTTGTGCGGTTGCGTGTGATACTCCGAACATTTCCCGAATACCAGCCAACCCATATATATATGTAGGTGTAGCTTCGGGTTTCGGTTGTTCCTCTTGCTTCGGCATTGCCGATGCGATAATCTCCTTTAACTGCCCAACCGTTAGCATTGCCAAAGGTGTGGCTTCTGTAAAATTGTTATATACCATCGTTTCCAAATTTAATCATTCAACAATCGGGGAGCGACCCCTTTATCTCGAATTCGATAGTACAATATTAAGCTGCTATAATAGGAGATAATACAAATCGTAGAAAATAAAAAAATGCCCTCATAACTCATTGAGATACAAGGGCAATTTTCAAAATCGTAATTGATACCGTATAAATCGTAAGGCTAATTTAGTTCATTGAATGGTTTTATGTCTATATCATTCAAATACAAAGAATCTACGCAGTTATTAAGTTTTCCGTACTCCAATTCTTGCCTTAACAATATTCCAAACATCTTTTGGATAAAATCTCGCAATTTGCTTGGTTTATGTACATAAGCATCCCTAAAATAGTCATAATCGCACATCCTTTTTATAAGTGCTTGCAATTCGACTTTATCAGCGAGCCATCTTCCCCCCTCTAAATACTTCTTATTTTGTAATTGTAGTAAAATCCTTCCAAACTCCTTAAACCTTTTACCATCTCTAAAATAGTCCGCCATCGAATCATATTCGCCCTTTGTTTGTTGCTTCAAATTTTCATATCGTTGTCTACTTCCTGCAATAGGCACCTCTTTACATCTTAAATCGCTTACAAAACTAACCCACAAACCATTATCATCTTGCAATTTTTCAAAGTCGATGGAATTTTCATAACATAAAATTCGTATGTGCGAGAAAAAATCCATATAAGCCCCAAATGTAATTGACAGAAATAGACATTCTGACTCACATTCGTAAATTTGCGGCTCATCATCCTCTGGTGCATTGTATGACGCTGGGCAATAACCACCTTCAATTATTGCAATAACATCCTCATAATTCTCAACCCAATTCTTATCGTTGTACATTGGGTATAAGACCATTTCCCATAGAGGATGAAAATCTTTGAGAATATCACAGATGTAATTTGTTCTTTGGTCTGCTTGTAACATTCTCATATTTTGCTTTATCTCATCTACAACTTCCATTAGTGTAGGACTATTAAAATCTACCCAATCGAGGTAATCCCATCCATACACAACCGCATCGAATTTCAATCCACTATTCATCATCAGCTTTGGCTCTGGAATAGTTCGAGTTAAAAATGGTACTTTATACCCCAACTTTGTAATGGTATAACTATACACTTGATGCCAAAATCCGTGTAGTTTGTACATATTTGCAAATTCTCTATATCTCATACTCTTTGCCCTCCTCTTTTAATAATGCTTTTGACCTAACACTTCAGCCAAAAAGCAAAAGAAACATAAAACACTAAACAACATACTTTTGTCCTCCTAATTTTTGAAATAATCGTATTTGGTTATCTTGGTTGCCACATCCAACTCGTCAGCCTTTATGTACTTGCGTAGATTTTTAATGTTGGTGTGTCCTGTAATCTTGCATATATCGTAGAGATCCATCCCCGATAAATACATCAAAGTTGCGCCAGTTCTGCGTGCCGTGTGTGTCTTTACAAGGTCGCACTTGCGGATGTTGGCTGTTTCTCTCTTACCTCCCTTTGTTGAGGTTATCGGCACTTCCTCGGTTATGCCTGCCATTTCCGCTACTACCTTGATATATTGATTTAATTTCTGCTCCCAAATATATGGTAGGTGGTTGTTGTACTTTGCAAGCAAGCCGAGCATCATTTTATTTGCAGGTATGCGAACACGCACATTCTCCTTTTGTTGGTCGATAACGATATATGTAACCTCCTCCTTGATTATCTCGTCATTCTCTCCGATGCTCTTGTGTACCTCGGTTACTACATTGTAGGGTGTCAATCGGTTGTAGTCGGACACTCTCTGTGCAAGGCAACAACCAGCCAAAAACACATCCCTTGCTATCTCATAACCCTTTGCCATCTTCGACAAATCAACCTTTGCAATAGCTTCTAATTCCTCTTTTGTGAGGTAGATATTATCGGCTTCCTCTGCGGTAACTCTAAACTTTTTCGCCTTGTAAGCCTCGTTAGTGGTCAGCTCGTCATCTTTGGCTGCGGTCATTATCACTTTTATATCCTTAATGCACTTACCGAGCGAGTTAAGTGTGTAACCCTTGCGAGTGAGCCACGCAGTATATTGTCGATAGAACTCCAAATCTATATCATCGAAGTTGAGCGATATGCCGTTTGCTTGTTGAAATTCTGCAAACTGGGTCATCGATGCTTTAATCGCCTTTACCGTTCCGTGCTTGTAAATCGTTCCCTTGTTGGTTAGGCGTATGCCGTTGCTTATCTCCTCGATATATCGAGCAATATAGGCGTTGAGGCTCTCTTTCTTGGCTTCTGCTTCTTGTTTCTCTCGTTCTGCATCCTCTTTGCGCTTAATGTCTGCCCAATAGCCATCGACAACCCCCTGCAACCATTCGGAGGTAAAGACCGCATCAGGACCGAGCATATTGTAAAATCTTTGGCATCGGTCTTTGATATCAGATAGAATTAAGTGTTTTTTGTATATGTCCGGATAGGTAGGGATACGCTCCTCCTTGCCACCAGCTTGCGTGTGTGCAGTTGTGGCAATGTATTTCGCTTCGAAATACTTATCTCTGCCCTTGTTTTTCCACACATCTTCTGGTGTCCATACACCACTCTTGGCAAACGCATTAACCAGTTTGCCATTAACATATCCACGAAGTGCAATTCTTATTTGAGCATCGGGTTTCTTTGCTTTGGTTGCCTTGCTCTTTTCCGAGCGAATAAAAAATACACAAGAAGCCATAATCCTTATTGGTTTTGTTCAATACACAAAGTTAAGGATTTATTACGACTTTATCAAATTATTTGCTACATATTTGCAACATATTCGCTACATTTTATTAGACTATCTTAAATAGAAAATCAAAAATCACACTTATAACTAATTGATATACACTTATAATATAGTTTAGTATGATTTAGTGCGATTTATTGTTTGAGTTCCGCTTCAGACCTCCAAAATCCCTTCTACACAGCAGTGTGGAGGGGATTTACTTTTTTTACGCCTAAACGCAGACTCGGGGGCTTACAATGGGTTTCTATGAGTGACGATGGGTTTCTATGGGGTTAGATGGGTTTCTATGGGCTTCGATGGGTTATAATGCGTTGCGATGGGTTTCTATGGGTTATGATGAGTTGCGATGGGTTACTATGACGGCAAGGTCGGTGCGTGCGGCTAAAGCGTTGTCGCTAAATTCACTAAACTCACTAAACTCCCTTTAGCTCGCGCAAGCGAGCGAGCTACTCTTTAGCGCCGCAGGCGCGAACTACTCTTTAGCAGGCTCTGCCTGCGAACTACCCTTTAGCTCGCGCAAGCTACGCACATTGCTATCATATTAACCCGTCGTAACTCATTATAACTCATTGCAACCCACAAATCTTTAACTTGTCGAAGAATATCTTCGATGCTACAAAAAAATTCTAAAAATAGAGTATTTTTATCATTTTTTATATATTTTTGCGACGGTGAAAAAGTTATTGTTGTCCTAAATAAATATTTGATGCAGATAAATATCCCAACTGACAATCTGAAGAAGAGGTGTCACACGCTATTGGAAAATGGCAAACGAATTAAATCATTGCCAAAGTGGAGCATATACCTCATAATCGCCATCATCGTTCTTATAATTGCTGCCATTGTGATACTTCACAATCGGCCCAAGAGAACTGCTCCCATATATCCCACTGTCGAGGCACAGCCCGTAATCGTGGACAATGTAGAGTTGTATGGCGAATATGCCGGAAAAATCAAAGCCAAGCAATATGTCGAGGTGCGAGCCAGAGTAGAGGGCTACTTAGAGAAGATGCACTTCCAAGAGGGAAAGTACATAAATAAGAACGATATACTCTTTACCATCGACCCCAAGCTATACAAAGCGAGAGTAGAGAAGGCCAAAGCGCAGTTGAACAAGAACAAGGCGTTGGCGCAAAAGGCTGAGCGTGACCTTGAGCGCATACGTCCTCTATATGAGCAAAATGCAGCCAGCCGCCTCGACTTGGACAATGCCATAGCGGCATACGAGAGTGCAAAAGCCGAGGTAATTATGAGTGAGGCCGACCTTACACAGGCCGAGATAGCATTGAGCTACACTGTGGTGCGTTCGCCCATCTCTGGATTTATCAGCGAGAGTGGTGCCGACATAGGAACATTGGTGGGCCCAGGAGGAAAGTCGCTCTTGGCAAATATCGTAAATAGCGATACTGTTCAAGTCAACTTCAGTATGACGGGTCTGGACTACCTGAAAAGCAAGGAGCGCAACGTAAATTTGGGCGAGACAATCGAGGAGCGTAACTGGAACCCATATATTACAATTACGCTTGCCGACCACTCCGAATACCCGATAAAGGGTATAGTCGACTTTGCTGACCCACAGGTAAATCCCAACACTGGAACATTCTCGGTGCGTGCCGAGATGCCCAACCCCGACCACATACTGCTGCCTGGTCAGCTTACTAAGGTGAAGCTACTGCTCGACGTCCGAGAGAATGCTATCATCGTGCCGAAGAAGGCTCTGGTAATCGAGAAGGGTGGCGCATTTGTATTTGTTGTACGCAAAGACAACATCGTAGAGAAGCGTTTCGTAGAGATAGGCCCTGAAATCAAGAACAACGTAATTGTTGAAAGAGGACTGGGCTCAAACGAGATGATTATAGTTGAAGGATTCCACAAACTATCTCACGGTATGCAGGTTGAGATTGTCAAACCAGCAAGCAATGAAGAATAATTTTTTTATTGATAGGCCTATATTTTCGACAGTTATATCTATTATAATTGTCCTTACGGGTTTGATAGGTGTGATACTGCTACCCATCGACCAATACCCCAATATAGTACCTCCAGTGGTCAAGATCTCGGCATCGTACCCTGGAGCAAGTGCCGAGACGGTATCGCAAGCCGTAGCGACGCCCATTGAGCAGGTGCTCAATGGAACGCCTGGAATGCTATATATGGAGTCGAGGAGTGCTAACAACGGTAGCTTCTCGGCAACGCTCACGTTCGACATCTCGACCAATGCCGACTTGGCGGCCGTAGAGGTGCAGAACAGGGTCAAGGAGGCCGAGTCGCGTCTGCCGGGCGAGGTCGTGCAAAATGGTATATCGATAGACAAGCAGGCGTCGAGCAAGCTGATGACCATCGTGCTGAAGTCGAGCGACCCCAAGTTTGACGAGATATATCTGAGCAACTACGCAACGCTCAACGTATTGGATATGTTGCGTCGTGTAAACGGCATCGGCCAAGTGTCGAACATAGGTAGTCGCTACTACGCTATGCAGATTAAGGTGCGACCCGAAACTTTAGCGGCACTCGGACTGACCGTGCAAGATATTACCAACGCCATCAAGGAGCAGAATAGAGAGTCGGCGGCGGGTGTCATAGGTCAGCAGCCTGTCGAAGGCATAGATATCACCATACCCATCGTGGCTCGCGGACGTCTATCGTCGATAAGCGAATTTGAAGATATTGTCATCAAGGCCAATAGCGATGGCTCGATACTACGACTGAGGGATGTTGCCGACATCGAACTTGAGGCACAGTCGTACAACACCGAGAGTGGTATAAATGGCGAGAATGCCGCCGTACTGGAGCTGAAAATGTTGCCAGGAATGAACGCTATGGAGGTGTCGAAAGAGGTGAAAAAGGCGATGGAGGAGATTAGCCATAACTTCCCGCAAGGAATTACCTACGAGATACCCTTCGATATGACCGACTACATATCGCAGTCAATCAATGAGGTGTACAAGACTCTGTTCGAGGCTCTGATATTGGTCATCTTGGTGGTATTTCTTTCGTTGCAGAGTTGGCGTTCGACACTGATTCCCGCCATAGCAGTGCCCATCTCACTGATAGGTACATTCGGCGTGATGTTGGTTTTCGGCTTTACGCTCAACACCCTCACACTGCTCGGCCTTGTGCTTGCCATAGGTACTGTCGTCGACGATGCTATTGTGGTGGTGGAGAATGTCGATATGCTGATGAAGAGGGAGGGGTTGTCGGCCTACGAGGCGACAAAGAGGGCGATGCGCGGACTGGCTGGAGCGTTGATAGCCACCTCGCTCGTGTTGTGTGCAGTATTCGTTCCTGTCAGCTTCCTATCGGGTATCACAGGCTCGCTGTATCGACAGTTTACCATTACCATAGCCGTTTCGGTTATCATATCTACGTTTGTAGCGCTCACGCTCAGCCCGGTTATGTGCTCGAAGATATTGCGAACTAAAGAGACGAATAGTCGCTGGCTCACGCGCATCTTTGAGGCGATAAATCGCTGGCTCGACAAGGGCAATAAGATGTATGGCAAACTTATCAGAAGTTCCATTAACAACTCGTCGCGAGTATTTATAAGCTATGCGGTAGCCATTCTCCTCATTATATTCCTTACGAGGTATATCCCTCAGAGCTTCATTCCGCAGGAGGATCAGGGTTACTTCACCGTAGAGCTGGAGCTGCCCGAGGGTGCATCTTTAGAGCGTACGCGCGAGGTGTCGGATCGCGCTATGGAGTATCTGCTCTCGCTCGACGATGTGGAGCACGTGCTCAATGTTGCGGGTAGCAGTCCACGACTCGGCACCAGTCAATCGCACTGCCAGTTTACGGTTATCCTAAAGGATTGGGACAGCAGGGAGGAGAAGGAGTTGGCACCCATAATGAAGCAGATACGTGAGCACTTCCACACATATCCCGAGGCAAGAGTATATATGAGCACGCCTCCAGTTATTCCGGGGTTGGGTACGTCGGGCGGCTTTGAGATGGTGCTCGAGGCGCGTGGCGGTATGAACTACGACAGCCTTAAAGCGGCTACCGACACGCTGGTGTACTACGCATCTAAGCGCAAAGAGTTGGCGCGAGTATCCTCGTCGATGCAGAATGAAATACCTCAATTGTATCTAAATATCGACCGCGATATGGCCAAGCTTATGGGCGTATCGGTTGCCGATATCTTCACCACGATGAAGACATACACCGGATCGGTCTATGTCAATGATTTCAATCTCTTCAATCGTGTATATCGCGTATATCTTCAGGCCGAGGCGCCATACCGTGCTCACCCCGACAATATGAACTTGTACTTTGTGCGTGGCAATAGCGGCGAAATGATACCCATCACCTCGTTGGGTACGACCTCATATGTCACAGGCCCTGGTAGTCTGAAGAGGTTCAATATGTACTATGCCTCGACGATAACCGGTGAGAGCGCCTCGGGGTATAGTTCGGGACAAGCTATGAAGGTGTTGGAGGAGATAGCTGCGGAGAAGCTCCCGCCCAACATCGGCATTGAGTGGAGCGGACTGTCGTATCAAGAGAAGAAGCAGAGCGGACAGACTGGCATCGTCATATTGCTTGCGTTTTTGTTTGTCTTTCTGTTTTTGGCTGCCCAATACGAGAGTTGGTCAGTCCCCATCGCAGTACTTATGTCGCTCCCAGCGGCGTGTATAGGTGCGTTTATAGGCATCGGAATATTCGGACTTGAGAATAACGTCTACTTCCAGATAGGTATAGTAATGCTCATAGGTATGGCCGCCAAGAATGCCATCCTCATCGTGGAGTTTGCCAAGGAGCAGGTGGAGAAGGGTGTCGACGTCGTTGAAGCAGCCGTCATAGCTGGAACTATGCGATTCCGCCCTATAGTGATGACCTCGTTGACGTTTATCCTCGGTATGTTGCCACTCTTGTGGGCCTCGGGTCCTGGCTCGGTAAGCCGCCTGAGTATAGGCGTAGGTATCTTCAGCGGTATGCTTGTCGCTATGACCATAGGTATTATTTTAGTCCCCTTCTTCTTTGTTTGGATATACAAGATTAAGGAGCGTGTGAAATCTAAACGTGAGAATAAATGAGAAATATAGCATACTTCCTAATCATCGCTCTCTTTGCCAGCGGATGTTCGGTATCAAGCAGATGTGTCTCGCCCGAAGTGGAGCTTCCGAACGAGGTCGTAGCTGGTATGGAGGCCGACTCGATGTGTATCGCCGACCTGAAGTGGTACGATATATTTGCCGACCCCTGTCTTGTGGAGCTGATAGATATGACTATCGCAAACAACAAGGATCTGCTCGCGGCGTGGTCAAAGGTTGAGGAGCTGGAGAGGTTGTACCGCGTGGCCAAGAGCGACTATTTCCCGTCGCTCGATGCTGAGGCCTATGTCGACCACGAGACCACCGACAAGAGTAACGCCGAGGCGACAGCCGATTTAGAGGTATCGGCGACGTTGGCACTCTCGTGGGAGCTCGACCTGTTTGGCCGAGTGCGTTGGAACAATCGTCAGGCTCTGGCCAACTATCTGAAGACAGTTGAGGGGCAGCGTGCGTTGCAGATGGTATTAGTTGCCGATGTAGCCACGGCCTATTTCGAGCTTATGGCTCTTGACAACGAATTGGAGATTATTACACGTACTCTCGAGACTCGCGAGGAGGATGTAAATAAGGCCAAGCTACGATTTGAGGGTGGACTGACCTCCGAGATACCCTATCGTCAGGCGATAGTGGAGTATGCAACGACCGCCTCGCTCATACCCGACCTGCGTCGTAAGATAGAGACTAAGGAGAACGAAATATCGATGCTCACAGGGCAGATGCCTACGAAGATTAAGCGCTCGGAGATTTCGCGCTACAGAGATTCAAAGTTTGCACCCAGTGTAGGCATACCCTCGGACCTGCTTAAGCGTCGTCCCGATATTCGTGCCAGCGAGCAGGCGTTAAAGGCGGCAATGGCAAAGGCTGGATATGCTTGGGCCGATAGGTTTCCTCGCTTTTCAATCACTCTGCAGGGGGGATTGGAGAATAACGCCTTTAGTGGTTTTCTGTCGGCGCCCTTTACCTACGCGATAGGCGAGCTGGCAGCGCCCTTATTCGCATTTGGCAAGCGTAAGGCTAAATATGAGGCCGCCATCAAGGCGTATGATGCCGAGCGTTATCAATATGAGAAGAAGGTGTTGCAGGCGTTTCAGGAGGTAAACGATGCGGTTATAGCCTACACGTCGGCAAACGAGAAGGTCGAGCTTATGGATAATCTTAAGCAGTCGGCACAGAAGTATCTCAACTTAGCAATGTTTCAGCACATCAATGGTCACATCAACTATATCAACGTGCTCGATGCTCAGCGCAGTTATCTCAACGCCGAGATTGACCTCTCCAATGCCATCAGGGATGAATATATAGCCCTTATAGTGTTGTATAAGGCGCTGGGCGGAGGGTGGAATTAAGTCGCATACGCTCTCAGTAGAAGGGGATGACAAAACGTAAATTTGTCATCCCCTTTGCGTCGGTAGTAGTTAAAGGTTGTCTCTGCGGAGAGGGTGCTATCTTGATGCCCTACGCCCCCTCCTCACGCTCTTCGAAGGCTATGCTCTGAAGAGCTCAACGTCCGAAGCCTCCGAGTCGTTGATATACGAGGCGGCCTCGCGAATCTTCTTCGTAGCGTACTTGACGAAGATGGTGGTAGGTGCAAGGTACTCGGCCTCGCACTCGCCTGCCTGGCGAAGCATAATGTGCGACATAATGACGTAGCCTGCAATCTCGACCAAACGGCGTGCGTGGAAGTCCTTATATCCCGAGCACTCCTTGTCGAGCGTCTCAACGCGCTCAACAGCAGCCTCGTAGACCTTGCGAAGCTCGACGAGTCGGTCGTACATAGCCTTAGTAGCCTCCGTAGGGGTGTTCTCCTCGTAGCGCATAATCTGCTCGAGGTATGTGCCCTTAGTCACGTGGTTGATGGCGGCAACAACCTGAAGCTGCGTAGTACCCTCGTAGATATTCATAATACGTGCGTCGCGGTAGAGGCGCTCGCAAGCGTAGTCCTTCATATATCCCGAGCCACCGTGAATCTGGATAGAGTCGTAGGCTACCTCGTTGGCATACTCCGAGGCGAACATCTTGGCGATAGGCGTGAAGCCGTCGGCAAGGCGGTTGTAGAACTTCATCTCCTGGCGCTCCTCCGACTCCAACGAACGCTCGTGTGAGATATGGTTGAGCTGCTTGTAGATATCGACAAAGCGTGCAGTCTCGTAGAGTAGTGCGCGCGAAGCTAAGGTCTTAGCCTCCATATTCTTAAGCATCTCGGCTACGGCAGCAAACCCGATGATAGGCTTGCCAAACTGCTCGCGCTCGCCAGCATACTTCAACGCCTCGCGGTAGGCAGCCTCGCACAAGCCCGTAGACTGTGCGGCGATACCCAGACGTGCGGCGTTCATAAGCGACATAACGTACTTGATAAGACCCATCTTACGGTCGCCAACCAACACTGCTGGGGCGTTGTTAAATACAAGCTCGCAGGTGGGCGAACCCTTGATGCCGAGCTTATTCTCTATACGGCGCACCTTGACGCCGCCATCGCGCTTGTCGTAGATGAGCATCGACAGACCACGAGCATCCTTAGTGCCCTCCTCGGTACGTGCCAAGACAAGCGAAATGTCGCCATCGCCATTGGTGATGAAGCGCTTGCAGCCGTTGAGACGCCACAGGCCTGCGGCCTCGTCCCACGTAGCCTTGAGCATTACAGCGCCCAGGTCGGAGCCTGCATCTGGCTCGGTAAGGTCCATAGCGCAGGTCTCGCCTGCCGAGACGCGGGGCAAGAACTTAGCCTTAATCTCCTCGGTGGCGAACTCGTTGATGGTCTCGGCGCAGTCCTGCAAGCCCCAGATATTCTCGAAGCCGGCATCGGCGCGTGCTACCATCTCGTTGGCCATAGCGAAGCAGGTGACAGGCATATTGAGGCCGTCGAAGCGGCGGGGTAGGGTCATACCTCCGAGGCCTGCCTCATTGAGTGCCTCGATGTTGCGCACCGTGCCCGAGGCGTACTCCACGTGGTCGTTGACAACACGTGGGCCCTCGTGGTCTACACCCTCGGCGTTGGGGGCGATAACCTCGGCACATACGTCGCCGACAATCTCCAGCACGCGCTTATATGAGTCGAGGGCATCCTCCGTATCCTGAGGTGCATAGTCGTAGAGCTTAGCATCGGCAAAACCACGCTCCTTAAGCTCGATAATCCTCTTCATCAGCGGATGTGAGAGGTGATACTGTAAATCCTTATTATCTAAATAAAAGTTTGCCATTGCTTCTCTTATTTTGAGTTCTGTTTGTAATACTTTATCATCTTAGGGATTACCTCCTCGACGCTACCAGTGATGGCGTAGTCGGCAATCTTGTTAATGGGGGCTGCGGGGTCGGTGTTTATCGACACAATCATTGCCGAGCCATCCATACCTGCGGTGTGCTGTATCTGTCCCGAGATACCGCAGGCGATATAGAGCTTAGGGCGTACCGTGACGCCTG
This sequence comes from Alistipes sp., assembly GCA_017465055.1. Lineage (GTDB taxonomy): Bacteria > Bacteroidota > Bacteroidia > Bacteroidales > Rikenellaceae > Alistipes. The sequence continues at coordinate 11,959 of JAFTWZ010000010.1, read as the reverse complement.
TCTGGCCTATCTGACGCTCGTGCTCGGTAAAGCCTGCGTCGACAGCAGCGCGCGAAGCGCCCACCTCGCCACCGAGAACCTCGGCAAGCTCGTGTACGAGCTTAAAGCCCTCCTTAGAGCCTACGCCGTAGCCACCAGCCACGATGATAGAGGCTCCCTTGATGTTTATCTTGCGCTCCTCGATATGGCGCTCGACGATACGTACGGCAAGGTCGGTATCCTTAACCATCGACTGCCAAGCTATCTCGCGAAGCTCGCCTGCTGCGGGCGAGGCCAACTCCTCCTTGCGCATCACACCCTCGCGTACGGTAGCCATCTGTGGGCGGCAGTCGGGGTTGACGATGGTGGCGATGATGTTACCACCGAAGGCTGGACGTATCTGGTAGAGCAGCGAGTCGTACTCCTTGCCCGTCTTGGGGTCTTTGTGCTCGCCGATGACCAGCTCCGTGCAGTCGGCCGTAAGACCGCTGTGTAGTGCCGATGATACACGTGGTGCGAAGTCGCGACCTACGGGAGTAGCACCGAAGAGGGCTATCTGTGGCTTCTCCTGCTCGATGAGTCCCACCATTACCGAGGTGTGTGGCAGCGTGCGGAAGGGTGCAAATATCTCGTCGTCGGCAACCCATACGGTGTCGGCGCCATACTTTGCAAGCTCCGAGGCTACGCCCTTGACATTGTGGCCTATGACTACAGCCTCGAGCTTCACGCCAAGCGTATTGGCCAGCTCGCGGCCTTTGGTAAGAAGCTCCAACGATACGTCGGCAATCTCCTTATCCTCAATCTCGATATATACAAATATGTTGTTCATACTCTTACTCTTTGATTAACCGAGCGTGTGGCTCGCAATAAGTTCCTGCATAAGTGCTTCGATATCCTTATCGTCGGCGGTGAGGCTCTTAGACTCCTTGGCCTGAAGCACTACGTTCTCAATCTTCTTCACCTTCGTAGGCGAGCCTGCAAGGCCGAGCTGCTCGGGGTCGGGGTTGACATCGGCAGCGCCGAACTCTACGATGTGGAGGTAGTCGCGCTCGGCGATGAAGCTCTTACGCTGCTCGTCGGCGGTGGCAAGCTCCGAGGTTGCCAGTGCATACTTATACTTCATCACGCGCTTGGCGTTGCGTGGGCGGCACTCCTTAGCCGATGAGTTCACGGTGATTACGGCTGGCAGGGGCGACACTACGGTCTCGCTGCCGCGCTCCAAGCGGCGCTTGATGGTCACCGTGTCGGCCGTGACGTCTAAGAGCTCCTCGGCATAGGTCACCTGGGGCAATCCGAGCTTCTCGGCCACCTGAGGGCCTACCTGAGCGGTATCGCCATCGATAGCCTGGCGTCCTGCGACGATGATGTCGGGGCATATCTTGCGTAGTGCGCACGCAAGGGCGTATGAGGTTGCGAGGGTATCGGAGCCTGCGAACTCGCGGCCCGAGAGCAGGTAGCCGCCATCAGCACCGCGGAACATCGACTCGCGGATGACGTCGGCAGCGCGCTGAGGACCCATAGTTAGTACGTGGACAGTTGCCGAGCCTATGCGGTCCTTAAGCTGTAGGGCCATCTCCAAGGCGTTCAAATCTTCGGGGTTGAAGATTGCGGCGAGAGCGGCACGGTTTACCGTACCCTCCGGAGTCATAGCATCCTTGCCCACGTTGCGTGTGTCGGGCACCTGTTTTGCCATAACTACGATTTTTGTAACTTTCTCCATAACGTTATTAATTATGTAATCTATATCTTTCTATCTCTATGCCAATCAATCACTATCTAAATCGCTATCGCTATCTCTATCTCTATCGCGGTCGTACCATCGCAGACTGCTGCAAGGCCTCTTGCCCTCGGTTGGCACTCTTCGCGCCGCCAAAGATACGAAATTTTGTCTAAATGGTAATATTTTCGGCCTGTTATTTTATGTTTTACGAGCTAATGTCCTGAATTATTGTGCGTTGTGTTGTTTTGCGATTTTCCAGTTTTACTCATCCAGCTCTATCCCTATGCGGCGGTAGCAGTTGAGCAGGTTGTAGGCTATCACCTCGGGGCGGAAGCGCGAGGCGTAGGCCTTGCCGTCGCGTATCATCCTCTGTCGCAGCTCCTCGTCATTAGCTACGCGGCTTATCGCCTCGGCTAAGGCGTCGCGGTCCGTGGCGTCGACATATATCGATGAGGGGCCTCCTGCCTCCTCGAGGCTCGAGCCCTTAGCTGCAATCACGGGGGTGCCTACGGTTATGGCCTCGACGATGCTCGTGGCAAAACCCTCGTAGAGCGATGGCATAAGGTAGGCTATCGCCTGGTGGTAGATGGCTGGCATATCCTCGTCGGCTACGCCGTGGAGCATCGTGACCCTGTCGCCGAGGCCCAGCGACTTGATGCGGCGGCTTATGTGCTCGGTGTATGTCGTTGCGCGCCCCACGACCACGATGGCTATATCCTCGTCTACCCTGCGTAGCGTCTCTACGAGGTGTCCGAGGTTCTTGCGCGGCAGGTGTGTGCCCACCACGACCATATAGCGCGCCGGTAGGTGGTATCTGTCGCGCACCGCAGCGAGGCTCTCGGGAGTTATAGGCTCGGCGAAGCGGTGGTGGCAGCCGCGATATATGACATCTATCTTATCGCTGTCGATGCGTAGGTATCGCACCAAGTCGTGCTTTATGCTCTCGCTGAGGGCCACTATGCGGTCTGCGCGCGTGAGCGACGAGAGCATCACCGCACGGCGATACATATTGTGTAGCGGGCTGAAGAAACCTCTGAGACGCAGAAACTCGAGGTTGTGTACGGTGACTATGGTGCGTATCCCTCGGCGCTCGAGGCCGTAGGGCAGGAAGCTGGTGAGGCTGTGGTATAGGCGCACGTCGCCGCGCTGCATATCGCGGCCTATGGGCCAGAGACGCCATAACCAGGGCATCTTGCGCCATAGCGAGCCGTCGGGCTCCATAGACTCTACGTTGTGGCGGCTGGCCAGCGCGTCATACTCGGCGTGCTCCTCGCGGCTGGGGACATACATACGCAGGTAGCTGTGGCGCGGGCAGGCCTCGGCTATAGCCTCGATGACGAATCGGGCATAGCTGCTCTGGGTGTTGTTTCCCACGTTGGCATACTTAGCATCGAAGCCTATGGTTGTGTTGCGTCTCACTCTCCGTAGTCCAATATTATACGTGTGTACGTGCGCACGTGCGCACACATCTCTGCAAAGTTAGTAATTTTTGGCGGTAACGCAAAATATTGCGCCGACATTATCACCGAAAGGGACTTTTTACGTATAAATGCTAATCGGGGAGGGGTGAGCGTGGAGCTTGCGCGTGGGATGACTGGGGATTATGGGGATAACCGCAAGCAGAGCTTGCTCTGGGGATTGTGGGGATTGTGGGGAGCAGGGCGGCCTCTGCGGCTGAAGCGTTGTCGCTGACGATATCGCTGGCGTGGAAGGTTTGTGCGGTTAAAGCGTTGTCGCTAAACTCCCTAAACTCCTTAAACTCCTTAAGCTCCCTTTAGCGCCTTTAGTCGCGCCCTACTACAAAAAAAAATAGGTCTACCGAAAGGTGTTCGACTCGGGGCGCATCCGCCACTGTCTTAGTAACAAAACCTACTCCTCCGCAGAGTGAGCACCTTTTGCTACAACCTTTCGATAGGCCTTCCAACCTAAAACTACTAACCTAAATGAACCTTAAAACTTCGCTGCAAAGGTAAAGAGAATGTTCTAAACTGCCAAACATTTTATTAAAAAATTTCAATAATTCTTGCAATTTTTTTAATTAATGGAGTTGTGGGGTGCGGTAATGTGCTGTTGGTTAGGGACTTGGTGTTCGCTCGCTAAAGGGGAGTGGAGAGGGTAGCTCGCTCGCCTGCGGCGAGCTAAAGGGTAGTTCGCACCTGCGGTGCTAAAGGGTAGTTCGCGCCTGCGGCGCTAAAGAGTAGTGCGCGCCTAAAGGCGCTAAAGGGAGTTTAGTGAGTTTAGCGACAACGCTTTAACCGCACCGGCCTTGCCGTTATAGTAACCCATTGTAACTCATAGTAACCCATTGAAACCCACTCACGCGACAACGCTTTAGCCGCTCCGGCCTTGCCGTTATAGTTACCCATCGTAACTCACAGTAACCCATTGAAACCCACTCACGCGTCAACGCTTTAACCGCACAAACCTCCCTGCTCCCTTAACTACCCTTTAGCTCGCGTCAGCGAGCGAGCTACTCTTTAGCAGGCATCGCCTGCGAACTACTCTTTAGCTCGCTAAAGCGAGCGAACTACCCTTAAACCCCCACGCGCAAGCTCCACGCGACAGCCACACTCACCCCCCCCCGCGCAAGCCCCTCCCTCCCCATAACACCCCCACACCCCCCTGTTATGATGTTATGGCGTTATGGCGTTATGACCTCGTCATACCGCGCCGAGCTACGGGCGTCAATATCCTCGATATCAATCTAATTCAATCCTCAAAGTTAAATTAGTGTAAAAATATTTACCAAAACGCTTGACTTTGGTGTTAAATAGTTGTATATTTGCACTACGAGATAGATGCTTTCACAAGCCAGTTAAGGCGGTAGTGCCGCACTAATAGACAACTATAATATAGGTATATTAATATATATATATTTATAGTTATATATTAGTGTGTACTAAGATATTATATATAATATATATAAATATATATATACTAACTATTAAATTTTATGTACTATGAGCAGTAATTACATTAATGCTACTGAGGCGAAGATAAATAATTTATCTTCTGCATCGCACTCCACTCCAGTGCCCGAGGGTGCAACTCTGGAGCGGGTGTTGCGTCAATTTGATTATGACCGCGTAGAGGAGCTACTCAAGCCCTACATCGTCGACCTTTCGCAGCAGCTGCCCGATATCGACCCGTTGATATCGATAAATGGTAGCTGCATATGCTCGCGCGGCAACATCTCGGCAATATGTGGCGAGGCTAAGTCGCGCAAGACATTCCTCACGTCGGCACTTGTAGCCTCGGCATTGGCCATACCCTACAAGGGGCTTAACAACTTTAAGTTTGTGGCCAATAACTCGGAGCTCACCTGCCTCTGGGTAGACACTGAGCAGGGGCAGCCTCACGTGCGTAAGGTCATCGAGCGCATCTCTGAGATGACTGGCTCGAAGCTCGGCGGCCTACTCTCCGAGCCACGACTTACGACACTCTCGCTGCGCGAGGAGGCACCAGCCAAGCGTAAGGAGCTGTTTATCGAGGCGTTGTACCACTTTCCTTACGACTTGGTGGTAATCGATGGCATTGCCGACCTTCAGCGCAACACCAACGACTTAGAGGAGAGCGACGCCTTAGTCTCGGAGCTTATGGCTCTCTCTACTAAGACTAATACGCACATTATCTGTGTGTTGCATACCAACCCTGGCACAGATAAGGCGCGAGGTCACCTCGGCTCATCGTTGCAACGCAAGTCCGAGAGTGTCATCTACGTGCATCGCAACGGCGACAGCTCGATTGTCGAGCCTCAGTTCTGCCGCAACGAGCCCTTCGAGCGTTTTGCCTTCACCATCGACGACAAGGGCATCCCCGTGGTATGCGACCTGCCTACGGAGCCACTCAAGGAGGATGTCGTGGCCCATATTGTTCGCGAGGAGTATGGTGGTGTTGTGGAGCGTAAGGTGCTTACCAACAAGCTGATTGCGTCGCTTAGCCTTGTTGATGGTGCTGCGCGTATGCGTATTACTCGAGCCATTAAGCGTGGCGTGCTCATTGCCGATGGCGACTATCTGCGCCTGCCCGATAGTGTTGCTACGGCCGCTGCTTCGGCTGTAGAGGTCGCTCCTGCTGTTGAAGCGTGTACCTCGATGTGCGACGATGCCGACCCGCCGTTCTGACATAACGCCATAACGCCATAACATCATAACAGGGGGGGTGTAGGGGTGTTATGGGGTTGTGAGGAGCTTGCGCGTGAAAGATTAAGGGTAGTAGAAGGGTAGTTCGCAGGCAGAGCCTGCTAAAGGGTAGCTCGCTCGCCTGCGGCGAGCTAAAGGGTAGTTAAGGGTGCAGGGATGTTGGTGCGGTAAAGCGCTGACGCGTGAGTGGGTTTCAATGGGTTACTATGAGTTACAATGGGTTACTATAACGGCAAGGCCGGTGCGGCTGAAGCGTTGTCGCTAAACTCACTAAACTCCTTAATCTCCCTTTAGCGCCTTTAGGCGCGAACTACCCTTTAGCGCCGAAGGCGCGAACTACTCTTTAGCGCCGAAGGCGCGAACTACCCTTTAGCGCCGCAGGCGCGAGCTACACTTTAGCGCCTTTAGGCGCGCCCCTCTCCCTTTCGCAGCCTGAAACACCACGGCTAATTGCAAATTTGAAAACTTTTTACTACCTTTGCGCGATTATGTATATATATAAGAGGTAAGAAGTATCTAAAATATAAAAACTATTACACTATGGGAAGAGCATTTGAGTATCGCAAGGCGAGAAAAATGAAGCGCTGGGGACATATGGCGCGCGTGTTTACGAAGATCGGTAAGGAGATAGAGATGGCTGTGAAGGCATCAGGTCCAGACCCCGCCTCGAACCTACGCCTCCGTCTGCTTATGCAGAACGCCAAGGCCGAGAATATGCCTAAGGAGAATGTCGAGCGTGCCATCAAGCGCGCTACGGATAAGGACTCGGCAGATTACAAGGAGATGATATACGAGGGTTATGGCCCTCACGGCATCGCAATCTTGGTAGAGACCGCCACCGATAACACCAACCGCACCGTAGCATCGGTACGTATGTACTTCAACAAGTATGGTGGTGCTCTCGGCACATCGGGCTCAGTAGGCTTTATGTTCGAGCATAAGTGCGTCTTCAAGTTCAAGCCTACCGAGGGCGTTGACCTCGAGGAGATGGAGCTCGAGATGATCGACTTTGGCGTCGACGAGTTCTACGCCGAGGAGGGCGAGGTGACCGTATATGCTGCCTACGAGTCGTTCGGTCAGATTCAGACCTGGATTGAGGATAAGGGCTTCGAGCTGGTATCGGGCGAGGCAGTGCGCATACCTACCGACACCAAGGAGCTGACTGCCGAGCAGCGCGAGGCGGTAAACAAGCTCATCGAGCACCTCGAGGAGGATGACGACGTGACAAACGTTTACACCACAATGGCCGAGTCGGACGAGGACGAGGTAGAGGAGTAGTAAGTAACCAATAATCGGAGATAAACAATGAGCAAGTTTAAAGAGTATAAGGGTCTCGACCTTGCGCGCGTAGCCGACGAGGTGTTGGCACGCTGGACCGAGGACGACACCTTTCACAAGAGCATAACGACGCGCGAGGGACACCCCACGTTCGTATTCTACGAGGGCCCACCCTCGGCAAATGGCACGCCAGGCATCCACCACGTGATGTCGCGTACGATTAAGGATGTGTTCTGCCGCTTCAAGACGCAGCAGGGATACCTCGTGCACCGCAAGGCGGGATGGGATACCCACGGCCTGCCCGTGGAGCTGGGCGTAGAGAAGCGTCTCGGCATCACCAAGGAGGATATCGGCAAGAAGATCACCATCGAGGAGTATAACAAGCAGTGCCGCGAGGCGGTGATGGAGTTTACCGACATCTGGGAGGACCTGACTCGCCGTATGGGCTACTGGGTGAATATGGACGATCCGTATATCACCTACGACAACAAGTTTATCGAGACGTTGTGGTGGTTGCTTAAGCAGCTCTACGAGAAGAATCTCCTTTATAAGGGCTATACCATCCAGCCCTACTCGCCTGCAGCAGGTACGGGACTCTCGACACACGAGCTCAACCAGCCGGGCTGCTACCGCGACGTTAAGGATACGACCTGTACGGCGCAGTTCCGCATCCTCGAGCCTAAGGCCGAGATGGAGGGGTGGGGTACTCCCGTATTCCTCGCCTGGACGACGACACCCTGGACGCTGCCTTCGAATACGGCGCTCTGCGTAGGCCCTAAGTATGACTACGTTGCGGTGCGCACATACAACCCCTACGATGGCGCAAAGATTACGGCCGTAGTTGCCGAGCCGCTGCTCTACACCATCTTCAACAAGAAGGCCGAGGGCATAGCGCTCGACGCCTACAAGGCTGGCGATAAGCTCATACCCTTCGAGGTTGTGGGCAAGTGGCGCGGTACGGAGCTCGAGGGTATGCACTACGAGCAGCTCATCCCCTGGGTTAAGCCTGTGGAGTGCGACGAGAAGGGCGACTGGCACGAGGCGTCGGCTAAGGCCTTCCGCGTAATCCTCGGCGACTATGTCACCGTGGAGGATGGTACGGGTATCGTGCATATAGCACCTACGTTCGGTGCCGACGATGCCTTCGTAGCGCGTCAGGCAGGCATCCCTTCGCTCTTTATGATTAACAAGCGCGGCGAGACACGCCCTATGGTCGACTTCACGGGTAAGTTCTACCTTATGGGCGAGCTCGACGAGCGCTTTGTCGAGGAGTGCATCGCCGAGTCGTACAAGGAGTACGAGGGCCGCTACGTCAAGAACGCCTACGACCCACAGTACACCGTCGATGGTCGCTACGACGAGAAGGCTGCCGCTGCGGCCGAGTCGCTCGACGTATATATCGCCATCAAGCTCAAGGAGAGTGGCCGCGTATTCAAAATCGAGAAGCATACCCACAACTACCCACACTGCTGGCGTACCGATAAGCCAGTGTTGTACTACCCCCTCGACTCGTGGTTTATCCGCACCACAGCGCTGCGCGAGCGTATGATGGAGCTCAACAAGACCATCTACTGGAAGCCCGAGTCTACGGGTACGGGACGCTTCGGCAAGTGGCTCGAGAATATCAACGACTGGAACCTCTCGCGCTCACGCTTCTGGGGTACGCCACTGCCTATCTGGGCCACTGAGGACCGCACAGAGTTGAAGTGCATAGGCTCTATCGAGGAGCTTATCGCCGAGATAGAGAGGGCTGTAGCCGCTGGTGTGATGACCGAGAACCCATACAAGAACTTCAAGGTGGGCGATATGTCGAAGGAGAACTACTCGACCGAGAATATCGACCTGCACCGCCCCTATGTCGACAACATCGTATTGGTATCGTCTAAGGGCGAGCCTATGCGCCGCGAGCCCGACCTCATCGACGTGTGGTTCGACTCGGGTGCTATGCCTTATGCCCAGGTGCACTACCCATTCGAGAATAAGGAGGGCTTCGACCAGATATACCCTGCCGACTTCATCGCCGAGGGTGTCGACCAGACACGTGGCTGGTTCTATACGCTCCACGCCATCGCTACTATGTTGTTCGACTCTGTGGCCTTCAAGAATATCATCTCGAACGGCCTTGTGCTCGACAAGAATGGCAACAAGATGTCGAAGCGTCTCGGTAATGGCGTCGACCCATTCGAGGTGCTTAAGAAGTATGGCGCCGATGCTACGCGCTGGTATATGATCTCCAACTCGCAGCCCTGGGATAACCTTAAGTTCGACGTCGATGGCGTCGACGAGTGCCGCCGTAAGTTCTTCGGCACGCTCTACAACACCTACTCGTTCTTCGCGCTCTATGCCAACATCGACGGCTTCACAGGCCGCGAGGCCGAGATTCCAGTCTCGGAGCGCCCCGAGATCGACCGCTGGATACTCTCGGAGCTCAACTCGCTCATCCGCGACGTCACCGCCTCGCTCGAGGACTACGACCCTACGCCTGCGGCACGCCGTATCGACCAGTTTGTCGACGAGAACCTCTCGAACTGGTACGTGCGCCTGAACCGTAAGCGCTTCTGGGGTGGCGAGCTCACTACGGATAAGCTCGCGGCATACCAGACGCTCTACACCTGCCTCGAGACGGTGGTTATGCTTGCTGCGCCTATCGCACCATTTATCACCGACCGCATCTTCTGCGACCTCAACGCCATCAGCGGCCGCCATACAGAGTCGAGCGTGCACCTTGCCGAGTATCCTACGTGCAATGCCGCGCTTATCGACTCGCAGCTCGAAACTATGATGTCGCTTGCGCAGCGCGCCTCATCTATGGTGCTGGCTCTGCGCCGCAAGGTGAACATCAAGGTGCGCCAGCCACTGCAGAAGATTATCATCCCTGTGCTCGACAAGGCTATGGCCGCACATATCGAGAAGGTTAGCGCGCTCATTATGGGCGAGGTGAACGTTAAGGATATCGAGCTTATCGCCGATACTACGGGTATCATTACCAAGCGTATCAAGCTCAACTTCAAGACCTTCTGCCAGCGCTACGCTCAGCTTGCTAAGCCTATGTCGGCACTCTTGGCCACCTTCACTCAGGAGCAGATTGCCGCTATTGAGTCGTGCGAAGAGATGCAGCTCGAGGTTGCAGGCCAGCAGATTACGGTTACCCCTGCCGACTTCGAGATCACGTCGGAGGATATGCCCGGCTGGTTAGTAGCGTCGGAGGGTAAGCTCACCGTCGCTCTCGATATCACCATCACCGACGAGCTTCGTCGCGAGGGTGTTGCCCGCGAGCTTGTCAACCGCATCCAGAACATCCGCAAGGAGTCGGGCTTCGAGGTTACGGATAAGATACGTGTCGAGATAGAGGCTACGGAGCTTACAGCGCCAGCTGTCGAGAGCTTCGCCGAGTATATCGCGCAGCAGACCCTCGCAGTCGAGGTTAAGGCTGTAGCCGCGCCTGCAGGCGACTATGTCATCGCCTCGGATATCGACGAGAACCCCGTCACAATCGCTGTTACTAAGGCGTAGACCGACGCGAATATACCTTTACGAGTGTAGTCCATAAGTTCGTGGGCTACACTTTTTTTTGATTATATTTGCGTATTTCATAATTTTTGTATATCTTCGCTTATTATAAGAGTGTCACCCGGTCAGTGAGGCTGAGTGGCGATATGTATAACCGTACGTGACCCAACGGGGTTGAGAGTACTAAAACGTTACGATTATGGCAGAAGAGAAGACCCGTTACACCGATGCTGAGCTCGAGGAGTTCCGCCAGTTGATAGAGGAGAAGTTGGCCGCTGCGCGTGCCGAGTTCGAGATGCTTCGCAGCGCTACGAGCAACGAGAACGACACCGAGGATTCGTCGCCCACGTTCAAGGTGTTGGAGGAGGGGGCTATGACCCTTTCGCGCGAGGAGTATGGTTTCTTTGCGCAGCGTCAGGCTAAGTTTATCCGCAATCTCGAGATGGCGTTAGTGCGCATCCGCAATAAGACCTATGGCATCTGCAAGACCACAGGCAAGCTCATCCCTCGCGAGCGTCTGTTGCGTGTTCCCCACGCGACGGAGTGTATTGAGGCGAAGAATGCTCGCAAGTAATTTGTTGTGAAAAGGCAGCATCTACTGCCGCTAACAAAAAGTGCCGTCAATGGGACGTACGTCAAAGTACTACCCATCGACGGCATTTTTGCCGAGCGTTGTATCTACTACCTTTTGACAACAAATTGGGGTTGGCCTTACGGCCACCGCTAAAGCGGAAGGGTAGTTGAAGGGTAGTAGAAGGGTAGTTCGCGCCTAAAGGCGCTAAAGAGTAGTGCGCGCCTAACGGCGCTAAAGAGTAGCTCGCGCCTGCGGCGCTAAAGGGAGATTAAGGAGCTTAAGGAGTTTAGGGAATTTAAGGAGTTTAGCGTAAGCGACAACGTTTTAGCCGCACCGACCTTGCCGTCATAGTAACCCAGCGAAACTCATAGTAACTCATCGTAACCCACTCTCACGTCAGCGACAACGCTTCAGCCGCACCAACCTCCCACGTCAGCGACAACGCCAGCGACAACGCTTTAATCGCACCGACCTCCCTGCTCCCTTCACTACCCTTTAGCTCGCGCCAGCGAGCGAGCTACCCTTTAGCAGGCTCCGCCTGCGAACTACCCTTTAGCGCCTTTAGGCGCGAACTACCCTTAATCCTCCACGCGCAAGCCCCCGCACCAACCTCCCACGCCAGCGACAACGCTTTAACCGCACAAAGCAGCCTGCTCCCTTCACTACCCTTTAGCTCGCGCCAGCGAGCGAGCTACCCTTTAGCAGGCTCCGCCTGCGAACTACCCTTTAGCGCCTTTAGGCGCGAACTACCCTTAA